>JBBIOQ010000149.1:0-7240 GCA_037443285.1 Sphingobacteriales bacterium | reverse complement strand
ATAAGATAGGTGAGAGCCACCAGCTTCGAGGTTGTTATCTCTTTGTATGATGGCTGAATAAACAAATGGGAGAATTAATTATAAATCTGAATCAATTTAGGTTGTGGGAATAAAAGGCTTTTTAGAAGATTCAAAAGGCTCGTAGCTCGCAGCTAATCGTTAACAACTATGTCTGCAAAACGTGATTTTTACGAAATTCTGGGTGTGAGCAAAACTGCCACCGCCGATGAGATTAAGAAAGCTTATCGAAAAGTGGCCATGCAGTTTCACCCTGACCGTAACCCCGGAGATAAAGCCGCTGAAGAAAAGTTTAAGGAGGCCGCAGAAGCCTACGAAATATTGAGTGATGCCGACAAGCGTGCCCAATACGACCGCTTCGGCCATGCAGCCTTTGGCCCCGGCCGCGGAGGTGGAGGCCATCCGGGCGGCATGAACATGGATGATATTTTCAGCCAGTTCGGCGACATTTTTGGCGATGATATTTTCGGTAGCTTTTTTGGTGGTGGCGGTGGTGCCCGCAGTGGCCGAAGCCAGGGCCGTGCAAGAGGCAGCCGTGGCAGCGACCTGCGGGTGAAAATGAAACTCAATTTTGAAGAAATAGCCAAGGGAGCCAGCAAAACCATCAAGGTTAAGAAATATGTTCCCTGCCAATCGTGCAGTGGCAGCGGTGCAAAGGACAAAAGCAGTGTTCAAACCTGCGGCACATGCGGAGGCAGCGGACAGGTGCGCAGGGTGCAGAACACTTTTCTTGGGCAGATGCAAACCGTAACCACTTGCCCCACCTGCAATGGAGAGGGCACTACTATAGCCGCTAAATGCACCAGTTGCCGTGGAGAAGGCAGGGTGTTTGGCGAAGAAACAGTTACCATCAACATTCCCGCAGGCGTGCAGGAAGGCATGGAACTGAGAGTGGAAGGCAAGGGAAATGCTGGCGAAAGAGGTGGTTATCCCGGAGACCTCAGGGTGCTTATTGAAGAAGAAGCGCATGCCGAATTGCATCGCGATGGACTGAACGTGGCCTTTGAACTGCACCTTTCATTTCCCGATGCTGTGTTTGGCACGGAAGTGCAGGTGCCAACTATCGATGGCAAAGCAAAAATCAAAATCCCGCCCGGAACCCAGAGCGGCAAAATTTTCAGGCTGAAAGGCAAGGGATTCCCCAGTGTGCAGAGCTATGAAAAAGGCGACCAACTGATTCATGTAAATGTTTGGACGCCACAGCATGTTAGTAGTGAAGAAAAAGCCATGCTCGAAAAGATGAATGCAAGTGCGAACTTTCAACCGGCACCTGACAAAAACACAAAATCATTTTTCCAAAAAGTGAAAGAGATGTTTGAGTAAGAGAATAAGCATAAAGTCATTTCAACAAAAGAGCTGCCTTATGGGCGGCTTTTTTCTTTTCCTTTCTTCGGTTTCTTTTTTTCTGTCACGGGCTCTTCGTAAATGAGCCTTGTGTCGGCCATTACTTTGAGCAAGCCAAGGCCGAGAACATTGCCGGTTGATATTGCCGATTGAGCAAGTGCTTCTGGCTCCTTAAATGAATTGAAAGGCATGTTAGCCGATTCCCGAAGCCGCATGCCATACCAGGCAAGGGCAGCCGCAATTTTGAATGAAGAATCCGCTTCGTTGAGCGGCACTTTGTTGGATTCAAGAACGTAGCCATTGTTGCGATAAACCGAATCGCCGGGCAAATTTTTGTACTGAACAATCCAGGTACCGAGGCTAAGATTATTGGTGGGTAAAGGGTTTTGCGGTTCAATTTCAACCATGGCCACTACTGATTGACCAGAACCGATGGCATTGCCCACCAGTTCGTAATGTCCGGCAGCAAGTGCAGTCCTGCGATTGTCATACCCAACCAGTCGGTAACTTTTCACCACATCGGGGTTGAATTGAAAATGAACGGTAACATCAGAAGCCACTTCATAGAGGTTCTCGGTCAGTTCCATTACCATCACCTTTTCAGCCTCTTCTTCTGTATCGAGATAGGCGAAATTTCCATTGCCAGCTCTTGCCAATACTTCTATTTTGCTGTCTTTGTAATTGCCCATGCCAACCCCAAGACAGGAGAGTGTAACACCGGTGGAGCGATAAGCACTCACCATCCGCTCAAGTTCATTATCATCTACCACTCCCAGGTTGAAGTCGCCATCGGTCGCCAATATCACTTTGTTGATGCCGTTTGAAAAAGAGTTGGTAGTTACCAGTTCATAGGCCAGTTTCAGGCCGTTTGAGCCAGGCGTGGAGCCCCCGGCCACAAGGCTGTCGAGTACATCAATCATCTTCTGTTTTTCGGTGCCGTAGGTTGGGGGCAGGATGATGGCCGCCGTGCCGCCGTAGGTGATGATGGCAACCCGGTCAAACGGTCGTAAGTTGGCAGCCAGCATTTTAAAGCCGGCTTTTACCAGCGGAAGCTTGTTTTCATCTTCCATGGAACCGCTGTTGTCAATGAGGAAAACCAGGTTCGCCGGTGGCAACTGCGATATGTCGACCTTACGGGCAACGGCATTTACCATGAGCAGCCAATGGCCTGGATTCCATGGGCATTCAGACAACCAGTTGGCCGAATTGAAAGTGCTGCCGTCGTAAGGGGTATCGGTCAATTGCAAGGGAAAGTAATTCCAGAGTTCCTCAAGCCGAACGGCATTGGCCGGCACCCTGCTCCGTTGGGTGATGAAGCGCCTGATATTGCTGTAGGAAGCATGATTGTTGTTGGGCACAAAGCCGGTGAAAGGATAGGCGACTGCTTCCACAAATTGATTAGGCACTAATTCATTGTACGATTCGCCCGGACCATAGGTATAATGCTGATTGTCGCCCGAAAGAGTGGTTTTTACCAGGCTGGACATCCTGCTTTCCCGCAATAATTTTTCGGCATACGCGGCGTTTGGCATAATCTTCAACTGCTGAAATGCGCCTTGATGAAGAACAACCCAAATGGTATCGTAGCCGGGTAAATAGCAAACTGCGCTGTCAGTTTTCTGGAAGGAAGAAATGCCGAATTCTCCTGTATTGCCTGCCTGGTAAACCAATTGGCTGCTCAGGATCTTTATGTTCACAAAGGCTACAGGGTTGTTTTGAGCATCCACAAAACTGCCTTTGAAATAGTAGTTCTGAGCTTTGGAAGGCGCTGCACCAACCAACATACTGATGGAGAAAAAGAAAATAACGCACAACCGTTTCATATGCTGATGCTGTGTTCAAATTGAAGGTGTGCTGTAAGGAAGGGACTAAAAAGAACTAACGAATTCAATCCTTGAGCTGGTATATTTCAGGTAAATTCCTTCCAAAACCGTCATAGTCCAAGCCGTATCCCACCACAAAGCGGTTCGGAATAGAGAACCCGATGTAGGAAAGTTCAAGCGGAAATACTGTGGCTTCGGGTTTGTGCAACAGAGTACAAATAGAAAGACTTGCGGGCTGTTGGTTCTGCAGTTCGGGCAGGAATGCGGAAAGTGTCTTTCCTGTATCCACAATATCTTCCAGCACCACCACATGCCTGTCTTTCACTGAAGTGTCAAGCCCGATGGCAGTAATAACATGGCCCGAGCTTCGGGTGCCTTTGTACGATGCGAGTTTGATGAAGCAGATTTCGGCAGGTATTTGTAGTTCTTTGAACAAGTCTGCAGAGAACATGAAAGAGCCGTTGAGGATGGAAATAAACAAGGGTTGTTTACCGGCATAATCAATGGTGAGTGCCTTGCCCATTCGCTTGATTTCATGGCTTAGCTCGGTTGAGCTGATATAAGGAATAAATGTTTTGTCGAGTACGTTTATCTCTTTTTCTTTCATGAGGTGGGGGTTGAGGCCTGAAAGGTAATAAGCAGCCACAGCATTTTTCACAAAAAAACGGCCGGCGCAAACCGGCAGTTTCTCAAATCAATGATGGAAGTAAATAAAATTATTTTGATGGGGCGGCTTGCTGCAGGTAGACGGTGGACCCGGGTGTCAATTTGGCTTCAGGTTTCAGGTGATTCCATTCAAGCAGTTGCGCAAGTCTGACACCTTCAGTTTGACTAATGCTCCAGATGGTTTCGCCTTCGAGAACTTCATGTGTTTGCCTCCCGCCTTTCTTCTGTTTCCTTTCAAGAAAAACAAGCTGGTCTTCTTCCAGAATGTCCTTGCGGTCCATGTCGTTGAAGGCAAGCAGTTCAGATACAGTCAACTTGTGCGAGGAAGCCAGGGCAAGCATGGAAGAGCCAGCTTTTGCCCACACCACATTGCAGTTGTTGATGGAAAAAGTGCCTTCGGGAAAATTGGCTATTCGGGTATTGGCAGCTGTACTACGCAGGTTGGAGTTTTCAGCAGGGCTCTGAATGATTTCGGTTTTTGAATCTGGAGAAGCAATAGTGGCTATTGCAGTGGCTGTAACAGTTGAGGTATGAGAGGCTATATCAGATCCAGCTTTAGGCATATTCAATGCCAGTGTTGTATATTGGTTCAGGTTGTTTTCTTCAATCACCCTTATCAGTGATGCAGTGTATTGGGGGTTGGTGGCATAGCCTGCTTTTTTCAATCCAGCAGCCCAGCCTTTGTAATCATTAGGGTCTATTGAAAACAGGAAGGCATAGCGTCCGTTGTTTTTCAGGAAATCGGAATGGTCGCGGTAGGAATCTTCGGCGGTTGAATATGCCCTGAAGCATTCACCTTTTGCATCATCATCATGATATACTTTTTCGCCTGCCCAGTAGTTCTTGCATTTAATCCCAAAGTGGTTGTTGGAGCGCAGCACTAACTCGCCTTTGCCAGCCGACGATTCCAGCAGCCCCTGCGCAAGGGTAATGCAGGCTGGAACGCCTGTGCGTATTTGCTCATGCATGGCAAGATTGCTGTATTGGGCAATGTAGCTGTCATAGTCAGGCTGTTGCTGTGCAAACAAATTTGCACAAACAAGTGTGGCGAGTATGAAAGCTATTTTTTTCATGAAAGATGGCAAAAGTAAGTGGAGAAGGATTAATGTATGGCGCTAAACTAAACGGTTGCACATTGATTGATATTGCCTAATTATTCACTCTGCTTCATTTGCAGTGGATTCAGAATGGTCGGTCGCCAACTTCATTTGGATTGGCAGCGCTGCAATCCTGCCCTTGCTCTTTGTTCCAAGGCATCTTCATAATCATGTCCTTCCATGTCAATGCAGGTATGGTAGTAGCTGCATGCCCTTGATAATTCTCCCTTTTTCTCAAAAATCATGCCTGCCTGCAAGGCTGCCCTTGCAGCAAAATATTCTGTACGCCGGCTACCGGTCTTGATGGTGTAGTCGTAAGCTGCAATAGCCCGGGCATCGTATCCGAGTTCATCGTAAATGCGCCCAAGCCGGTAAGAAAATTCCAGTTGTTCTGCCGGGTCATCAAAATCTGTAGCTGCACGCCCTCCCAATATTCTGAGGGCTTCTGAAGGGAAACCTCCGTCGGTAAGCAACCTTGCCTTCAACAGCATGAGGTTGGGTTCCTTTCCTTCGTGGGACTCCTTCAGGGCTCTTTTGTCGGCTTCGGTGGCAGTGTTGCCATACCGGGCCGCGTTTTGGAGGCATTGTCTATATTGTTGCTTATTGCCCTGCAGGTAGTAGTGGTAGCCTAACTTCAGCCAAGCATCTTTTACATAAAAATTTCCTTTGAACGTTCTAAGGAACTTTTCAAAGTAAGTGCCGGCATCCGGCTCGAGATGGTACAATCGGGCGTAGCCCATTTCGGCATCCCAAACTTCGGTTTGCAGGTAGTCGGGCGATTGGGCCCTGTTCTGCACAATTTGCTGGGTTAAAAGACTTTTGCGATTGTTGATGTTCAGGTTGGCAGCCATGTAAGCAAACAGGTGGTTGTTTACTAGGTCAAGTTTGTGCTGCTGAATAAAAGCCAGTGCTTCGTCTGGTTGGTTCAGAAGGTAAAACTGCAGGTAGCATTGGTAGAAAATACCTTCATTCAGAAAGAATTTGCTCCAGGCATCGCCTGAATTAATGAAGCGATACAGCAACTCCGTTCCCCGCTTCATATCTCCGGTTATTCCCATAATGTTGCTTAACCACCTGAGGTTTTTGGGAATTGTGGATGCTACCATTTGCATGGGCCCAGTTATCATGTAATTGGGTGTGAAATTGGGAAACTTCTTCTGGTTGCTTTGGGCAAGTTTGTAAGCATCGCGAAATGCCCAGCCACCCGACCAGCGATCATCGAATTTGATTTCAACAGCAGCCCACTGCAAATGAATAATAGCCTGTGTGAAAAGGGTAAGCGGCGACTGTGCAGGCCCCTGTTTCATAAGGTCCAGGCGAAGTGCCTTGTTTGGTTTGCGCTTCTCATACTCTGCAGGTTCTTCATTGAAAAACAGCGTAAAAAAATCGATATAATTTTCCAGAAAATAAGGAACCAGGTTGTCGGGATCCTTTAGTTTTTCTGCAGCAATAATTTTTGCAGCAGGTGCAATTTTCAGACTTATAATTTGCTGGTAAGCCTGTGCGCATTTTTCATTAAAAACAAATTGCTTTTGAGCAATCCCAATGGCAACCAGCCAAAGGAGGGCAAAGAGGCAAAAGATTTTTTTTGTGATAGGATGCACGGTACAAATAAAAACGAAAAAACGGAGCAGGTGTTGGCTGCTCCGTTTTTCTAACAATAAAAATCACTTATTTGATTTCGATGGTGTCGTTTGTTTCCTGGTCTACCAGGATGCGGCCACAGTTTTCGCACACTATTATTTTTTTATGCTGGCGAATTTCGCTTTGGCGCTGCGGAGGCACTTCGTTGAAGCAACCGCCACATGCGTCGCGGAGTACAGGTACAACCGCCAGACCATTGCGGTATGTTTTACGAATACGGGTATAAGAAGCCAACAGCTTTTCTTCCACTTTACCACGGGCTTCATCAGCCATTGACTGGTAATGCTGTTCTTCTTTTTCAGTTTCAGCTATTATTTTTTCCAACTCGCTTTTTTTGCCGGCGAGTATGCCTTCCTTAGTAGCTATTGTTTTGTTGGCAGCGTCCAGTTTTCGGGCTTTTTCCTGGAGTTCTTCGTTAGCATCTTTAATGTGCTTTTCAGAAAGCTTCACTTCGAGTTGCTGCATTTCAATTTCCTTGTTGATTGCTTCAAACTCGCGGCTGTTCTTCACATTATTGCTCTGAGCCTCATATTTTTTAATGAGTTCTTCAGATTCTTTAATGCTGGCTTTCTTCTGTTCAATGAACTCATTTACACCATTAATCTCCTCCTCTATCCTCACCCTGCGGATGTGGAGGCCTTCAAGTTC
>JBBIOQ010000148.1:0-7283 GCA_037443285.1 Sphingobacteriales bacterium | reverse complement strand
CCTGCCATTGTCAACCCGAACGGATAATAATGAAAGCATAGTCTATTACTTACCAGGAAAGGATTATCAAAGAACTTTTAGCATGCTAAAATACCCCAAAAACAACAAAAAAAGCTGCTTTCGGCAACCCGAAAGGGTATCCTTTCTGTCGATATACCATTCCTGCAAGGGTCCCGAACGATGTGGTGCGAAAAACTTTAAATATAAGGCTATGACAATCCCTTACTTCCAGTTTAATGTCCACGTTACCTATTTGATCGAAAACTAATAACGAGGCTTGCAATAAATGAAAGCTCCTATATAGACTATTTATAAGAAATAGCTTTCGCCACCAATCTTTCTATTGCTTACCTATTCAGGCCTTGAAAGCAAAGCCTACAACCCAAACTAAAACTGTAGCCGGCTGAAATTATTTAGAATTAGAAAGCCAAACAGGTTTTACAAGTAACAAAAAAGACCGCGTTAAACAAAAGCGAGTTGCAGTTTGGTGGCTGTTCTTCTAGAGAGATGCTCATTTCTCAAATACACAGTCTCTGCAAAATGGAATGAGCAAAGAGTTTATAAGCAATAACTATTTGATAAAGTCATATTCAAAAGAAGCATTATTGCCAGGTGCCATGTTAGCTAGAAAAAATCAAAAAAAGAACCCTAACGCCAAAAAAGATGACTTTTGTCATATGAATGTATGTTCATGGCCACCTAACCTTGCGTCACGAAAACACGAAAGTGTTCGTTAGCGTGATGGGGACTTGACAAGCAAAAATTTGCGTGTCTGTTCCCATTATTTTTTAAAGTTTTTAAACAGTATATGATTAAACGCAATTGATGAAATAAAGGGGGATATAGATCACTAATATATTATCGGTATGTTGGAACGTCTGAATCGTCATTGGCAGGCAAAATGGCTTGCAGGATTTGTATTGATTTTTATGAGCCTTTCAGTGCTGGGTCAGTTAGATTCGGCTGACCTGAAAGCAAGGAGTATCGCTGCCCAAATGGACGAAAAAGTAAGTCAAATATCGGGGAGGTTGTCGGCTGAAATGACAGCTGCTATTGAGAATTCCCACAGGAGGACAGAGAAATACGAGAAGAAGCTAGGCAAACTACTGCTTTCAAAGGATAGCCTGCTTAAAAACAGGCTGCCACAAGATGAGACCCAAAATGTTATGGCAAAAATAAGGTACAACGATAGCCTGTTGGCTTTATTGGGTGGTGGCCCGTATATAAAAAGGATAGACAGCCTGAAGGGTATGCTTAAATACCTGAATGGCGATCGAAAAAAAGTGCCTTGTCTTGAATCAATTGAAGCGCTGAAGGGCCGTTTAGGTGCTGCCGAGGAGTACGCTCGATTGCTGCAGGAGCGTCAGGCTCAATGGCAGCAGTTGCTTTCGTTCAACGGCCTCACAGGCAAATACATGCCAGCTTCTTTCAAAAGACTTCAAAACGAAGTGCTGGCTTACAAAAGCCTGATAGCAAAATGGAAAGAGACCCTGAACGATCCTTCCAAGATGGAAGCGGAAGCCTTGAAATGGTTGAATAAGTTTCCAGCTTTTCAGGAGTTTATGAAGCAAAATAGTGAGCTGGCCAGATTGTTTGGAAGCCCGGGCATTAACGGTGCCTCGGGTACGCTGAACGGATTGCAGACGGCGCAATCCATGCAGCAATTATTGCAACAGAGGTTTGGAGGAGCGCAACAGGCACAGCAGATGCTACAGCAACAATTGCAAACGGGTATGGGCCAACTAACGCAGATGCAGGGTCAACTGCAAAGCCGTGTGAATAGTTTGATGCAGGAAAGGTCGTATGGTAATACGGCTATTACGCCTTATCAGCAGGAGAAGGCCGACCTCAAGGCCAAGCCTTTGGGCAAACGCCTCGAATTTGGCTGCAACCTGCAGGCAAAAACACAGATCAGGGGCTTTCCTTCAACTAATGATTTTGGATTAAGCCTGGGATTGAAGGTAAATCCGAAAAGTGTGATGGGCGTAGGCCTTGCCTACAAGTTTGGGCTTGGTACCTGGCAAAAGATTCACTGGAGTCATGAAGGAGTCGCATTCAGGAGTTTCATTGACTGGAAGATAAAGGGGAACTGGTGGGTGAGTGGTGGTTATGAAATGAATTATTGGCAGCGGATACACGACATCACGCAGTACAAACAATTTGCCTGGCAAAAAACTGGCGTGGTGGGGGTAACAAAAAAAATAGAAGTGAAGAAGAAGAGCATGAAGCTACAGTTGCTCGTGGATGTAATGAAACTACAAACGGGTGATGTGAGTCAGTCTTTGTTGTTCAGGATGGGCAAGCAGTTTTAAGAGATGCAAAACAATTATACGTATGAAAATTACAGGAAGCGAACGTGACAATCGGCCATCAAGCTCGTTTAGATTGCTTTTGACTTTTGCGATGATCGTTATTATTTCGACAAGTGCAAGGTCGCAAGACGGAGCCCAAAGCGCAGCGATTACCCAGGCCAGGGAAATGGCAAAAAGAGTTGCAGATAGTCTGGCATTGAATCCTCAGATCGAGAACAAATTGTTTGAGGAAAATTTGAGGATTAGCAGGATGAAGAATGATGCCTGGAAATTGGGAGGGAGTAGTGTGATCCGAAAAGAATTGCAGCGGATTGAAAACATGCGGGATTCAATCTACATGACCATAATTCCTGAATCTGTTTTTGCGAAGTATAAACAGCTAAAGCCTGTATTGATTCAGAAATAATGCGCCTATTACAGTATGAGAAATCCCTTGTGTTATTGAAAATCATGCAATCAAATCAGGATTAATTATGAGAAATAAGTATATGTCTATTAGACTGTTAATTATTATTGTCTGTACACTTTTTTCAATGGTGTTGTTTTCTCAGCAGAATAATTTTTCTGTTACGCTGCCTGGCATTGTACCAGCCTCTCCCGAACCAACGGCATTTGTAAAAGCCGGATTTGGCAGTTCAAACTTGTCTACGGGAGCAGCTTCCGTAAATATCCCTTTGTACGAAATAAAACTGCGTGATTATAGTTTTCCAATTTCTATTTCTTATTCAACTCAAGGATTGAAATCAGATGAATATAGTTCAAGAGTCGGATATGGATGGACCCTGAATGCCACTGGAATGATATCTCGGTCGGTAAAAGGGTTGCCGGACGAACTGGCCCCGTGGATGAGCATGCCTAGCGAGTTTAATCAAATCAGTGGGCAAAACATGTCTACCGACCAGGTATTCAATTATTGTTTGAATGCCTCCGATCCGAGCACTGCAAACGCTGATTGTCAGGCCGACGAATACTTTTTTAATGTGAACGGTAATAGTGGAAGATTTGTGCTCGATAGCAATCGTGTTGTCCATGCGATTTCCTTTACAAACAACAAGATTGTAAGTAATGGAAATGGCACATTTGTGATTACCACTCAGGATGGCGTTAAATATTATTTTGGGTATAATGGCGCCAATGAGACCACCGTTACCTACAACATAACAGGTGTTAGTGGTGTCTTTAAAAATCAAACCAAAACAGCGTTTTATCTTACAAAAATTGAATTGCCAGGTGGCGACTATATCAATTTTAATTACAGTTTGATTGATATATGGGTGTCAACAGGGGTCACGCAAACATTGACAACTTATACAACAGCCCCGGGGGGAGGAACATGCAGGAGTTGTTCAGAGCTATCTGGCTATACAACTCAGGAGGACAAGGTTGAATACAAAACCCAATACCTGACAAGCATCAACGCATCAAATGGAATTTCGTTAAGTTTTAATTATCAATCCCGACCGGATCAAAGCTATGACAACAGATTAACCGGTGTTACGGTTGTCGGTGAGAAAAAATATATCCTGAATTACTATGATGTTCCCAAACCAGTGAATACGGGTAGTATTATTGGGCGTTTTTTTCTGACCAAATTGCGGGAAGTTCGATTAGACATGGACGTTGTAGATACCGTGAATACCAACAACTATACTTTCACCTATAACCGGTTGGATCAGGTTCCTCTGCCAATCATTGCCGGCCAAGATTATTTCGGGTATTATAACGGCGGCAACGGAAATATATTGATTCCTAACCTATTACCAGGAGAAAATGGAATCGATTTAAGTTGCAGAAACCCTAATTGGAACTATTCTCAAATTGGAACGCTGTCTGAAGTGCGTTATCCTACCGGTGGACGGGAGGAATTGTTATATGAAAAAAATAGTATCGGATATTTTAAGAATGAAAAGCGAAACACCTATCAAGACATTTTTGTTAGTGGTTCAGGAAATGCTACATCCTGGGCAACATTCACTTCAAATGGTATTTATGTCTTAAAGAATCACACCGCCACCATGACTCTGAATACTGACGACGCAATTTTGAACGACGGGTATACTGCACCGTCCTATATGAACACAGCCATACTGAATTTGTATGATGGTAGCACGCTGGTTGCTTCCAGAAGTGTACTGGGTTTATCGTCAACGTCAACAGATATTCAACTGCTTGCCGGACATACATACATGCTGGAACTGGTCGCAAAATATTCAACTGAGCGAAGTGTAGGTACTTTGCATTGGGATCCTACAAGTAGTGATATATATGATAACGTATACCATGAAGATGAAATTCCTGGACTGCGATTAAGGCAAATCAGATATACAGATCCCATCACGATGTCAAATTATTCTAAGTACTATACTTACGCCGGTTTGGACAATTTATCGGTTTGCTCCGGCAGTTCCTGGGGCGTGAATTTTGCCACGCAAACGCCGTTGAGATTTTATTGTGGTCAATTCAATCAGGCCTCGACAGACTGTCTTCCTACTGTCTACTCTTCTAGCAGCACGTCGTCTGTTTATGGGATGATCGGGAGTGGTAGCCTGAATTATTACAGTAAAGTGATTGAGAGCGATGATCCTCTGTTCAAAAACGGCGGCACCGAATATTCGTTTTTCCCTAATGAGCCAGGCGGAAATCGCAATGTAATTTTTGGAACCGACTTACCTGGCATTTCCAACAATCAAATCCCAACACTTGCTGGTCAGGTGCAGATAAAAAGGGTTTTCGACAGTTCAAAGCAGGTAATTCAAAGTGAAACCTATGACTATGAAACGCTCATTGACCTCACTAATGCTGTGCCCTCGATTTATGTTCGTAAGCGATGGACTACTAATAGTACCTTCCCCAACGGAATAGACGCATTTGATGTCATAAAGTTGAACTATCCCAATTCATGGTTGCGCATGAAGCAAAAGATAAACACGACGATGTCAAACGGCGTAACTATGGCAGACACGACTGTGTATTATTATGCGTCAATTGGCAACAGCCTTCCACGTGCAACAAGAACATCGGATAGCCGCGGTCGAGCCGATAGTCTAACGCAAACCTATCCTACGAACTACGCAGGTACTTCTGTTTTTGACAAAATGATATCGGCAAATCAGATCGGCGATTTTGTTGAAATGCGCTGGTACAAAAACGGTCAACTTGAAAAGGCAAAAAAGAATACCTATCGGGATTGGTTTGGTGATAACAAAATTTTACAACCAGACACAGTCCTATTGCAGTCATCACCTGGTGATGCATTGGATGCAGAAATTCAAATGGAAAAGTATGATAGTCACGGGGCTGTGGTTCAGATGCGCAAAACGGGCGATATGCCTCAAACTGCTTTGTCCGACACCAAAGGTCTACTGGTGTGTGAAGTGAAAAATGCGCTGGAAAAGAATATTGCTTACGACGGGTTTGAAACAAATACTGAGTATGGTAAATGGCAGGTGTTAAGCGGCACTACCAATTCGGGGTACGAGGTGGCATTTACCGGAGGATATTCATTTTCCGGCACTCTGTATCGAGAAGGGCTCGATGCAGGAACATATTCGGTGTCAATTTGGACAACTGGTACACCTTCAGTTAACGGCACATCTGGCACACTGGATGACTCCTTCGGAAACTGGAAACTCTATAAATGGCAACTCTCTAATCCCGGTTCAGTTACAGTTCAGGGTACCAATATGGATGAGGTGCGTTTGTGCCCAGTTGCATCGCAGATGGTAACTTACACCTACAGTGACATCCGACGTTTGGTTGCAATATTAGATGCAAATGCCAAACCTCAATATTTTGAGTACGATGGTTTGGGAAGGTTGGTGCGAGTGCTGGATAAGTCAAAGAACATTATCAAGCGATACGATTACCAATTTACACCCGACGAAGATACACCATCCTCGGCATGGACTCCTAATGGGCAAATCAGATGTGAACCCTGCGCCCTGAATAGCAATTATGGCTCTGGAATCGAGCAACGACAGGAGATCGACCTTTCGCCTACCAGCGAAACCTACAATCAGTTGCGCTGGAAGTCAGTTGGGCCATATGGCAGTTGTGCTGATAATAGCGCATGGGCGAATACGTCCACTTCTCCAAGATGCGTGAAAGATGCAAATGGCACAAATACAGGTTATCAGGAACAGGAGCAGAAAGATTCAAACGCATGTAGCGCCACTTACAACCAAACAAGGTGGATTAGGCTCAGCTCTCCCAATTATACATCATGTGCATTGCCTTGTCCGAATTGTACGGCTATTGATCGTCGCTGTATTAACAACGTATGCGAATACGGGTTAATGGTGCTTACTTCTTCCATTCAATTAGCACCAAACTCATGGCAATGTACCTACCATTATGAGTTCTCGGACGGATATTGGTCGTCCAATATAACGGTTAACCAAAGCACGATGTGCGCTATAGATTAACACGGATGGCACTTCTATCAAAGGAATTAATAAAAAATCATAAACCTGTTTGAAAGGCTTTTCTTTCATGAATTCACCTAAATAATGTATTCGGGATGGGCCTTTCAGTTTCACGATATTAATATCAAAATGTTCTGATATGATTAGATATTATGCAGTCGCCATTCTGGCCATTTCTATTGCTTGTACACTGCAATTAAAGGCGCAGTACTTACCCAAGTATTATTATTCGATTCCGGCGAATCCGAACTATGTTCGGACCTATGACCTGCTTGTTCCCGGCATGACGAACAACAGCATTACAAACTCCAATTCCACCACTGATTTAAAAATGTCTACGCTTTTTGTCGACGGACTCGGCAGGCCATTGCAAACAGTGGTGAGAAAGGGAAGTCAAAATACTGCGTCTTCGCCTACTGCGCCAGTAGTTGATTTGGTTACAGCTAACACATACGATAATTACAGCCGCGAAGCTTATATGTTTTTACCTCTTACTACCAGTGATAATAATGGTGGTTTGAAAGGAACGGCCGGCGTAAATGGCGTA
>JBBIOQ010000147.1:0-7422 GCA_037443285.1 Sphingobacteriales bacterium | reverse complement strand
CGACATCATGATCTCGGTCCCCGCCTCAAGCGCGCCGAACAGCGGCGCGCGCCACCACCAGTGGCGGACCGTATAGTTGGCCAGGAAAATATTGGTATCGTGGGTGCCGCCGTTGTAGCGGTTGCTGCAGAAGATGAGTTTCTTTCCATCGGAACTGAACATGGGAAATGCGTCAAAACCGTTGTCGCGGCTCACTTTAGTGAGGTTGCTGCCGTCTTCATCCATCATATAGAGGTTGAAGGGAAAACCTCTTTTGTATTCATGGTTGCTGGCAAACATAATGTGCTTGCTATCGGGCATAAAAATGGGCGCCCAGTTGGCCTGGCCAAAATTGCTTACCTGGTGTGCATTGCTTCCATCGGCATTGGCTACCCAGACTTCCATTTGTGTAGGCGCTACCAGGTTTTGTGCAAGCAGGTCTTTATAATCTTTGATGTCTGCTTCTGTTTTTGGCCGCGATGCACGCCAGATGAGTTTGGTGCCATCGGGGCTGAACCATGCGCCGCCATCGTAGCCCAGTGTGTTGGTGATTTGCTTTTCCTTGCCGCTTTTCAGGTCCATCACCCACAAATCGATATCGCCGCCTTTTACTGAAGTGTACACCATCTTTTTGCCATTGGGACTAATGGTTGCTTCAGCATCATAGCCCTTTGATTTGGTGAGTTGCTTCACAATTTTGCCGTTGAGGTCGGCCATGAAAATATCGTAGGAATCATAGAGCGGCCAGATGTATTTATTGCCATACTTGCTACGGTCGGGCACAGGCGGGCAGTCATTGCCTGCCAGGTGGGTGCTGGCGTAAATAATGTGTTTGCCATCTTTCAGGAAAGCCGGGCAAGTGGTGCGACCCTTGCCTGAACTCACCATGTGCGGTTCAAATTTTTCACCGGGGCCGGGCACTTTTCCAATAAAAATCTGGTCACAGAGCAGGCCTTCCTTGGGGTTGGTCCTTTGGAAAATAATCCACTGGTTATCGAAGCTGAAATAGGCCTCGGCATTGTCGCCACCGAAGGTCAATTGCTGAACATTGCGGAAATGCCTTTCGTCAGAATAGCGAAGCGTATCGGCTTGAATAATTTCGAGGTGACCAAAGGATGGTCGAAAAGCAACGAGAAAGAGTAATGCGGGCAGGGAAAGAAGAACAAGCTTCGATGGCTTCATCCGTAAAAATTTGTGCAAATGTATTGGCCCCAAAAGTGAACATTGTCAGAATACTGTCCTATCTGTGCCTGTTCAAACGCGAAAGGAAGGCAAAAACGGCTGCAGGAATAATCAATCAGGCAATTTTAAGGTTATTTGCAACCATGAAAACGGGTTCCTTCTTCCTCCTGCTACTTTTCATTATCGGATGTCATACATCACCTAAAACGGATGAAAGCACAAAACATAAAGCAGACCCAGCGTTGGCTGCTATGGAAGAAAACTGGCATCGATACCCGGACTCCACCGCCCTTGCAGACAGGCTGATTGACACACTGTTGTTACGCAAGGATTATGAAGGTGCCGCCGGCTGGTGCGATAGCCTGGTGAAAAGAGACCCCGACCGCAATATCAATTATATGCTCATGAAAGCCGATATCTATCGTATGGGCAAAATTTACCAAAAAGCCATTCCTGCCTACAACCAATACCTGCGCATCAAAGGAGATGAACCTATTCCTTTCCTCACTCTTGCCAATACCCTGGCCGAAGCAGGCGACACTTCCACCCTATCGTTTTGCGCAGCCCTTTGGCAACGATTTCCCACACCTGAAGTGAGAACAGGAATTTGTTTTGTGAAGGGTGTTTATTTCAATACTACCCGTCAATACAATCAGGCCATTCGCTGGCTCGACAGTACTATTCGCTACGACTACACATTTACCAATGCCTATTTTGAAAAGGGATATGCGCAGTACGATGCAGGCGAGTTTGCCGGCGCTGCCAACACTTTCAGGCAATTGCTCGCCATTAACCCGCAGGATGCTGATGGCTGGTACTGGCTGGGCAAATCCTTCGACACCCTTCATCAAACAGAGAAGGCCATTGCGGCTTACTCAAAATCTTTTGGATTGGACTCAACCATAATCGAAGCTCAGCTGGCGATAAACCGGCTTTCACAAAAACGCTGAAGCCATTACCGGTAAAAAACGACATTTGCACCACAAACTGAATTTGATTGACTGATGCCCATTATAGCTCCTTCCCTGCTTGCTGCTGATTTCCTGAAACTCGACCAGGAACTCGCTATGTTTAACCAAAGTGAAGCCGACTGGCTGCACCTCGATGTAATGGACGGCCATTTTGTACCCAATATAAGCTTTGGCCTGCCTGTCATTGAGAGCCTTCGCAAAGCCACTACCAAGCCCTTTGACGTGCACCTGATGATTGAGAAACCCGAGTTGTATGCCGAAGCGTTCAGCAATGCAGGTGCCGATATCCTCACGGTTCACATTGAGGCATGCCCGCACCTGCACCGCAATGTGCAGCAAATACAGGGCCTGGGCATGAAGGCCGGCGTGGCGCTCAATCCACATACACCGGTGTCCGCCCTGGTCGATATTTTGCACGACATTGACCTGGTTTGCCTCATGAGCGTGAACCCCGGTTTCGGCGGACAATCATTCATAGCCTATACGCTGGACAAAATTCAGCAACTGCGCACCATGATTGACGAAAAAGGCCTGCAGGTGGAAATTGAAATTGATGGTGGTGTTGGCCTGCAAAATGCAAAAACTATTCTCGATACCGGAGCAACCGTATTGGTAGCCGGCAATGCTGTATTCCGTGCACTTGACCCCATTGCTACCATTGCCGGGTTGAAAGCATTGTAAGGTGAATGCCTCATATTTTGCGCAGCATTAAGTTAACAAAAACACTTCCCGGCATGCATTCAGTTTTGCATGCTGCTAATTCGAAAATGGTCAAATACATTTCAACTGTATTGTCCTGAATAATTATGCATATTCAATAGGCATTTATCTTTCAGGAATGAGCACCGCAAAGAGGATGCGTATCAATCGCACTACTGCTATACTTTCCTTTCTATTGCTGTTGTTGTTGGCAGGAAACTTAATGGTAATTCTTCAACGCAACCATGGATACAAATACACCTGGTTTGTTGACTATGATAAGCTGTATGCCAACCATGAAATGCTTTATGTAAAAAGCATGCAGTTTGAAAAGGATACCTGCCTGTTGCAATTATCAAAACCGGGCATTGCCGGTGTTGAAAAACTCACCATTGATGACAGTGTAAAAGGCGATGTATTTGCGAAGGAAAACCAACTTGCCTTTGTCATGAAACCGGGTGTGCATGTGTATGCATTTACCGGAAAAAATTCATGGGGCATGCAACTGGACTATGTATGCACCACACAAGAAGCAAATTGCTTGAATGAAATGCTGTGGTGTACGCTTCCCTGGCCCGATGATGAGCCTCTTTCAGCAAAAACCTGGGACCAAAGCGAAAAAATATTTTCATCCAACGATTTGCTACGAGGACGGAAAATGCTGCAAAGCATGGCAGGCTGGAAACAAGGAAACAACGATAGCACTGCCCTGATGGCGATAGCCCGCATTTGTTCATCACTGCAATCAGAACCGGTTTCTGTAAAACCACTTGCAATTGAACAAGGCACAGTATCTCCTGATTCTTTTATCAACTACGTTGTCAAAAACAAGCCGCGGCTCAACTGCGGCAATTATGCTTACATCATTCGATTCTTAAGTGCAGCGGCTGGCCTTGCTAACAGGAGTTTAGCTTTCAAAGGAGGGGATGAAAAATCCTGGAGCTATGGCGTACACTATTTCAACGAAATCTATTTGGCTGAGCAGAACAAATGGGTGCTTGCAGATGGGCTCAACAATCTCTTTCTTCCACACGACAGTTGCGGCCGAAAACTAAATGCTGCTGATGTGTTTAAAATTATGCTATCCGGCGGGCGCCCTTACGGCCTTTGGGGATTTGGAAATTTCCATGATTCCCTTCAACAAAAACCCCTGCAGGAATGGTACGAACCATTGAAGCGTTACTACGCTAACCCTTATGCAATGCTGCATTATGAAGTGCCTTCCAAAATAACAGCGACATCTTCTATTGCCCAAAAGCTAAGCTTTTACGGATTCAATCAATACGAAATGGTTTACTCCGACCGACACCATAACCATTGGGGCAAAATCATTTTGAAATTGGTGCTGTTTTATGCTTTTATTATTGTTGGAATGGGGCTAGCACTCAGATTAGTTTTGGAAAAGCGAAAGCGTGCTGCCTGACTTGAAATCACCTGCTATTGTTTGGCAATTACCTACACTATTAGTCTAATGAAATAATTTATTCGCAATTCTGCCATTGCTTGCAAAAGCCTGCAAAGAAAGAGGCAGGCTCCTTGAAGAAACCTGCCTCAAACATTGAACTAGTAGTTTCAGAAATATTGAGAATTATCTGGCCTTAACGAATTTCATAGTCCAATCGAAAGCAACCCTGATATTTGGCGGAGCCGCAACAACACTAGGCTGTTTCATAAAGAATTTCACCTTAATGGTTTTAGTCGCAGGGTCATAAGTGTTTACACCTGATGGGTCGATTTCAGCTGAACGAGTATTGCTTGCCGGCTGACCATAATAGTTTACCACACTCGTGATCTTGTTGGTGGCAGGATCAATGGTAAAGATGGGAGCGAAAGAACCATAACCACTAATTGAAGAACCGCTGTAAATAGGAATAAAATAGCTGCCCCAATAAACAGGATCATAACCAATTACGGTGGTTGCAGTGGCTGTTAGCAGGTGATATGTCATCGGGAAAACGCCGGTAAGTGAACTATTTGCATAATCTACCATGGTACCTGTCACTGTGTATTCACCATCATACGAATTCCGAACACCAAAAGCATACATGGCAGCACCAAAGTTGCTGCTGATGGTGGCGGTAGGTGACGTAGAAACAATCTTCAAAGGAAGCGCATACGTCTTGTTGAAATCATAGTTGGAGGTAAGTTTCACAGTGATTTGTCCCTGTGCAGTCCTTTCACCTTTTTTAATGGTGAGGGTGGCAGGGAAACTTACAACATCTGTTGGAGGAACCACATAGCTTGAACCATTCTGCGTGTTGAACAAGGTAAGTGATGCGGCATCAATAGCCAGGTTCAGTGTCATATCAGCAGGGGCTGCATCAACACCTGAATAACTCACATTGATGTTTATTTTACCTGATTGGCCAAGAGACATGGATCCCAAATCGGTATAATACTTTGGATAAGTTGAAGACTGAGCCGCCATGTTGTCGCCGGTGTTCAGAAATTCAATCACATTGGTAGTGTTGCCATTCCCTGTATCCATGATTGGCGTTCTTTCCTTCAGGCAACCTGTGAGCATAACACTCGCCAACACTACGGATGCAGAGAAAGCTAATTTTATTGTTTTCATATTGAATTTTTTTTCGCTTTTAAATGTTAGAGCGCCCAGAAAATCAGAGAGCTGAATGGGTCTATTCCCTTTGGCATATTGGTTGAGTTGTAGGCACCTTCTGATGAAGGGTATACAATACGCGTTGGCAAGTGGTCGGGCCTCGTAGATTTTGATTGCGTAGATGCGAATGTTTGGGTTCCGGTGGCACCTGCTGTGTTAATGATTGTAGGGTAATGGGTTCTCCTGTAATCATTCCAGCCAACCTCTGAATTCACCATGTTCATCGCAATGTATTTCTGCGTAATAATAGCCTCTATTTTCTGCTCTGTTGTGGTGGCCAGTGAAAAATTAACAAGTGGGCTTGTATTGTTTGCTGTCAGGTAGGCTGAAGCGTCTGAAGAAGGTGAGCCTGACAAAGATTTGTCGGGAAGCTGATACAGGTAGTTAAATGAAGCAGTAATGCCATTTTCAAAAAGCACCTGCACATTTCCACCGGTTAGGATACCTCTCACATTAGCTTCAGCTTGCAGGAAATAACTTTCAGCAGCTGTTATTACAGGCATACCGGCATCGGGGCCTTTAAGCACACCTGTAGCATTGCCTGAAGTAGCGCCAGTGCGATTGGAACTGGGATACCAGAAACTACCACTTGGACTAGATGTAACGCTGGTGCTCTCATAACCCAGCCTGTTAGTTGGTGTTGTAGGAGATTGATAATACAAGGCTTTCGACCTTCCGGGGTCCGTCAATTTGCTGCCATTGTAGAATGCCATTACAAATGTGTTGGGCATCCAGGCTTTATTACCATCAGATCCAGTATAGGTGAATCCCCAAGTATCCCATTTGGGATTTTGTTTACCTGATTGCCTGGTGTAACCCGGGTTAACAAGCGCATCTGTAGTAAGGAATCCAGCTGCATCAAAAGTTTTGTTTTTGGATGAGAAGGTTACTTTCCCATTGCCATTAACAAGTATGCGCAGTTTCAGCGTATTCGCAAACTTCTTCCAGGAAGTCATGTTACCACCGAACATGGGGTCACTTGCAGTAGTGAGCGGTGTAGCCGCAACAGAAGAAGCTAACGCAGCATTGATGGTATCAATGGCCATGTCAATTTCATCAGCAAGGCTCTTATAAATCACCGCAGGGTCGTCATACTTAGGGGAGAGATTCTTTCCGCCTTTCAGTGCTTCAGAATAAGGCACTGAATTGTACTGGTCTACCAATAATTGAAATCCATGTACTTTCATTATTCTGGCAGTTGCGCTGTACAATCGCATGGAGGCATCACCTGTAGTATTGTCTAGAATTTGCTGGTAATCTTCCAACACATCGAAAACATTCCACCGGGCTGCGTGGTCCGATGAGGTAAATGAATAGGTTACTGCAGAT
This sequence comes from Sphingobacteriales bacterium, assembly GCA_037443285.1. Taxonomy (GTDB): domain Bacteria; phylum Bacteroidota; class Bacteroidia; order Chitinophagales; family Chitinophagaceae; genus Phnomibacter. Next base: position 645 of record JBBIOQ010000147.1, on the reverse strand, counting down.
CCGAATCCTCCGTAACCACCGGCATTAGCCATATAGCCTACCATTTGCGCACCGGAACTATTGTAGCCATTCAACTGGCTGGCTGTACCGGTAATTGCCTGGGGCAAAATGAGCTGGGGCGTTGCGCTGGTAGCCTCGTTAGGGTTTTGGTTAATGTCCAAAAACTTGCTACAGGAGGTCAGCAGGGTTACCGCAGCCGATACTATAATTATTTGTTTTTTCATGAGTGATACAAACTTTTAATGAATGAATGGCTTAAAAGGTAAAAGAGATGGTACCGCCATAGAAGCGAGAAGGAGGAGCAGAGTTAAGACCGGTCAAACCAATACCATTGCTTGCGCTTCCTGCATCGCTGTATTCAGGGTCAGTGTAGTAGTTGTCTTTCGCCATCCACATCAGCAGGTTTCTTCCCTGTACACTTACACGAATAGCTTTGAAAATTTTCAACTTATTCAATGCTGTTTTGGACAGGTCGTAGCTGAGGCTCACTTCCCTTAATTTCCAGAAATCGGCTGATGTTACATAGTTGGCAGTTACATCCCTGTTCACACCATCTGTCCAATATCCTGCGTTACCGTTACCGTCTTTGGTGGTTACACTGGTGTTGGCAATATATTTACCAGGATTGTTGGCATCGGCTATTAC
>JBBIOQ010000146.1:7287-7428 GCA_037443285.1 Sphingobacteriales bacterium | reverse complement strand
TGAAACTTCCGTTGATGCTGCCGAAATCATTAGGCAACAATTTGAGCGAATCCACTTTTTTGCCATTGGCATCTTCCAATGTTATTTCAATTTCTTTTGACGGCAGGTAAAGTTCACTTCTGAACGAATCTTTGTTTCGGG
>JBBIOQ010000146.1:0-7277 GCA_037443285.1 Sphingobacteriales bacterium | reverse complement strand
AACACCAATCGCTTTGAAAAAAACTGTTTGTCCTGGCCGGTATAAACTACGGTCAGTGAAAATGAAAAACCGGGAATGTTCGTCTTTAAAATCAACAACCTCATCGGGGTCTTTCATGTCGTAATCATCCCGATCGTCGTTGTAATCAAAATTGCTATAACGCAGCGGTGAACCGTATTCGCTTTCATCCAAAAACAAATAATCATCGTTCCATTTTATTTCAAGCTGCAGTGAGTAAAGGTTGTTGTCATTTACTTTTTTTGGAAGTGTTACCATCCCGTTTTGAGTACTTACTGCCTCACCCAATTTTTTTGACTTGTACTCTCGAAGATTGTAGTCATATTCCTTATTCCAAAAGGTAACTTTTGCTTTGCCAAGTGGTTGTCCGCTGTTTCTGTGCAGAATAAAAAAGTCATTTCCGTTTCTTGCATAGCTGATATTGGAAACGCTGAACTGGGTAGCAGACAAAACATTTTCATGTAGCGAATAATCTGCGACAGATGATGCAAGCAATAAGTAATCACCCATTGGGAGTGCACCTACTTTTATTTCCACACTGTGCCTGCGCTTGTCATCTATTGCTGGAAGTGTTTGCTCCCATTGTTTCACCGTTGCAAAGGAGGTAATTTTTGACCAATAGTAGGCCCTGTCACCTGAGTAGCGTGTTTGAAGAAAGTCTTTCATGGCGGCATCAAGTTTCACCACTCTTAAAAAGACGTTTCCAATATTCTTAAATGAAAGCAATGCACGCAGGGGCTCATTCACAATATTCACTTTCTCTACCTGCACCTGCACCAACATGCCGTTTATTTCATTCAGGAGGTTGGATGCGTGGATGCCGCCTTCACTTTGCGGAAATTGCCTCACCGTTTCTTCACAAATTCCTGCAGCTATCTTCAAAGCATTTCTCGTATCGGCATCTTTTACTGGCGTTGTTGGTCGTTCGCCTTTTATTTTCCACCATTGCGCTAACAGGAAGCCTGCCTCCATAGCAAAAGGTTCCTGTTTGTTGTTGTTGAAGATCTGTTCGAGAGCATCCTTGTACAACTGCTCCTTACTTTCATGTACAGAGTGTTGGTAAGTAAATTGAATGCGGTCGATATCAGCATCTACCAACGCAGCCCTATTGCCGCTTGCTGCATGAAATGCAAGAATTTGCTGGTAGATTTTGATGGCTGCTAAAATATGGTTGCTGCTATCGCTGCTTTGGTATTGATAACGGACAAATGTTTTTGCAGGTGCAAGGCAGGCTATGTCATTCAACTCAAAATAGGCAGCTGGTTTGGTTATTGAATTTTCATCTTCCGAAAAATATTGTAACGCCTGATGAGCCAACAGGTCGAACAGGGTTGGCCGCAACTGCCGTACATTTCCTTTGATGATTATGGTGTCAAAATCCTGTACTGAAATACCCTGCAGCAATTTTGCATTTGACAATGATTGATGGAAATGTTTCGCTATAATGGAATGAAAGTCTTGTGCGGTCCATGTTTCAGGGTCATCTGAAGGCTTGGTGGCGGTTTGGTTTCTGCTATAAATTTTCCAGCGGTTGTAGTTGAAGTATTGCCAATACAAACTTGCAGTGATGCTTTGCAGTATTTGTTTTGTGGGCTCGGATGCTTTTTCAATTTCGATGTTCAGCAACGCAATATTCTTCCTCCAATCATCTTCTTCCACTGTTTTAACCAACTCAGCTTTGTAAATCAAAGCCTTTATTTGTTGGGGTTGATTTTTGTCGGTTTTTGATTGTTTGTAGATGGCTTCCACTTTTTCCATGGCCGATTTTGGTAGTCCTTTTTGTAGGAGGCTGTCTGCAACTTTCCATTCATTTGTATAATTAAATTTCTGCGCCATTAAGAGAGGAGAGGTGAGTAAGGAAAAGATGGTGAGAAAAAAGACGGCCTTTGCCATGCGAAGAATTTTTAGGGAAGTTACTGTTATCGCTGCAACCTGACTATGATGCATGAAGGCAAGGTTTTACATAAACCTTCACGAAAAAAGCCGGCTCATTCGGCCGGCTTCACAATATTATTTGGACATACTTATTTTTTCAAAGCCTCTGCCATGGTTTTGCCTATGTCGGCGGGGCTTGCAACAACACTGATGCCACACTCAGCCATGATTTTCATTTTAGCTGCTGCAGTATCGTCGGCACCACCCACAATGGCACCGGCATGTCCCATGCGGCGGCCGGGAGGTGCGGTTTGACCGGCAATGAAACCAACTACAGGTTTGTTGCCGTATTCTTTTATCCAGCGGGCAGCTTCGGCTTCCATGCCACCACCAATTTCTCCAATCATCACAATGCCTTCTGTTTCGGGGTCGTTCATCAGGAGTTCAACAGCTTCTTTGGTAGTTGTGCCAATAATGGGGTCGCCGCCAATGCCGATGGCTGTGGTAATGCCAAGCCCGGCTTTCGCTACCTGGTCAGCAGCTTCATAGGTGAGGGTGCCGCTTTTTGAAACAATACCGATATGGCCTTTTTTGAAAATGAAACCAGGCATGATACCCACTTTGCATTCATCGGCTGTAATAACTCCCGGGCAGTTTGGTCCAACCATCCTGGTGGGCTTGCCCTGCAGGTAGTTTTTCACTTTTACCATGTCCTGCACAGGAATTCCTTCAGTAATGCAAACGATGAGTGCAATGCCAGCGTCTGCAGCTTCCATTACAGCATCGGCGGCAAAAGCCGGTGGTACAAAAATGATGCTCACATTGGCAGCAGTGCTTTTTACTGCATCGGCTACTGTATTGAAAACCGGTCGGTCGAGATGAGTAGTACCACCCTTGCCGGGAGTAACGCCGCCCACAACCTGTGTGCCGTATTCAATCATTTGCGTAGCATGAAATGTACCTTCTGTACCGGTAAAACCCTGTACAATTATCCTTGAATTCTTGTTTACTAAAACGCTCATTGGTTCAATTATTCTGGTCTGATAAAGAGGAGCAAAAGTAGGGGAGATTGGTCAGCGGCGGATGGCATTTGCCAACTTTATCCAATTGTTTGGGAGAATGTTTTTCAAACAACAACCGGCCCTTTTGAGGCCGGTTGTGCTGATTGTTTTGTTATTGGAGGTTAATACACTTTCATGAATGCCTGCTTGCGAATTCCATAAGGCGTTATTACCTGAAGTATGTATGGTCCCGGTAACAACGTGGCCGTTGGAATACCCCACGTACTATTGCCTTGTGGCAAGGACGTTTGCATCGTCCATTTCAATTGTCCATAAACATCGTAGATGCTGACGGTGGCTTTTACGTTCGGCATGCGGCTCCAGATTACTGCATAGAAATTGCCCCTTGCAGGGTTGGGGTAGGTACTGACGATCCTGATATACGATGTATCTGAATTGGTTAGGTTGCCGGTAACGTATACGGTTTGGCACCACCTGTTTTCGCAGCCCTTGGCAGTGATAATCGTCAGACAAACGGTATAAGACCCGTTCAACCGGTATTCATGACTTGGGTCAACCACATTATCGCCCAGTTTGTTGCCATCGCCAAAATCCCAGTAGCGCCTGATGATGCTGTCCTTATCTATTTGCGTAAATGATGCGCTGCTATTGAATTTGAGTTTGAATGGTCCGCTGGCATTTACCACAAATCGAGCACCACATTTAGCCTGGTCATTGGGCGTTGCAGGAATCCATTTGCAAATCTTTTGCTCGCAACCATAACGGGTAACTATTTGAAGGCAAACTTCATACTGGCCACGTTGCTGGTAAGTGTGTTTTGTTTCTCGGAGGTTGCCCGAAGCTGTTTGTCCATCTCCAAAGGACCAGTAGTATTTCACAATACTGTCCGCAACGGCAATCTGTGAAATGCCGGCATTCAGCTTAAGTGTTGGTCCGTCCCAAATGAAAGTGAAGTCGGGCTTGCAAGGTGGTGGCTGAGGAGCATTTACTACTATAACCATGCAATTTTTGCTTTGGCATCCACGGGCTGTGAGGATGCTAAGACAAACATTGTACATTCCGGCCTTTTCATATCCATGTGTAACTATTGCATCCTTGGTAGTGAGGCTTGCGCCGTCACCAAAGGTCCAGGTTCTGGAAATAATTGAATCACCAAGCGGCGCCGGATGACTAGCAGTACTGTTGAACCTGAAGTATGACCTAGGTGGAATATTTGCTGTGGATGGAATTTGCTCATATTTGAAAATGGATTCGCAACCAGTGGCAGGTAGTATGTTTACTTCCTTACAGGTCTCAGTGGAGTAGCATCCATTTTTAGTTTTGAAAATGAGACAAACCTTGTACACTCCGGCTTGCAGATACAAGTGTGTTGGGTCAACCACATTTCCATCGAGTACTGCGCCATCGCCAAATGTCCAGTGTCGGAAAATAATGCTATCTGGTGCAGTTGTGCTGCTGGCAGCACTGTTGAATTTTACATTATAGCCAGCCGGCTGCATGGTTGGAAGCAAAGCATAAGTGAAATCGGCTTTTGTGTTACATACAGCAGCTACTACAAACGGTTTGCATACTTTTTTCTCACAACCTTTTTTCGTAACAATAGCAAGGCAAACTTCGTAAGTGCCCGGGCCGGGGAATCGGTGTGAAACTGTAGCGAAGTTGCCAACAGTATTTGCACTTCCATCACCCCACGACCAGGTTCGCTTAATGATGCTGTCGCCCGGTGCAATCATCGAAGGACCACTGTTGAAGGTGAAATAATAAGCTTCCGAAGTTTTTGTCCATTCAAATTCAGGCTTGCAGTCGGGAACAGGGGCCGGAACTATTATTTGCTGGCAGGAATAACTCACACAACCTCTCTTGGTGGCTATGCGCAAACAAACGTTGTAAGTGCCAGGAGCAGCAAACATATGGGTGGTAGAAACAAGATTTCCATCGACTACCAGAGTGTTATCACCCCAGGCCCAAATTCTGGAAATGATGGAATCTCCATCACCGGCACTTGAAGTGCTGCTATTGAAATAATAGTAAAGAGGATTTGCTGCTGAAGTAGAAGCGTACCAAACATAATTTGCTTTGCAATTTGTTGGTGGCGCCACAACGGTGATGGTTTGACAGAAGTAGTTCTGACAACCGTATTTCGTTACAATTTTCAGACAAACATTGTAGGTGCCTGGTTTTGCATAGGTATGTGTGGGTGAAACTTCATTGCCACTGGTAATGGATGTGCTGTCGCCAAAATACCAAACACGGTATTTTATCGAATCACCTGCACCCGCAGCAGAAGCGCTGCTGTTGAATTGATAAATGAGTGAAGAGTTGGGTGAAACCGTCCAGGAGAAGCCGGGTTTGCATGCAGTTGGATTCACCACAACAATCTGCTGGCAGGAGTAACTAACGCAGCCTTTTTTGGTGGCAATGCGGAGGCACACCTGGTAAGTTCCCGGTTGGCTGAAAGTATGCGTAGGTTGAACTACATTTCCATCGGACAATGATGTATTATCGCCCCATGCCCAAACCCTTGAAATAATGGAGTCACCTGTTCCAGCAACGGAAGTGCTACTGTTGAAATAGTAACTCAAAGGGTTTGTATTCGTATTGGCCCAAACATAATTGGCTTTGCAATTTGTAGGAGGCGTGGTAACTGTAATAGATTGACAGAAATAATTCTGGCATCCATATTTGGTAATAATCTTCAGGCAAACATTGTAAGTGCCGGCATTTGCAAAAGTGTGTGAAGGAGAAATTTCATTTCCACTGGTGATGGATGTGTTATCACCAAAGAACCATGCTCTTGAAACAATGGAATCTCCAGCACCAGCTGCAGATGAACTGCTGTTGAACTGGTATGTGAAATTGGAATTAGGTGAAACAGTGAAAGTGTAATTGGGTTTGCAATTCGTTGGATTTGGAATTACAATTTGCTGGCATAAATAGCTTACGCAACCATTTCGTGTTGCAATGCGCAGGCATACCTGGTAAGTACCGGGCTTGCTGAATGCATGTGTCGGCGAAACGACATTTCCTTCGGTGTTCGCGGTGTTATCTCCCCATGCCCAAACTCTTCCAATTATTTCATCGCCAGCGCCAGCTATGGCCGAAGTGCTATTGAACTGAAATGTGAGCGGAGCAGTGTTAGATCCGGACCACACATAGTCGGCTTTGCAGGCGGTTGGTGTGCAAAGCGTAATGTTGTATTCAACAGTACCTGTTGCGGGAACTTCCTTTACAGCATATACCATCTTCCCATCACAATTCTTGTAGGAAATGGTCACTTTCAAAATGTTGTAAGGACAGTCGAACTTGGTTTCGTAAACCCCATTTGGATTAGTGGTGGCTGTAAGCGCATTGATGCAGGTGGCAGTGCCGGGTACTGTATCCACTCTTACTCCAACAGAAAAGTTTGCGGCTGGTGCTCCATTTGGATATTTCACCCAGCCTTTAACGACCACATAATTTGCAAATACAGGAAGGGTTAGGGTTACAAGTGTAAGCAGCAAGGTACTTTGTAACCATTTTTTCATATGCAAAAATTTAAAGAACCATTACCAGAGAAATAGCAGGATTTATTCTTTTACTAAGGTAGTAAGAATTGTGGGTAATTAAACAATGTTTGACTATTAAAGCAACTGTGTTTCACTATTTCAGGTAGTTTTGTAATCCCCGAATACGCATCTCTTTGGCATCCTGCAAAAATTCAGAAGCGAAAATGAATTCGTCCAATTTTTCATCTTTTGTGGTGATGATTTCTTTGTTGCTTCCCTGCCAGTGTTTCCTGCCTTTGTAGAGGAATAGAATGTTGTCACCAATTTCCAGCACACTATTCATGTCGTGGGTATTGATAACCGTAGTTGTGTTGAATTCATTTGTAAGGTCACGGATAAGTTTGTCAATCAGCAGGCTGGTTTGGGGGTCCAGGCCACTATTGGGCTCATCGCAGAAAAGGTATTTTGGATTGAGCACAATGGCACGGGCTATGCCCACACGTTTTTTCATGCCACCACTCAGTTCAGCAGGATATTTTTTGTTGGTGTCTACCAGGTTCACCCTCGCAAGTACTTCGTTCACCCGCTTCAGTTTTGTACTATAGCTGTCTTTCGTAAACATGTCGAGTGGAAACATCACGTTCTGTTCAACAGTCAGGCTGTCAAACAATGCTGAACCCTGAAAGAGCATCCCGATTTGTTGCCTTAAATCCTTATGCTCTTCCTTGGTCATAGTTGAAAAATTCTGACCGTCATAATAGATTTCTCCCTTGTCGGGTTTGAACAAACCCACAAGGCACTTCATTAGCACGGTTTTGCCGCTGCCACTCGTGCCAATTATCAGGTTGCACTTGCCCGGCATGAAATTGGAACTGAT
>JBBIOQ010000145.1:0-7740 GCA_037443285.1 Sphingobacteriales bacterium | reverse complement strand
AGCAATCATGCATTAAGCAGTATAAGCGTGAGAACATAGTCAGCCAAAAGAATCAGAATGCAACTTACAATTACAGCCATTGTGCTGCTGCGGCCAATTTCAAGTGCGCCGCCCTTTACATTGTAACCGAAGTAGGCAGAAATGCTGGATATGAGCAATGAAAAGGTGATTGCCTTGTACATAGCAACGTTCACATTGAAAGGAATGAAGTCGCGGAGCAGGCCCTGGTCATAGGTTTCTTTGTCAATGACACCGGCCATATCGCCAACCACGCGTCCGCCCCAGATGGAAACAACAATTGACAAGACAATAAGCATAGGAACTGTGATGAGTGAAGCAAGCACTTTGGGAAGTATGAGATAGGTTTTGGTATTGATGCCCATAATTTCCAGCGCATCTATTTGCTCACTGATGCGCATGTTGCCCAATTCTGATGCAATCTTGCTGCCTACTACACCTGCAAGCACAATGCAAATAACCGTTGGCGAAAGTTCGAGCAGCATACTGTCCCTCACCACCACGGCGATGGTACTTTTCGGTATAAGGTTTGTCACCAACTGGTAGGCGGTTTGCACAGTCATTACCATGCCCAGGAATACAGAAATGATGAGAACGATGGGGATGGAGCCAACGCCAATTTCAACGCACTGGTGCATGAATTCTTTCCAGTACATTTTTGGATTTTCTGGTCGGGCAAACATGCCTTTCAGCGTAATGACATAGGTGCCAAGTTGTTCAAAAAATGCCATAACTCAGAGTAGTGAATAAAGAATAAGAAGTTGAATTGCAGTTAAGGTTTATTGCCTGCCTGCTTCATTTGCCACCATCTGCGTTTTGGGCTTTCCCTGGTGGGTTTCGGTGTAGTAGCGCATTTCATTTGGGCATCAAGCACCGCTATTAATGTCATGTTTACAATGCTACGTACCGTGCTGCCCAACTGCAGTACATGAACAGGTTTATTCATGCCAAGTAGGACAGGGCCGATGGCATCGGCGCCACCCACTTCACGCAACAAATTGTAGGCAATATTTCCTGATGAAAGATTGGGGAAGATGAGCGTGTTCACATCCTGGTCAACCAATTCGCTGAATGGATAATTCTCTTTCAGTATTTCGTTATTGAAGGCAACAATTCCCTGCATTTCACCATCCACAATCAGGTTGTGGTCTCGCAGTTTAATGATGTCCCGTGCTTCGGCCATCATTTTGGCTTCGGCTGTATTGCTGCTTCCAAAGTTGGAATAGGAAAGCAATGCCACCCTGGGTTGCAAATTGAAACTGCGAACTTCCCTGGCAACCATCAAAGTGATATCTGCAATTTCCTGTGCTGTAGGCGTGAAATTTACTGTGGCATCAGCGAGAAAAAGCGGTCCTTTCTTCGTCAGTAAAATGTACATGCCGGCAATCTTCTTTACATCGGGTTCGGTTCCAATGGTCTGGAGTGCCGGACGTATCAACCCGGAATAATCGCGGCTGGGGCCTGCAATTACAGCATCCGCTTCGCCATTGTTTAGCATCATGCATGAAAAATACATGCGATCTTTCATGGTCTTGATAGCTTCATAACGGTTGAAGCCTTTGCGTCCGCGCCGGTTGAAGAATTGTTCACCAAATTCAAGGCGTTTGTCTTCAAACTCTTCCTTCTTCGGGTCGATGATGGTCATGCCGTCAAGGTCAATACCATTTTCCGCGGCCAGTTTATGAATCTTGCGTTCTTCACCCATCAGGATTGGATAACAAATTTCATCGTCATGACAGATTTGTGCTGCTTTCAAAACTTTGGCATTATCGGCCTCGGCAAATATTACGGCACGTGGGTCTTTTCTTGCCTTTACACCGATAACCCTGAATAGCTGATTATCGAGTCCTAACCGGCGATTAAGTTCAATGATGTAATTATCCCAGTTGGCAATGGGGCTTTTTGCAACACCGCTGTCCATAGCCGCTTTGGCAACGGCAGGAGCTACAGTTGCAAGCAAACGTGGGTCAAGTGGTTTGGGGATAATATAGCCAGGGCCAAACGAAATGCTTTTCTCGTTGTAAGCCATGTTCACAATATCAGGCACCGGTGATTTGGCAAGTTCTGCAAGTGCCCTTACTGCAGCCAGTTTCATTTCTTCGTTTATGCCAGTTGCTCTCACATCCAATGCACCGCGAAAAATGTAGGGAAAGCCGAGTACGTTGTTTACCTGGTTGGGAGTGTCACTTCTTCCTGTAGCAACAATTACATCTTTACGAGCTGCATGAGCCGTGTGGTACATAATTTCAGGGTCAGGGTTGGCGCAGGCAAAAACAACCGGATTTTTGGCCATGCTTTTTACCATATCGGGGGTAACCACATGGCCTACACTCAGTCCAAGAAACATGTCGGCATCCTTCATGGCATCCTTCAGTGTCCAATGGCTTTTGGCGGAGTCTATAGCTATTTTCTTTTTAAAATCATCGAGGTCAGTCCGGCCATTATGCAACACCCCATTTATGTCGAAAACAACAAAATTTTCGGGCCTGGCGCCAAGTGCAATGTACAGTTTGATGCATGCAACGGCTGCTGCTCCTGCACCATTTACCACGAACCTTGCCCTGTCAATTTTCTTTTTTTGAATTTCAAATGAATTCAGTAGAGCTGCACAGCTAATGATAGCAGTTCCATGCTGGTCATCGTGCATTACAGGAATGGTCATTTGCTCCCGCAAACGCTGCTCAATGTAGAAGCATTCAGGTGCTTTAATATCCTCCAGGTTGATGCCGCCAAATGTTGGTTCCAGTGACCTTACAATTTCGACAAATTTGTCCGGGTCCTTTTCGTTAATCTCAATATCAAACACATCAATGTCGGCAAAGATTTTGAACAGCACACCTTTTCCTTCCATCACCGGCTTGCTTGCTGCGGCACCAATATCGCCTAGTCCCAGCACTGCTGTTCCATTACTGATTACGCCTACCAGGTTGCCTTTTGCTGTGTACTTGTAAGCGGTTCCGATATCATTTTTTATTTCCTTGCATGGCTCAGCTACACCGGGGCTGTAGGCCAAACTTAAGTCTCGCTGCGTCTTTGCTTCCTTGGTTGGAACTACTTCAATTTTTCCCGGACGGCCTTTTGAATGATATTCCAGGGCCTGTTGTTTGCGCAAATCATTTTGCATAGAGCGCAAAGGTAAGAGGGATACCTGTCTCCACTCACTTTATTTATGGAGTATAAAACCATGCATGATTAAAGTTCTTCACAACAAAGAGAATGGTGGCTACAGCAGGTTTTGCCTGTGCATCGTGTGCCTTTTGTTTGAAAATTATGGTATCACCAATTATTCATGTGTTCCTTCACAATCCTTTCCGATTCGGGAACTTCTTTCTGGTCCCACTCAGGGTCGTATTTTACAAAAAACGAAAGCCATATAGCCCTGCTCAATCGCATGAGGTAGGGGAGCATGAAAACCAGGATGGCAATATTTGCTCCGAGCCAAATAAAAAGGCTGTTGTCATCAATGCTGATGCCAAACAATACCCAATAGGCAATAAAAGTGGTTACACTTATGGCTACAGTCAGCGCATAACTCACATAGCCTGTCCCATAGTAAAATCCAATTTCAATTTCCATGGGTTGCCCGCATACCGGGCACTTCTGCGGCATTTCCATGTTGCGCTTTGTAGAAAGGCTAATGCCATGAGTAAACATGGAACCTTTGCGGCACCGGGCGCATTTTGTTTTTAGAATGCTAAGGAAAAAGTTAGGCTTAGGTTGATGGTGGTGCATTTGATTGAATGTCATTGTGAGTGCTTTGGAGGAGCTACAAATTTAATGAACTGCTTGCTCTAAGGAGTGAAAATGATCACAAGCCTCACCGCGTAATGATGTTTTCCATTTTCATACTGCGGCTACCTTTTACCAACAAATATTGTCCTTGCAGATGCTGGTGTTGCCACCAGGTGGCTGCTTCATCTGAATTGTTGAAGAACCGAAACAGATGATCTGTTCTTCCAAAATCACCACCCACAAGAATCACATCTTTCCATTGAAACCGCTTAATCAGTTGTACTATTTGTTTGTGTTCATCTAAGCTTCCCTCACCAAGTTCGGCCATACCTCCAATAAACAGAATTTTGTTGGGTACGTGCATGCGTGCAAAGTTTTCAATGGCTGCCGACATGCTGCTAGGATTGGCATTGTATGCATCGAGAATAATATGATTGCCGCCAATTTCCACCAATTGGCTCCGGCTGTTTGATGGTTCGTAATTTTCAATGGCTGATATGATTTCTTCCTGCTTTACGCCAAAGTGTATTCCGGTGCACACAGCCGCCAATACATTGTAAATGTTGTAGGCTCCCACAAGTTTTGTGGAAATTGTTGATTCATTGTTGAAGCCCTTAATAATCAATACCTCCAGAAACGGTTTGCTTTGTATTACCTGACCAACTACTTCACCTTCTTTGGTACCATACCAGTGAACTTGAGGCAGGCCATTTGACATCGTGTGGAAATAATCGAAATCACTTGCTGCAAAGGCAACTCCGTTGTGAGCCTTTAAAAAATCAAACAATTCGCCCTTACCCTTGCGAACACCTTCAATGCCGCCAAATCCTTCGAGATGAGCTTTGCCGCAATTTGTTATCAATCCGTGCGTGGGTAGTGCATAGGTGCAATAACTTTCAATCTCTTTCTGATGATTTGCACCCATTTCTATCACGGCTAATTCAGCGTCTTTTTTCACGCTTAATAACGTGAGTGGAATGCCAATGTGGTTGTTAAGATTTCCTTGGGTTGTATAGGTTTTAAATGATGTTTTGAGCACAGCATGAACCAATTCTTTGGTGGTGGTTTTTCCATTGCTGCCGGTGATGGCCATAAATGGAATATTGAATTGTTGGCGGTGATGTAGCGCAAGTTGCTGCAGGGTGTGCAGGCAATCGTTCGTCAGGTATATGCCAGGAGAAATGGCTGAATTTGGTTCGTCAACAATAGCCGCAATTGCCCCGGCTTCCATTGCCCTTGCTGCAAATTCATTACCATTGAAATTGGGTCCTTTAAGGGCAAAGAAAAGGTTGCCCTTTTCAACCTTTCTTGTGTCGGTAGTAACGCCGGTGCATTGCTGGTAGATGCTGTACAGTTCTTCTATTGAAATCATACAAAAGATGTGGATGTGCAAAATAAGGCAACCTGCTTTTGGGCAAAATAAAAACCCGCAAAATGCGGGTCCTTATTCAACAATATCATTTATTGGTCAACGACGCTGGCGCTTGTTAGACCAATAGTTTCCTGAACGGGTACGGTTGCCTTCCGGTGCTCCAAAATACGTCATTGCACAGCGGAAGCCAATGGTACTTGTAGACTGTTCTTCTTCAAGGAACCTGCGGTTACCTGGACTTAGCCAATAAGGCATATCCAACCAACTGCCACCTTTTACTACGCGGCTTTTATCGCTGATGAGAGTCGACCTTCCATAGCCATAACTTGCACCACTCAGGCTGTCACCATCAAGGTAGTCAATAGCATAATGCTTCTGGTAGTTGCGGCGCTTGGCCAGGTCCGCATCATTTTCGTTGATATATTTCACGTGTCCTGTTGAATCTTTTTCAAAGCGGGTAGCAGGGTCGTTAGAAGATGAGTCAGCTATGTACAATTTCTTAAAAACGTTACCACGGTAATAGTTGAAATCATCACCAACTTCGGAAGTAGATGGGCGATAGACGTCGGAAACCCATTCACTTACATTACCACTCATATTATACAAGCCAAAACCGTTTGGATAAAAACTTTCAACTGGTGCAGGAAGGGCAGCACGGTCATTGAGGCCACCAGCAACGCCCATTAGGTCACCAGCGCCACGCTTGAAGTTGGCGAGCATTTCACCCTGCCAACTTCCACGCCTGTTGTCGCGAAGACCATTGTAATTATTACTCCAGGAGTAAACTTGCTTATTAGCAACTAACTCTTCACCACGACTTCCTTTTTCTTTTTGCGAGGCTGCGGGTTTTGAGCTATATAAGATAGGGCAGCGTATTCCCACTCAGCCTCAGTTGGCAGTCGGTATTCAGGTGTCATTATGCCGTCCTCCGTGGTCACGTTTGTCCTTGGGCGACCATTATAATCAGTCAATGGATTCTTCTTGCTTTTGGCGGCAGACCCAGGAGGGGGGGTAGTTAAACCCAACAGGTAGGCTTTGGTGTTGAACGCATCAGAAGCTTTGCCTGTGAGGTTCTTCATTTCATTTTTATTGATGTATCCGCCCTGGGTAAGATACAGTTCATTCACCCGGTCGGTACGCCACAGGCAATAGTCATGGGCCTGTTTCCAGTTTACACCTACAACTGGATAGTAGTTAAAACTGGGATGCCTGAAATAATATTCAACATATGGTTCGTTGTAGGCAAGTTCGCTGCGCCAAACCAAGGTATCGGGGTAGGCAGCATCTACAATGGGCTGATTGGCCGGGTCGCTCATGGGGTCGAATACACGGTTAAGCCAAAATAGGTATTCACGGTAGTGAACATTGGCAACCTCTGTTCTGTCAATAAAGAAGGAATTGACAGTTACCCGCTTGGGCACATTATTCCAATCAGACATTACATCTTCCTCAGTGGCACCCATAACAAACGTGCCGCCCTGAACAAATACGAGGCCTGGCCCGGCCTTGATGTCCTTGGGTTTGGCAACATTGAATCCACCACTGTTCTTGTCGTTGTAATTCCAGCCGGTAGCATTTGATTGGTCATGCTTTTTCTTAAAAATACCGCCTTCTTTACAGCCTGTGGTTAGTACTAGGGTTGCGGCTACAACCAGTAATTGAGAAATTTTCATAGTATCTGCGATACATTTTTTCTGAAACTCGAACGGAAAAGCATTGCAATTATTGTGCTAATACCATTCAAATAGCTGCGAATGTAGCGTGTAAGCTGGCGAATTAATGATGGAAAATTGGTTAATTGTTTCCCACATATGTGAAATACTGAAGCTATGCTGAGCTATTCAACCGTAACGCTTTTTGCAAGATTCCGCGGTTTGTCCACGTCATAGCCTTTTTCCAAACCAACATAGTAGCTGAGTAATTGAAGAGGAATAACACTTATCATTGGGCCAATCAGTTCGTCGGCATCGGGTACAAACAGCACATCATCAGCCATTGATGGAATGGTGGTATCGCCCATGGAAGCTACACATACAATTCTGCCCTTCCTGGCTTTTATTTCCTGAACGTTGGAGACTATTTTTTCATAGAACCTGTCGCGGGTGGCCACAAAAACAACCGGAAGGTTTTCATCCACCAGTGCAATGGGGCCATGCTTCATTTCTGCAGCGGGGTATCCTTCTGCATGTATGTAACTGATTTCTTTCAGTTTGAGAGCACCTTCCAGCGCCACCGGGAAATTGTAACCCCTGCCGAGAAAAAGAAAATCACTGGCATCCTTGTATTTCTTTGCAACCCTTCTGATGTTATCGGTCGATTGCAGTACTTCGGCTACTTTTTCAGGTACATTATGCAGTTCATTTATGAGTTGGTGGTACCTGTCACTATCAATTGTCCCTTTTGCCTTTGCAATTTTTAATGCCATCATGGTAAGAACAGCCAGCTGGCCTGTGAAGGCCTTGGTGCTTGCCACCCCAATTTCGGGGCCGCTATGGGTGTAGGCCCCGGCATTGCTTAGGCGGGCAATGCTGCTACCTACTGCATTTACGACGCCAAAAATAAATGCTCCTTTTTCTTTGGCATTTTCCAGCGCCACTAACGTGTCCGCTGTTTCGCCA
>JBBIOQ010000144.1:0-7825 GCA_037443285.1 Sphingobacteriales bacterium | reverse complement strand
AACGACTTTTTCCATTTCCATTTATACACCAGGGTAAACATGGGGATGCGCATCAAAGTGTACAAGGCCATTGCTCCCATGAAAGCGCCGAGCATGAAATACATTTCGCGGTACAATACAAATGCCATGCCCAGCACTATAGCCAGCAGCAGTAGTTGCCTGATGGTTTTTGGATGAATCTGGTCGGAGTATCGCATGGTGTGAATGTAAGAATTAACGCGTTGTGGCATGCAAAGGGATGTCATGCTTCGATAGGGATTCCACCATGCTTCATTAGTTCAGCAGAGAGCTGTTAAATAAAAATCCGGCTGCCCATGCTGTAGCTTTCGCGGAAGTCTTTGGGCGTGCAGTTCTTTTTCTTTTTAAAGATGCGGTTGAAATTGGAGATGTTGTTGAAGCCGCATTTGTAAGCAATTTCGGCAATGGAATGCGTGGTTTCAATCAGCATTCGTGAAGCATGACCCAGCCTGATTTCGTTGAGGCTGTCAATGAAAGTGATGCCCGTTCTGTTTCGGAAAAAGCGGCTGAATGAAGCCTCCGTCATGCCGGCAAGTTTTGCTACATCGGTCAGTCCCATAGGCTTGTCGAAATGCAGGTTCATGTATTCATAGGCTTTTTCCACTCTTCGGCTGTTGAAGGAAACTTCAGAGAAATTAAAAGTGGAATCGGACAGCACCCGGGTGTTGCGGGCTATACTCAGGTCGTGGAGGATGGACATGAGTTCGAGCACCGAATCGAAGCCGCGTATTTGCGTCAGCGCTTCTATGCGGGGCGTCATCATGCGTGCCGTATCGGCCGAAAAAAGAAGACCGCGTTTGGAGCGGTCAAACATGGTGCGGATAAAAGAAAGCTGGTTGCGGCTCAGGAATTTTTCATCAAACAAATCTTTGTGAAACTGAATGGTGATTTCCCTGATTTCGGTACTCTGGCACTGATGCGTAAACCAGGCATGCTGCAGGTTGGGACCTACAAGCACCAGTTCAATGTCGCCAATGTTTTCAATATGATCGCCCACCACGCGGCGTGCATCCTTTGCATGGAGGATGAAGTTGATTTCGTACTCTTCGTGGTAATGAAGTGGAAAGTCAAAGGCCGATTTCATCCTGGAAAAAAGGGTGAAGCAATCACCCTTGGTAAGCGGCGTTATTTCACGTAAGATTTGCTGGCTCATAATGATGATGCTTTGCTGTTAATGGCGATGGCCTTGCGAAGCCCGGCAGGCACAATTCCTTTTTTTATCACGCTTCATCGGCTGGCAACCGGTGTTTCAGGCAATAAAGATAAGCGGGAAGGCATAAAAAGTATTATCAGTTAGTATGGCCATCAAACAAGATGTGCATTGAATAATTGAATCAAATCCTTGCTGATACTGCATCCTGTGATGGGTTTATGAAATGTGTATTTGAAAAGGGGTAAGAAATAATACAAATAACAGGTAAAATACTATTACAATTGGGCGGCAAAATGACAATAGTTTTGAGAGCAGATTACATCGGGCTGGCTGCATCGGATTTTTACATGCTGTTGTTCGTGAACATGAGAGGTGGAAAAAGGGAAATGCACAATCATTCCAGAGAATGCAGCCTGTCAATGCAGCCAAATCTGAATTTTGCACCACTGAAGAAATTTGTCGTTTATCATAAGCAAGCAAGCGCACAGCAGCCGGTTGTTTTTACTCCAGGCTGTCTGTGCTTTTTTGTATGAATAATAACAGAACAATTATATAGGTCATATTTAACCACAAAGTCGCAAAGAAGGCACAAGGAGCACTAAGTAAAACACAGGAAAATAGGGCATGGTGGCCTCTGTACATTCCTTGTGTCATAGTGGTTATTCAAAGACTCACATTTTTGCGATATACGCCAGATAACTTTACCAACAATGCAACAGCAACATGAGCCTTTTAGGTTGACGAATGATCGCAATACATTGGTGCAAGAATTGAAGGAAGAACTCTCCCTCATCATTCAATTCTGGATAACCCAAATGCCCGACCCAGTGCATGGAGGTTTTGCTGGCAGCATGAGCAGCGATGGTGTGCTGCATACAGATGCACCCAAAGGCGCAGTGCTCAATGCCAGAATTTTATGGACGCTTTCAGCTGCCGCAAAACTAACCGGCGACAAAACAACGGCGGCCTTCGCTGATAAGACCTTCGAGTATTTCAGCAGCCATTTTTTAGATGAAAGTTTCGGTGGTGTTTACTGGAGCATTGACCAGCATGGCCAGCCACTCGACACTAAGAAGCAGGTGTATGCACAGAGCTTTGCGGTTTACGGTCTCTCCGAATATTTCGCACTCTCAAAAAATAAGGAAGCGTTGTCGCAAGCGCTATTGATTTATGACCTGATTGAAAAGCATGGTCGTGACAAAAAACTAGGCGGTTATTTCGAAGCCTTCGACAGGCAATGGAAACCTATGGATGATTTGCGGTTGAGTGCAAAAGATGCCAATGAAAAGAAAACCATGAACACGCATCTGCATATGCTGGAGGCATTCATCAATCTTCTTCGTGTTTTTCCCGATGAAAAACTGAAGCAGGATATCACCGCATTGCTGCATAATTTTTCTGAACATATCATTGATAAAGCATCGCATCGCCAGGGACTTTTTTTTGATGAACAATGGCAGCGAAAAGATACGCTTGTTTCTTTCGGGCACGATATTGAAGCATCGTGGTTGCTGCAGGAAGCCGCCGAAACAATGGGCGATGAGCAGTTGGTAGCTCATTTCAAAACAACTGCCAACAACATGGTGAATGCCGTGTTGCCATGGCTCGACAGCGACGGCGGACTCTGGTACGAATTGGATGCAGCCACACAGCATTTAGTTCGTGAAAAACATTGGTGGCCGCAGGCCGAAGCCATGGTTGGCTTTTGCAATGCCTGGCAAAACACGGGTGAGCCGCATTATTTTCAACGAATGCTGAAATCGTGGGAATTCATAAAGAATCACATCATCAACCAGCAGTTAGGCGAATGGTGGTGGGGGGTGAACGATGATTATTCACCCATGCTGCACGAAGATTTTGCAGGAACCTGGAAGTGTCCTTACCACAACGGGCGTGCCTGCATGGAAGTCATCAAGCGGCTGTCTGAATAGTCTTGTGCCGTGTGATTTTTGTCCAACTGCCACCTGCATTTACTGTATTTTCTGTGGCGTTTGCTGGGCATCAAATCATGAATCACCCTGGTCTTTTCACCATCATTGAAAATTAGTATTTAACATTGCGCTCCAAATGAAGACCGCTTCCAACACTCACTCCGTTTTTCTCTTAAACAGGTTTTCAAATCATTAAAAATATTTCATCATGTTTTTTTCTTCTGATACTTCACGCCAGGATGTTTTCAAGGCCGTAACTGATTACATACATCAAGCCGGATTTAATGTCAGCGATTCTGATTTCGACAGGCCATGGGGCGGTTTCTTTGTCATTGACGAAAACCAGGCTGAACAATTTATTGCCAGCTTTTTCCCGGGTTATACCAAGGAGCAGCTGATGCTGGGTGAAAAACTCAGTCCCAAGTTTTTGGTGGTAGCACCCAACAGGCGCCTGAGCTGGCAGTACCATTTTCGCCGTGCAGAAATATGGCGGGTAGTGGCAGGCCCGGTGCAGGTGGCTATCAGCAACACTGATGATGAGACAAATCCAGGTACTTACAATGATGGCGATATTATCACGCTTACAAAAGGCACCCGCCATCGCCTTGTCGGCGCTCCGGACAGCTATGGCGTGGTGGCTGAAATATGGCAGCATACCGACCCCAAAAAGCCAAGCGACGAAGAAGATATCGTTCGCCTACAGGACGACTTCGGCAGGGGCGGACTCTGAATATTCAAATAGCTTTTATTGGTCTGGAAAGGCAGCAGCCTAGTGTTGCCTTGACAAGGTATTTTCAAAAAAGAATTTTTTGTAAGGCCTTACAGGAATTGTTGTGTGCAGTTTCTGTAAGGCTCTTTTTATACCCGTCACCAGAGTGTTGGGTTGTGTTCATCTATACAAATAGCCGTTGGTCAATAAGCCATTTTTATGCGCTTATGCATGCGATTTTGCTACCATAGCCTTATCCCATTTTGGGTTGTCATTTTCCTGATCTCCATGTTTTGAAAACAGGATAATGGGATTTTGAAAAAAATACTTTTATATTTAGAATCAGTCACTTAAGAGAAAGCCCACCCTGTTTTTGTGCCTGCCCACCTTTCCTGTTTTAGTGAAGCCGTGTAATTGGAAGACTGCTAATCAACAAATTTTCGACCATGAAAAATTGTCCTACCTGTTGCAGATCTAAAGCTATTCTGTTGCGATGGCTGCTGTCGGCTATCGTGTGCTGCTATTTGCCTGTAGTGCATGCGCTGAGCCAGTCGGAAAAAGGACTGCCGTTCATTACCAACTACCCGGCCAAATTGTACAAGACCCTGCCGCAGAGCTGGTGCGTGCAGCAGGATGAACAATCGGTGATGTATTTCGGTGTTCAGAATTACATACTTGAATACGATGGTGTACGCTGGAAAAAAATAAGCCTCTACGACAACCGCCAAACCACCGTGGTCAGGTCTATGACAAAGCAGAAAGGCGGTCCGATTTATTACGGCGCCTTTGGCGACATGGGCTATCTCGGTTACGACAGCATCGGTCAACGCAGCACCCATTCACTGCTTCAGTTTGTGCCAAAAGAAAACAGGGATTTCCTGGATGTATGGTCTTCCTATGCTACCGAATCGGGCGTTTATTTTCAATCGAGGGAATATATTTTCAGGTACAACCCCAAACAGCAGGGAAAGAATGGTGAAAGCATGATGAAGGTTTGGAAACCCAAAACCAAATTCATGTACGCGTTTTACCTCGATAGTACCTACTACGTGCACCAACAGGGACTCGGTCTCTTCAAACTCGATCATGATTCACTGGTATTTATCGAAGGCAGTGATTTCCTTGGAAAAGAACGCATGCAGATTATGCTGCCCTACAAAGCGGAGGCCGGGCAAAAGCAATACCTGGTTGGTTTGTTTTACAGTGGATTGTATTTGTTTGATGGAAAGAAGTTCAGGCCTTTTGTTACTGAAGCCGATCCCATTTTGAAATCCGGATCTATCCTGTACAAAGGTTTGAAAATGACGAATGGAAATTACGTGTTGGCTACCACCGGCAAAGGCCTTGTGATTATTGATGAAAACGGGAAACTGCTGCAAAAAATAAATCGTGATGTGGGGTTGCAGGATGAATCGATTTACGGAACGTTTGAAGACAACAAAGGCACATTATGGCTGGCGCTCGACAATGGAATTTCAAGGGTGGAAACGGGCTCACCGCTTACTAAGTTTTCACTGCAATCGGGCATCAGCACAGGCGTGCTCAATATTGCCCGGTTCATGGGGCGCTTATACATCGGCACTACCAATGGGCTCATGGTATTCAATAATGATAAATCTGCTTTTGAGTTGGTACCCGGCATTCCGCAGAACCAGATTTTTGGCATGGTGCCCGATGGCGACGAACTACTCATTCCGGGCGATGGCCTCTTCGCATTGCGCAACAACAAAGTGTACACCATCAAGCAATCGGTGAGTGCCGACCTCACGCTGAGTGCTTTGTATTTAAGCAGAATGCATCCCGGTGTCTTGCTGGGAGGCGGCACATTTGGCATCGGCATTTTTCAGCGACAGGCAGGTGCGAGTGCCACTGGACAGCCATGGCATTATGCAGGAAATGTACCTGATGTAACCGACCAGATTTGGAGTTTTGTGGAAGATGCTGATGGCACCGTATGGGCAGGCACACAGAGCGGTGTGCTTTACAAAATGAAACTGGCATTTGATGCGGCAGGCAACATAGATGCACAACATATCACATTTGAAAAAATGGGAGAAGCGCAGGGGTTGAAAAGTGGTTTGGGTGGCGTGTATTCCATAAAAGGGGTCAACTATTTTATTGCCGATTCAGCCATCTATACCTACAACAAGCAAACCAACCGCTTTGTGAGCGACACTACGTTCGGTTCTTTTACTGGCGGCGGTGGTATCAGTGAGTTTGATTTGCAGGATGATTACAAAGGCCGCGTCTGGATTCGGTTTGGCAAGGAAATACGACTAGCCACACCAAAGCCTGGTGGTGGCTATAGCATCGACAAAACGCAGCTCAGCCCTATCAGCGAACTCACGATTCAGAAATTCCAGGTTGAAGCCAATGGCATTGTCTGGATTTGTACAACGGATGGACTCATTCGCTACGATGAAAACCTGGAGAAAACTATTGACCAGTCGTTTGGCACTTTCATTCGCCATGCCACAGCAGGTAAAATAATCCTGAACACTGCTCCTTCTGCCAATGCGAACCCCGTTTCGGTAGTGCATGAAAATAATACGTTACGTTTTGAATATGCAGCTCCCTTCTTTGAGCAGGAAGAAAAAACTACCTACCAAACCTGGCTGGAAGGATTTGAAAAAGACTGGTCTGATTTTGACAACAATTATTACAAGGAATATACTAACCTGCCTGCAGGAGATTACCATTTTCATGTAAGGGCAAAAAATGTTTACAACCAACTGAGCAGGGAAGCTGTTTTCAGTTTTACGATTCATCCGCCATGGTTTGCAACCTGGTGGGCATATCTTCTTTATCTCCTTGTTTTGCTGGGTGGCATTTACACCGTCATCAAATGGCGCACCCGGCAACTGCACGAAAAACACAGGGAACTGGAGAAAGTGGTTGCTGAACGAACTGCACAACTCAGCCTGCGCCTGGAAGAACTGGCCGTCATCAACAAGGTGCAGGAGGGGCTGGTGCGGGAAATGGACATGGAGGGCATCTATGAACTGGTGGGTGAAAAAATCAGGGAAATCTTCGATGCGCAGGTCATTGATATCGTTACCTACGACAGGCAGAAAAACCTTATTGCAGACAAGTATTCTTTTGAAAAGGGCGACAGAACCTTGCTAGGCCCAAGGGAACCAACAGGTTTCAGAAAAGATGTAATGGAAAGCGGCAAGTTCCTTCTCATCAACAAGGATTTTGACAAACTCAGCAACGCAATCGGTAACCAGGTGCTGATTGGTGAACATCCGAAATCAGTACTGCTTGTTCCAATGGTTTCAGGCGGTGAAGTGATTGGCATCATCTCCTTGCAGGACCTTGACAAGGAAGAGGCTTTTTCCGATTCGGATGTAAGCCTGCTGACTACCTTGGCTAACAGCATGAGCGTGGCGCTTGAAAGTGCACGACGCTTTGATGAAACCAACCGCCTGCTGAAGGAAACAGAACAACGCACTGCAGAATTGGCTGTCATCAACAGTGTGCAGGAGGGCCTTGCGCAGGAGTTGAACATGCAGGCTATTTATGATCTCATTGGTGAAAGAGTTCGCACTGTATTCGATGCGCAAGCGGTTATTATTGCTTCGTTTGATTATGAAACAGCAACGGAACAATTCAATTACGCAATTGAAAAAGGGGAAAGATTTTTCCTGAAACCCCGCCCACTGGATAAACTGCGACAGCACCTGATTAAAACGCGGGATAAGATTCTCATTAATGAAAATTACAAGGAAGCCGCAGCAAAATTCGGGATGCAGGTGCTGCCCGGAACAGAGTATCCAAAATCACTTTTGTTTGTGCCCCTCATTTCGGGCGAAAAAGTGAAGAGTTATGTAAGCCTGCAAAATGTTGACAAGGAAAATGCTTTCAGCGAATCGGATGTGCGGCTATTGGAAACAGTGGCCAACAGCATGAGTGTAGCATTGGAAAATGCACGGTTGTTTGATGAAACCAACAGGCTGCTGAAAGAGACAGAGCAGCGCACGACCGAACTTGCTGTCATCAACAGTGTGCAGG
>JBBIOQ010000143.1:6089-8215 GCA_037443285.1 Sphingobacteriales bacterium | reverse complement strand
GCACCAAATTTTGCAATGGAAACTGTATCCTTTTTGAAAACAGGAACTTTAGCCTGCGGCAGTTTGTTCCATGTCTGTGCCATCAGTGAAGAACTGAAGAGGCAGGCAATCAAGAATCCCGGAAATTTTATCATAAGGCACCCCAAGCTTTAAGGCGTAAAGCCCACAAAATCACTGTACAATGTTACCTCAATACAGGGGGTTAGCGAAGCAATCAGAGATGTTTATTTACGCAATCGTTTCCATTGTAAACCCATCTTAAAGCACCTGAGCCAGGCATTCTAATGCACCGCCTGGCGGGCTATCAACACCCATTTTCCATGCTGCAATTGCCATACCAGCAAAACCTTTAGGTGTACTTCACCGGGTTTGCCATTGTCATTGGTTTTAGATGAAAGGTTGTGCCTTACGATGGCCGTTTTGTCAAAAACCTTGATAGTCTGTTCGGTAAGGTCCATGGTTACAAAATCCGATTGGCCCGTTACAATTTTGTGTACGAATTCCTGCTGGCCTTCCACATGGCCTCCGCTGTGGCCATAGCTTAGTTTACTAGAAGTGAGTTTCATAAGCGCTACCGAATCAGCATCGACCATGGCCACCCGCAGTTGTTCCACTGCCGATGCCACTTCTTTTTCCTTCTTGTCTTGTGAAAAACCAACAATAGTTACCATCAATGCAAAAGAGAGCAGCAGAATGTTTTTCATTTTCATGTTTGTTCAATTTTTAAAACCTGTTTGCCATGGGCACAAGGTCGGTGAGTTCACTGATTTTTACGGTACGTTTTTCAAGAATACTTTTTCTGGCAGCAATGCCAATTAATATGCTCATGGCACCTTCACGTGTGCCGGCCATTACATGGTGCGGATTGTCGTTTTTGTCAACAAACATCCTGCGTTGCATGCGCACATCGCCACCGCCATGACCACCGGTAATTTTAGGTGTGCTGTAAATTTCATAGTCTTTCGCAAAATTGTCCATTACCATTATTTGGCGGAATTGGCCCGGTATGGCGTCATCGGCACTACTCATTTCAGTCTGGTGATGATTGGCCTGGTCAACAGGTACCTTTTCAAGGTATGGAATATCTTCCCACGATTCAATGCGTCCTTTCATTCCGTTAAAGGCAATGTGCCAACCTTCGTAGGGTGAATAGGTGGTCAATGAATAGTTGGCTGTAACACCATTGGCATAAATGATTTGAGCACTCATTTTGTCAAAGATGTCAATTTCATTGCGCCAAACGCAGCCATCACGCAGGTAGCCATCGTATTGCTCATTCTTTACATACAAATCCACAAGGCGCTTGTCTTTATTAATATCCCAGAAGAATTTACACTTATCCTTGAATTCGCAGCCACGGC
Source organism: Sphingobacteriales bacterium (assembly GCA_037443285.1). Taxonomy (GTDB): domain Bacteria; phylum Bacteroidota; class Bacteroidia; order Chitinophagales; family Chitinophagaceae; genus Phnomibacter. Next base: position 6,854 of record JBBIOQ010000143.1, on the reverse strand, counting down.
ATTTGGTGCCCCTGAAGGCATTGTTTTTTCCATAATGGTTTAATGCTCCATAAGCGGTTACTTCTACCGGCTCGCTGTTAAGCCACCAGTTGAGCAAATCAAAATGGTGTGTAGCCTTGTGCACCCAGAGAGAGCCACTCCTGTTGATGAGTGCATGCCAGCGCCTGAAGTAATCAGCACCATGGTACACATTGAGATACCAGTGAAAATCAACGGAGGTGATTGCACCTACCCTTTGGGCAGCAAGAATTTCCTTCAACTGCATATTGTGCACACTGTGCCTGTAGTTGAATGCTACTACTACTTTTTTACCCGATGCTTTTTCTGCGTCCAGAATTTGTTTGCATTTTACTTCATCGGTTGTCATGGGTTTTTCAGTAATCACATTGAAACCCATGTTCAGGGCTTTCACAATATATTCATTGTGTGTGGCGTCCACCGTTGTCACAATTACATAGTCCGGCTGCTCGGTTTTCAGCATTTCTTCAAATCCATTGTATTGCTTGCAGTCGTTGCCATACAATGCTTTTGCATATGCTGCACGGCCCGGGTTGATATCGTAGACACCCGTGAGCATTACCACATCTTTGAAATTCTCAAGTAGTTCCTTTCCCCAAAATCCACTGCCCCGGTGACCAGTGCCAACCTGCACCAATCTGGCCCTGGTACCATCTGCAGCAAAACTGCTGAAAGGATGCAACATCAGGCTAGCACCGGCTGCTGCTGTGTATTTTACAAATGCCCTGCGTTCCATGTTATTCTTTT
>JBBIOQ010000143.1:0-6059 GCA_037443285.1 Sphingobacteriales bacterium | reverse complement strand
AGGTTCTACCCTGAACCAATCGACATCAGCAAAACCTGCATCGTTAGTCACATTCAATCTGCTACAGAACATGCCAATTTTGGCACCCACCCAGCGGCCGGGTTTAGCTACAAACTTTTTTTCCAACGTGGTGAAATGCAACCCATCCTCACTAAAAGCAAAACTGCAGTTGGCATTGCCGCTAACGCTGATGCGCAGGTAAGCTTCTTTTCCATTCAGTTTGGTAAGTAGTTCCTCCGATTCCATGCCGCCTTTGTCGGCAGCAGTGCATTGCTGAAATGAAAAATAAATGCCATTGGCTTTGTTGCTAATGGAGATGGAAGCATAATCGCTTCCTAACATCACCAGCGAAAACCGTTCATTAGGATGGCGCGGTTGAAAATTCACTTTCAACGTTGCAGTAAATTCATCGGCAGGCGTTTTTTGTGCAAGGATATTTGGAAGCACCCAAGCCGTTTTTATTGAATCAGGCCTGTATACCGAAAACATGCGCAGGTAACCGTTGGCTGTTGGGAACGCCCATCCTTCTACCGGATTTGCCTGCCATTGCCATTGCAAACCCAATGAAGTACTGTCAAATTCATCGCTATCTGCAGGCGATACCTTGCCAGACTTTTTGCCAACAATTGGCTTTTTAAAAATGGCTACCGGTTCTCCTTTTCCATCGCCATCCTTATCAATGCCAATCACCGGCCAATTGTCTTTCCATTGCATGGGCTCTAAATGAACCACACGGCCATAGGCATCTTTGTCCTGGAAATGAAGAAACCAATCCTCACCTTTTGTGGTGGTCACCCATGCTCCCTGGTGGGGACCGTTGATTGAAGAGTTTCCCTGGTCCATCACCACCTTTCGCTCATACGGGCCATAAACATTCTTACTGCGTAATACCAATTGCCAACCGGTAGGCACACCACCTGCCGGTGCAAAAATGTAGTAGTACCCATTGCGTTTATAAAACTTAGGACCTTCAATGGTGACATCCTTTTCGTGCCCGTCGCATACCATCACTCCATCGCTGGTAATGCTATCTCCGGCTTTGTTCATTTCCTTTACCACAATCAACGATTTGATACCTGCCCTGCTGCCTGCGTAGGCATGTACGAGGTAGACCTTGCCATTATCATCCCACAAAGGACATGGATCAATTAAACCCTTACCGGCTGCAATGAGTCGAGGTGCTGACCACGGACCGTTGATGTTTTTTGCTTTTACCAGGTAAATGCCATAATCAGGATCGGGATAGTAGATATAAAACTCATTGTTGTGAAAACGGATGGAAGGCGCCCAAACACCGGCCCCGTGTTGCACTTTGCTGTACACATCTAAAGGCGGCTGCCTGTTCAGAGCATGCCCGATTAGTTTCCAATTCACCAGGTCGTTCGACTGCAAAATAGGCAAGCCCGGTATGTGGGTGAAACTTGAAGAAACAAGGTAAAAATTGTCGCCGACTCGTATGGCATCCGGGTCGCTGTAGTCTGCATTGATGACTGGATTTTTGTAAGTGCCATCGCCATTGTCGGCCACCCAGACCTTTGACACCTGCTGAGCGCCAACTGAAATGAAATTCAGTATGAGAAGTATGGACAATATTCCTTTCAAGCATTCAGATTTTTAATCAGCAGAACAGGTATTTATTGCACCGTTTGCAACCAGTTATATAGCCGCTCCATCCAAATATCTGTGGTGGTTTTGTTGAACATTCCAAAACCATGTCCTCCTTTCGGATACAAATGCATTTCTACAGGCACTTTATTCAGAACGCATGCTTTGTAATAACGCAGACTGTTTTCAACAGGCACTGCACCATCATCGCCGGCATGTACCAAAAAAGAGGGCGGCGTTTGTTTGTTCACCTGCAATTCGTTGGAGAAGAATTCCACTTTCTCAGTTGAAGCATTTACACCAACAAGGCTGTTTTTTGAACCCTTATGTGTGATGGTACTGTCGAAACTTATGACAGGATAAATAAGGATAGCAAAATTGGGGCGAACAGATGTTGTGTCTGCATTGGTTACATCTGATTTGAAGCTGAAGTGCGTAGCTGCAGTAGATGCTACATGGCCGCCTGCAGAAAAACCCATGATGCCAATTTTGTTGGGATTGATATTCCATTCAGCAGCATGCTGCCTTGCAAGCCTTATGGCCTGCTGTGCATCCTGCAAGGGAGCAAGGCTTTTGTCAATCATGGTGGTGTCATCCGGCAGGCGATATTTCAGCACCAGGGCAGTGATTCCTCTTGTTGTTAGTGAATCTGCTACTCTTGTTCCTTCTTTGTCGAACGCAAGCATCTGGTAACCACCGCCCGGGCAAATGACAATGGCTATGCCGTTAGGCTTAGCAGGTCTGAACAATGTGATTGTTGGTACGCTCACCTTTTCAATGCGCATCACATTATCCTTGACAGTGAAGATTTCTTTATTGGATGCAGGCTTTGAATTGGGCACATCCTTTTCATATAATGGCATTACAACGCCGTTTTGCGCAAAGGAGGTCGCGAACATGGCCATGAATACCATTGACATTAATATGCTAGATTTAGGCATACAGAAAATTTTCATTTTGTTGTTTGTTTTACTGGCCAAATAAATGGCATGTTCCCCGAAGTGCTGAACCATTTTTCATTATTCCCTGCCTCATGGCCACATGCCCCGAAAATCTTTTCAGGTGTGTAGTTGTTCACTTCTGCATCAGAAAGCTGGTGTGCCCATTTTACACGATTGGCTGCATTTGCGCCTTCACCACCACTTTTGTATTCAGCATAATAGGCTGTCAATTCATTGTCAGGATTGCTCCAGTTATGCCATCCTTCAGGCACAATTTGTTTTGGCAATTGGCAACGTACGAAAACCGTTTTAGCATTGGCACGCCACGGCCTTCCCAAATATAGTTTTGTCACCGAAGAATCGGCTATGACTTTACAATCGAGGAACACCAAACCATATTGCATACCACGAATAGTATTTGCCGCAGTGATATATGAATTCGATTTGGCTTTGATGATACATGAATCAAAAACAACAGTTGCAGCGCCAAAAATAAAATCTGTGGTACCTTCTATGTAGCAATGAACAAAATATTGCCGGGCATTTTCGCCGGTAGCAAAAATGGTATCCTGGTTGCCAAGGAAACGGCAGTTTTTAAATACAGCTTTATCGGCATCTACATAAAGCGCCAGCGCTTGTCCTACAGGCCCTGCGGCATTTGCAAACGTGATGTTTTCTGCGGTAAAATGATTGCCTGAAATTTTGGCCGTGAAAGAATTGAAAGTATGGATGCGGCCGCGTCCCGAATAATCGTTGAAGGTGATGATGGTGCTGTCAACATTTTCACCGATGAAGGTTACATCGGTATTAGTTCCGGGCAGTTCTATTTTTTCGGTGTACACTCCTTTTTTGATGTACAGGGTAATGGGAGCAAGCGGATATGCCCGCATGGCATTGATAGCATCCTGGATAAATGTATAGTCACCAGTACCATCTTTGGCTACAGTGAATACATACTTGTATTGTGCCGGATTGGCTGTCTGCGCCTGGCTCTTCAAACCAAGGAAACCAAACAATATAATCGCTATGGTAGTTCTCATGAGTTCGGTTTTTCTTGAAGCAAAGTTTGAATATTTTACCAGCCAATACTTGTAAGAAATGGAAAGCAAGCAGAACTTATTTCAAAAATGATTTTTAACCACAAAGTCGCAAAGAAGGCAAAAGAAACACAAAGAAAAACACAGGAAAATAAAGCACCTATTTCTTAATCGGTTTCACCATTCTTTGTGCAAGCGGAAGATTCAGATTCCTGATTTCCTGCAACACAATTTGTGCTATCAGCCTGGCGCCCAATTCATTGAAATGCGTATTGTCCTCCTTTCCATCGGGATAGTTGGGATGTTCGCCTGGCTTAAGTTGATTAAACAGTAACCTGGAATTTTCAACACCGAACTGCTGGTACAATTGCATGCCTCGTGCATTCAAATCAATGAGTGGCACCTGGAGTTTAGCTGCAACTGCTTTTACCAGTTTGCTGTAGGCTTCATGCGTATCCTGCACCAAACCGGAACTGTCAAACTTTCTGCGGGCTACCGGAGTCAGCAACACAGGTATTGCTTTCTTACTGCGGGCCTCCGTTACAAATTTTTCGAGATTGGATGAGAACTCATCAGGTGTTGTATAGCTGTTTACTTTTTCTTTCACTTCATCGTTATGCCCAAACTGAATAAACACATAATCGCCTTCGTCAGCTTCATTGACAATGGATTGCCAAAGGCCCTCTGAAATGAAAGTTTTGGTGCTCCTTCCGTTCTTTGCCTTGTTCACCACCGTCACTGATGAATCCCAGAAATTTACAAAAGGCATGCCCCACCCAGTTTCAGGATAGTTCCTGGGATCTTTAATACTCATCGTAGAATCGCCGGCAAGAAAAATGTGCAGTTTGCGCTGGTCGTTCAACGGAAATGCAGCGATGTTGATAAGGAAAATAACGAAGAGAAAATATTTCATAGGAAACAAATCACGTCTCTTATAAATGCAACTCCGGCTTATGAAAAGGCTGAAAAGCAAAGTGGATGCCCTTTTGAAGCACCCACTTTTATATTAACTATTATTCCACCATCACTTTCTTAGCCTGTTGCAGGTTGGTGCCGGTAACTGTTAGCATGTAGAGCCCCTTGCCAACACTTGCCGGTAAATCAAGCGTTACCGAAACGCTGGAACCCTGCACATTTACCATTTTGCTGGCCACTACACCACCACCGGTAGTATTGAATGCTACGCGATAAGTGCCCGGATTCAAACCATTGAGTTGCATTTCAACCCTGCCGCTTTTCACAGGATTGATCACCGTGATGCCTGCCAATTTCGACTTTGCCATATTTATTTTGGCAATGTTTCCAAGCATAGCTTTTCCATCATAATCCACACTGCGGATACGATAAAACAGGATGCCTGATGTAGCACTCACGTCAGCAAAATTGTAGGTAGTGGAAGATGCATTTCTTGCATTTACAAAACCGATGTCTGTGAAGTTGACACCATCAATGCTGCGCTGTACAAAGTAGCCTTTTACATTTGACTCATTGTAGGCACTCCATTCAACACGAACATTGTCATTTGTACTTTGCAGGCTGATGCCGCCAAGTTTTGAAGGCAGGACTCCTACGCTTGTCATTACCAAAGAGTCGAGGTCGGAATCAGCTGCACTATGCGCAACTACTTTTAAGCGCCTAGCTGCAGCGTCATTAACGGAAACTGTTTGAAGATCACATGCAGCGTTGCCAATAAATTGAGTCACCAGAACCCAATTCGTTGTTGCTGGATTGTTATCTGCAGTTTTGTACACTGTGATTGTCTTTGCAGCCCTGCCGTTATAATATTTTAAATCGTAAATGCCGGTAACTGCGTAAGGGGTAATGAGGTAGGATGAATCGGCTGATGTATACCCAGTAAAATTGCTTTGATTAGCTAGCCGAACATGGTAAGCTCCTCCGGTTTGGGTTGGGCAGGAACCTGTGCCACCACTGGTTGAATAACCGCCAAAAGAATACCAGGTGCCGCTGTTTGCAGTAGTGACCGTAACATAGGTATTTGGCGAACCTATTGTTACTGCATTTGCTGAAGATGTAGGCCACCCTGTTCCACTTTCAAAACCTTCTCTGAAATAAACGCCACCCTGTGCATTAGAATTGAAGGAGGCAAACGAAAATGCTGCCAGCAACAGCAGCGAAGCAAACGAGTAAATTTTCTTTTTCATACGCAATCGGTTGAGTGATGATTTTTCAAAGCAAACGGATGGCCTGGAATGTATGTTCAGCTTGAAATTTGGGGGTTGTTATTACCTCAAAACAACCATTTCCGTAGCCCCACGCTTACAATTGGTGAATGTACTTGCAGATGACCATATAACATGGGCATTTTACGCAAACGTTTCCGTTCACAGCATCTTTTTTTTGTCGATTTAATACAACTTCATTCTGTTGTATCAGGCATGACATGCATTTCCTGAAAATCTGGCAAAAAACGATAAGTGCAGCAAAGGCTCAACCACTCACCAATGCATGAATTTAG
>JBBIOQ010000142.1:0-8501 GCA_037443285.1 Sphingobacteriales bacterium | reverse complement strand
CAGCCATTTGAAAAACGGCGATCACATCAAACCAGTAATCAACCAACGCGATAACCAACTTTACCAACAACCCCATTTACACAATAAAACACCAGTTATGAAACCAGTTTTACTCTCCAAAACACACTATGAGAATCTTTCTAAATCTTGCAACGCTAACCATATTGCTACAAGACTAACAGCTTTACTCACCTTTTTGCTGATGATAACAGTACAGGGGGTGTGGGGGCAGGTAGTAATTACAACTGCCACTGGTGGGACTAATATTTCTGCTGACAAAGCAGCAAATGCCACCAGCCCAGCCTACACTTTGCTTGGGAACATTACTCTTGCTGAAACGGGCAAGAAGGATTTTGACAACGGAACTTTTATACTTGATGCCCCATCAGGATGGACTTTCAATAACAGTGGAGTATCTGTAACAGGGGGTGCATCAGCGACTACTATAAATTACACTACTTCGACTCGGATAACAATTACACTATCTAATCTAACAAATGGAGCTTCTGAGACATTTAACATCGTCGGAATTTCTGTAAGGGCAACAAATGGAGGAAGCATTCCAAGCACTGGAAATATTACTTATGGTGGAGGTTCAGCTGCTCAAACAGGTTCTGGGTTAACAAGTGGAACAACAAATTTGGGTTCATTATCACAGGTTGTTGGTGTTGTTAACAAGCTGGCTTTTGCAACCCAACCTGGCGGAGTTACGTATGGTGCTGTTATTTCAGCCAGTCCTGTTATCGTTACGCAAGACCAGTTTGGCTCTGCAAGTACAACTGGATTAAACGCTACTGTGAATGTGACTGTAGCAATAGCATCCGGATCAGGTGCTTTGACCGGTACAACTTCGAAAAACATTGGTAGTTCTGGAGGTAACGGTACTGTTACATTCAACGACTTAAAGACTACTTTGATTGGTGCAAAAACAATTTCGGCAAGTGCTACAGGATTTAATGCTGCTACCAGCAATTCTTTTACCATTACCGAAGCTAACCTTACCATAACCGCAAATGATGTTCACAAGACTTACGGTCAGACACTAACTGGTGGCTCTGGCTCTACAGCCTTTACTCCAGCCGGTTTGCAGAATAGCGAAACCATTGGCTCAGTTACAATTGCTTACGGAACTGGTGCCGCAGCCAGCGATGCTGTTGGAACTTATGCGAACCAGGTAACAGCTTCCGCTGCAACTGGCGGCACATTCAATGCTAACAACTACAATATCAGCTATATCAAAGGAACAATTTTTGTTGACGGCCTGCCTATAGCAACCGGTGACTTCCGCACCAAAGCAAGCGGCAACTTCAGTGCTTTTGGTCCTACTGGCGTTTGGGAGTACGATCAAGGTGGTAATGATTGGGTGGATGCTACAGCAGCACCCACTTCAACCAACAATGTAACTGTGCTCAACAACCATACCATTACCCAAGATGCCAACTTTACCGTAGGCTTTGGAAAATCACTTACGCTTAATAGCGGCAATAGTGGCAATGGCTGGATAGCAGGCCCCGGCAGCATACTCACTATTGCCGGTACAGCCAACTTCAATGGCAATAATGTAATTGTGCGCTCCAACGCATCCGGCACAGGCGTTATTGGCCAAATCACCGGCACCCTCTCCAATGCTACCAACGTAACCGTAGAGCGTTATTTCCCTGTAAACGCCACCAGCCCCCGCAATGGCCGCGCATGGCGCCTGGTAAGCATCCCCGTTTCCGGCTCAGGCAGCCTGCGTGATTTCTTTATGGCAAGTCGTGCCGGAGCCGACCTGACCGGCACCAACACAGAACCCGCCAATGCCGGTACGCCGGTGGTGGGCCATGGTTATCCTAGCGCATCCGCCGCCACCACTGCAGGCTTCGACTGGATTGGTGTGGCCAACCAGGTGAGCAGCCTGCGCCGCTATGTAGGCAATTCCTCAGGGGGTACTTTCAATAGTGCCGATGTGCCGTCACTTTCCACTACCTATTCATCTGCTGAGCAGGGCTACATCGTTTTCGCCCGCGGGCCGCGCAATGTGCAGTTTACCAATGGCAGCACCACTCCCATGGGCGCCGCCACTACTTTGCGGGCTACCGGTACGCTTAAAACAGGAAACGTCACCGTTTCCATTGCGCCGGCCTCCTCTTCCACCTACACCCTCGTTGGCAACCCCTACGTGTCTGTAATCGACCTGGCAGCTGTATACAATGCCAATAGTGCTGTCATCAAAAACAGCTTCAGCGTTTGGGATGCCAATCTGAACGGCTCTTTTAACCAGGGTGGTTACAGAACGGTCTTTTACAACGGAACAAAATGGACCGATAACCTCGGCAACGACAATGCCCGCTACATAGAAAGCGGACTCGCATTTTTTGCTCAACCCCAGTCATCGGTTGTCAGCCCTACCAATATCACCATTGCAGAAGCGCACAAGGTAACCGGTAATGCCGGCTTCATGCCTTTTGATAATATTCCGCTCAGCACCCAGGGAAATCTGCTGGTGAGGCTCGAAATGCAAAACGATGATGGTAGCCGCGGGGTGGTGGACGGCGTTTCCGCCAACTTCAACGATGCCTACCTCGAAGGGCTGGGCGACCCGCTCGACATAGCCACCATGGCCAATGTTTCCAATGCTCCCATGTGGCTCAACCAGTCCGGCTCACGCCTTGCCGTGGAAGCCAGGCCATGGCCCACCACACAATCCACGCTCAACATTGGCATGGGTAGTTTGCAGGCCGTGAATTATTTCATACACTTCACCCCCGACCAGTTGAATACACCGGGCCTCTCCGCTTACCTTAAAGACAATTTCCTCAACACCCAAACCGATATCGACCTCAGCACCGCATCGGAATACAGCTTTACCCGCACCAGCAACACCTCACTGGATTCTAACCGCTTCCAGATTGTGTTCACCAACAACATCACCGTACTGCCCATCACCCTTTCCAACGCCAAAGCCTATGAAAAACAAGGTGGCGTGCAGGTGGAATGGAATATCTCAAACGAATCAGGCATCAAGCGCTACGAAGTGGAGAAGAGCACCAATGGCATCAACTTTACCAAAATGGCTACCCTGAATGCTGCAGGACTTGCAGCCTACAACTGCTACGATGCCAGTGCCGCCAAAGGAAACAACTACTACCGGGTGAAAACCATTGCCAGCGATGGCAGTTCCAAATACTCACAAGTATTGCTGGTGAACATTGGCAGCAAAGGTCAGCCAGCTATTACCTTCTACCCCAACCCCATCAAAAACAACAACACCCTGGTGATGCAGTTCAGCAATATGCCGGCTGCACGGTACACCCTCACCCTGTTCAACATGGGAGGGCAGCAACTGGTCCGCATGGTGATTGACCACAATGGTGGCAATGCTGCCCGACAGGTGCCCCTGCTGCAAAACCTCCCGGCAGGCATCTACAAGGCAGTCATCACCGGCACAGATGGACTGCAAATGGTGAACAACCTGCAGGTAGTGAAATAGGCAGAAGATAAAGCCTGGAGGATTATTATCTCAACTGAGGATAATTGGCAATAAACCATTGCCACTGCAAAGAAGAAAAAGAGGCGTATGTTTATAAATAATCAGCAGCCAAAAAATGGGTGCATTTGAAATCGGATTAATTTTGACCGTAAGCATCATTTAATGCTGAACCTATTTAATTCTATGATATGAACATGAAATCAATGATTAAAAGTAATAAGAAGCCCACGCTGCTAAAATGGAACAAGGCTTATAAACTGGCAGTTGTCCTGTTTGTTGGCATGTTCTTTTCATTGAGTGTCTTTGCCCAGGCTGATGCTGGGGATGGCGATAGCCAGGTTCCCATCGATGGCGGACTCACACTCCTCCTCGCCGCAGGTGCCGGTCTGGGTGTGAAAAAAATATACGATCAGCGAAAAAAGCAGAAAGACGAGAAAGCAGGTTGAAGTTAAGGCTACGACTGCGAGCCTCCCTTCAACAAAATAAAAAAGCCACTCCGGTACTTCGGGCGGCTTTTATGTGCGGACCAATGAAATTGAATTCCCTGTCAGCGGTTATCCGTCAACGATTTCAAATCTCAAATCTGAATCTAAATCTAAATCTAAATCTAAATCTGAATTCCAAATCCTTCCCCAATGTGCATCATCGCCTACTATAGGCCGCAGTATGCATGGAATCACCAAAATCTTCTGTCACAACTGAATCTTCATTTGCCGGCATATTCTTTTCCAGCATCTCCTGCAATTGTTCATTGTAATGCTCCATCCTGCTCAGCGCTTCATTGGCGGCAACAGTTTGCTTGCGATAGCGCAACATCCGGCCAAGAAAAATAATACCGGCTCCTGATGAGCCTGCCGCCATTCCTGCAATAAACACGTACAACATAAGCCCTACTCCAGTGTTTTAGTGAGTGAACAATAAAACTGACTTGCTTTGAAAAGGCTTTCAGACAGTTAGTTTGTTATTCCTCCTTAAAAAAAATACCATATACAAAATGCATTGCAAGCTTTTTGTATACAGCACGCTCCAAAGGATGAACCAAATATATGTAAATGCTCTAATACCTTACGACGGAACATTTCCACATTCCTGGGGAAAAACATTGTTTTGTACATTGTCAAACTTGTAAATACCAAGGCGAAAGCAAGTTTTATTTTCAACCCGAAAACCTTTCAAAAAGCCTTATCATCACCACGCAAAGTGATAAATATGGTCATGAAAATTATCCTGATGTCCATCATGAGCGACCAGTGCTCCAGGTACTGAATATCACGAATCACCCGCTCCTCCATCAACCGCGGGTCGCGGGTTTCGCCCCTGAAGCCCTTCACCTGCGCCCAGCCGGTTATGCCCGGCTTCACAAAATGGCGCACCATATAGGTGTCGATGATGGCCCTGTATTGCTCGGTATGCGCCAGCATATGCGGCCTTGGCCCCACCACACTCATCTCCCCCATGAACACATTAAAAAACTGGGGCATCTCATCAATACTGGAGCTGCGCAGAAAACGCCCGATGGGCGTAATACGGCTATCATTCTTGCTGGCCTGTTCCATATCACTCTCCGTATTCACCCGCATGCTCCTGAACTTGTAGCACCAGAATGATTTGTTGTTGCGCCCGCTTCTGAGTTGTTTAAACATAACCGGCCCCGGGCTTCGCAACTTAATGAGCAGGCCTATCAGCGGATACAGCCAACTCATGATGAATATAATAACCAGGGAACAGAATACGAGGTCAAAGGCCCGCTTCTTAAACCTTGCAGGCATGGCTTCCAGTGGCTCCGGCCGCAGACTGAAGACCGGCATATTGCTGATGAGGCCAATATTGAAGCGGGGCGCCAGCGAAGTAGATAAATCAGGCACCAGTTTCAGCCGCACACATTGAGCTTCGGCAAAGGTAAGTGCCGGCTTAGCCCGCGAAAGAGAGCCAAGCGGTAAACTGGCATAAATTTCAGTCACCTGGTCTTGCGCCGCCTCCTGGATATGGTGATGCAAATGCTGTTGCAGTTTGTCATTATCAAAATGATGTATTTGATGCTTTTCATCCAGGATTCCGGCAAAGTCATAATCAATACTGTGCCTGCTGAAATAGTCGGCCAGTTTGATGCCGGTACTGTTAAACCCCAATACCGCCACCCTCACCCTTTCACGAAATTTGCGCCGGTATACTATTTCAATGGCTGTAAGCAAAAACCTGCTCAGTAAAAACGCAATGGATGTTGTTGCAAAAAGAGTAACCAGGAACAACTTCGTAAAGTCGGTATTATTGGCCACATAGAAATAAAGCGACAGGCCGATACTAAAAAACAGGGCGGCACGCCAGGTGGCACGGTACTGGTTTTCGAGCAAACGCATCGTGCTTTCGCGATACATGCCGAACTGTCCCGCACATGCCAGCCAGATAAAATTGTAAACCAGCAGGTTCTCACGGTACAATTGGAACCGGGCATCGGGGTGAAAATGGCGCACAATCACCAGGGAGCCAAAGTAGATGCCGTTGACAAGCAATATGTCGGCAAGGAATAATCCCAGTGTGAGGAGGTATATATAGCGTGTTCGCATGAAAGTGAATCAGGTTAGCCCGGCAGATCAACATGCGACCTGTCAAAACGGGGACAAGGTAAGGAAGAAACGGAATGACCAATTGTTGCGGTGGGTGATTTTAGTCACAAAAAGCAGGCGGCCGGATAATAGCCACAGATTTTGTGCATGGAACTTTTTGCCTCCCGGCCCAGCGCAAAGAAAACGCCTGTTTGGGCCGAAGGCTATGACCTGTGAAACTGAAAGACCTTCCTATCCATATTCACATGGCACTGCGCCAACCTGCAGAAGAAACTGCGAAGGAACCCTAAGGGCATTTTGAAATGGCACCACTATTAGAAATCCAGATACATATTCCTCAGCCGGGTGGTGAGGCCAATGCGGAACCAAAGGGTATTTTGGCCGGCCTGGTTTTCGGGGCTAACCGACTTATATAACACACTCGCCTCCAGCGCCATGTTCCACCGTGGATTGAGCACCCAGCCCACTGCCAGTTGGTTGGTCAACTGGGTGTTTTTGATGCCCTGCAAAGTGTAACTGCCAAATTCCGGCACTCCTGCTTCCCCGGCAAAGATGTCGTTGCCATCGGGATAAGGAGTTGACGGATCTTCGCGGCCCACCAGTGCAAACTGGTTGGTGGTTTCCAGGTACCAGCGGCCCTTGTTGGCCATGAGCTGTACAATGGCTTCGTGAAAATTGGCATTCAGCGGGTGGGCCAGCGGCTGCTGGTAGTTGGTGTAGTTCTGCGCTGGCTTTCGGTGGCCATAGATATAAGGCCTTGCGTAGTTGTACTCCGTACGGGCCATCATCTGCACTTTGCCGATCTGGCCAAAAAACTTAGCGCCAAGCTGAACAGCATATTTGTTGTTCAGGTGCTGCTTGCCGCTGTCGCGGGAGGCCTGGAAATTGAAATCATCGAGCATGAGCTGGGTGTAGAGGTAAGTGCCTTTGGCGGCACGATATTTGGCGTGTAGCCCCATCACCATATTGTCCGGGCTTCCCCGTGAATATTCAATAGGCCGGAGAAATGGAATGGGATTGAGATATGCAAATTCAAAACCTCGCTGCACCGCAGAATCTTCTGCCTGCCACACCACCGCATCGAGCACGCCCACATGCCAGCGTTTGCCCAGCTTCACCGTGAGGTAATGCATGGTGCTCCATTTGCGCTGGTAGAAATCGTTGGGCATGCGGTAGTTCAGATTCTGGTACTGGTTGTACAACACGGTATAATGGAGCTTCTTCAGGTTGAGGTCAAGTTGCAGGAAGGGATAGTTAAACGAATTATCGCTGAGGTAGAGGCTGCGATAGCCCTCACCCAGGAAGTTTTGGCCGTAACCCAACGTGGCGCTGAAGATTTGCCCGGGCGCATAACGCAGGTAGGCATCACTGAAGGCATAATCGTAGCCGCTTCCTTTGAAGCCCCTCACCTGCCCATGGCCGGGTATTACGTTCTGGTTGGCTTTCACAAATTCGTTGACGAACTCCGGGTAGCTTGCCTGGTTTTCGGTGAAAGCAAAACCAATACCTACCTGCTTGCCGATGAGCATACCCGCCTGCACACCGCGGCTATTCTGGTAGGTGCCACCTTTCTGGCGGTTGGTGTAGCCTCCGTTGAGCGATAGGATGGGATCTATCCAGGCGGTGAACTGGTCATCGTTGTAACGAATGAGGTGGCCGTTGAGCCAGCGCTGGCCCTTGCGGGTGGTGTCCTTCACATAGGCCTGCATCCATGGCTTCAGCCATTGGCCCTGGTAGGGCTTTATGCTGCTGAAGGCCGGCATGGCACTATCGGGCAACTGCCGCTCAGTAAGCTGCGATACCCCCTGATTGATGGGGATATTGATGGGCTGGGAGGAAGCAGCGGATGCAATGCTGATTATGATGGTGAGGATGGTAATGATGCGCATGAATAATGAATTACTAATGTGCTAATATGCTGATGTGCTGATTACAATGCGGGTATGCGTCACTTGCACGAGACATGTTGATGTAGCAGCCGGCAACCCTCTCCCCTCCTGTGGAGGGGAACAGGAAGCGCCTGAACAAAAAGTCTGTTACAAAGGGGGGGTGACCGCAAACCTGAACTGTTCACTTCATTTCAGGTTTGTCTCTTTGCACGCAAGCTGCTGCTGGGCCTTTTTATTAACTGTCTTTTTGTCTTGACACAAAAAGAACCAAAAAGGTCAAGCCAGGCCCGATCCCTCCGACGTCCTCGCAGGCCCGCTCCTCCCCATGTGCAACTTGCATGATGAATTGCAGGCTGCTGGGATACCTTTTCGCAGGACGGTTGACATGCCGATCAGCGGTTGCAGGCCTGTTCCTGCCAATGAAAGTAGGTCAAGGTCGGGATTCCTGAAAAAATATGCTGCGCTGGAGGCTAATAATGGTGTGCCGTTTGGCACTCATCCCTCACTCTTCCGGCCACCAGTAACCTGCACAGGAGCAGCATAGCGACTATGAGGGTGGGGGAAACCAGGATTTCG
>JBBIOQ010000141.1:0-8611 GCA_037443285.1 Sphingobacteriales bacterium | reverse complement strand
CCTGCTCAGCATTATTTCCGTCTTCATACCCTTTGCTTTTTTCTTTTTCCAAAAACGGCGAAAGAAAGTACAGGTAACCATTGACAATGCGGAGCAGGATGACAAAAACCAATCGGGCCGCAAAATCATTATGGAAATCGACCCGCTCATCAAACCACTGATGGGCTTTATTTATTTCCGGTTCATTTACGACGACACGAAGCTTTCACCCAAATTTTCGCTGATAAAACGCAAGCACAACTTGGGGTGGCTCAGCTTCAGGCAGGAAGGCTGGTACCAGTGGCCGCTTCCCGCTATCCGTGAATATGAGGTGCAGCAACTGGTTATCTATTTCGAAGACATTTTCCAGTTTTTTTCCTTCAGCCTGCGTATTCCCGTCAAGCAATCTTTTTTTACGCGGCCTCGCAACTGGCTGCAGCCCGAAACACAGGTGGCTCCTCAGCGCACCGAAGAAGAAAATGTACGGGTGGAAGAACTCAAGCGCATTGAAGGCGAATACCTTAACTATAAAAATTTTGAGGATAATGATGATGTGCGCCGCATTGTATGGAAAATTTATGCCAAGAACAAGGAACTCGTAGTGCGCATCCCGGAAACGCTTGACCCTTTTGCTTCCCACATTTACATGTATGCATCCTTCTTCGATTCGCTGGAACTGGAAGATAATTACCTGGTTCAGACGCGGGGCGAAGACTATTTCAAAAATGCCTGCTGGAGTGTGTATGCACAATTAATTAAGGAAGGCAGGCAAGTAAAATTCATATCGGACCAGCACCTGCCGGTAAAACACTTCAACACAGCAAAAGAAAATGTAGAATACCAACTGGCGGCAAGCGACTGGCATCACAAGGATGACCTGCTATCGCTGGTACCGGCCAAAGGCAGTGCGCTGGTGTGTATTTCATCGCTAAGCAGTGCTGTGCAGTTGGAGCAATTGCTGCAACGCCAGCAGCAAAAGGTGACCGTTGTGATGGTGGAGCTAAGCCGCAGCCTGCGGAAAAATTTGCTGGGCAAATGGATTAAATGGATTTTCATTAAACCTGACAATGATTTTGAAAAACAGGGCTTCAGTGATTTGCGCCGCAACAGAACGGTGCGCCGCCTGAAACGAAATGAAGAAAAACTAAAGGCAGTGTTGGCAAAAACGGATACCAAAGTGGTTTCCATCAGAACAAAAGCATAGGCAATGTTGGCAAAGAGATACCATAGCTTAAAAAAAGAAATAGCCCAGTACCTGCTGCTGGGAGTACCTACCGTGTTGCTGGCGGCTTATGCTATTGAACTTGCCAACCGGTACCTGGCATTGCTCGAAAACAACTGGTTCAGGCAATCACTGTTTTTTGCTGTGGGTATGGCTGCGGCCTTCAGCATTTTTGCTCGGCGATATCGGTTCACGCCCATCACCGCCATTATGCTGGTGGCCATTTACATTGTCAGGCAATTTATTGCTAGCGGCAAAGTGGGTGAGTTTGATGCGTTCTTCTGGACCGTGCGTTTCAACACCTATGCATTATTTTTTGTCACCGGTTGGATAGCGGGTTATGGTTTCTCGAGAGCCCGCTTCTTCAGTATTGCCTGGAGTGTAATACTGCTGGCTGCCATGAGTTTTGTGATTGCCACTCTTTCCGTGGTAAAAGCCGATATGATTGTAGTGACTTTTGCCCCTATGCTGGTATGCACTTTTTACATCATTTATACCAGCGAACTCATCCGTAATCTCAACGAGGACGACCCATTGCTGATTTGGCAAATTCTTAAACGCCTTGGGGGCTTTGCTTTGGTAATGCTGTTGTTGGTGCTGGGGCTGATGAAGTATTACAAACCACAGTTTGAAGCAGTTGAAAAAGAATGGGGCGCAGGTAAAAAACAGGAGGACAATAACAACCCTTCCAACAGCCTCACACGAAAAGACGGCAGTGGTACTACAACAAACAACAGCATGGGCCTCAGTGGTTTCAACAACAAAGCCAACAAAGATTCCGTGTTGTTTGTAGCAAAACTCGATAACTTTTTCCCCGACGGAAAAACACCCAATCCGCTCTATTTCACCACTGACTATTTCACCAAATTCGATTCTGAAACACAGACTTTTGAAAAGGACAGCCTTCGGCCTTACAATGACTTGTTCAGCCCCGATGTATCGCAAATTCCGCTGTTTTTCACAAAACAGGACACTACCCTTTTAGCCAAACCCACTGCAACAAAATTCAGGCGTGTTGCTACCGCCGAGGTATATAAGCACAACCTTTCTGCCAGGCTTTACACAGCACCATCCACGGGTTTTTTTGTGCAACCTGTTTCTGTCCCCGATGAGAATAAAGACATCTATCGAAGTGCCTACCGTGCCAAAATGCTGGTGAGTGAATTGAACAGCGCATACTTTGTGTACAACCCCGCAGGCAACAAGGACCTTGAACAGTTTCAGCAACAACGGTTCGATGTTTTGCGCAAGTCCAAAGGTTTTGAATCATTGCCCCGGAATTTTTATGATTACTACACCTACATTCCCCGAGGCTATGATTACGACAGCATTCGAGCATTGGCGAACCAGATTGTAAAAGAAAAAGGTGCGGTTGCGCCAGTTGACAAAATCATTGCGGTGCGTGATTACTTTTTGAAGAAGGATGAAAACGGACAGCCCACATTCAAGTATTCTGACAACCCGGGTATACCGGGCATGCCCAGCGCCAACAAACTCACCTATTTTCTATTTCAAAATAAAAAAGGTTACTGCGCCTATTATGCAGGCGCCACTTTGTTTATGCTGCGAGCATTGGGCATTCCCAGCCGGGTGGCCACGGGTTTTCTCACTGTGGACCGAAGCGGCAAAAACCCCGGCTGGTATTGGTTTTACGAAGACCAGGCACATGCCTGGGTGCAGGCTTATTTTCCGGAATACGGATGGATAGATTTCGACACCACCGTTCCTAACGAAGACCAGCAACAGGCACCGCAACCCGACCAAACACCACCACTTACTTCGCAAACAGCGTGGCTGGTTGCCAACGGAAAAACCATTTCGGTTGATACAGTAAAAAAGATAGTGACCATGGAAATGGAGAAGATGCTGTATTGGGACCAGCCCTATGATTTTACACCACGCCCAACATTCAGAATGGATGTATCAATGGCAAAAATCACACACGATACAGGCCAGGTAGCGCTTTCGGTGCTAAAGCCCGGTGAAAATATTGTTGCAGTTTCTTATTCTACCACCTTCAAAGACATTCCACCGAAGGAAACTGACTCATCTTATTCACTCTTCAAAAAGTTCCCCGACCCTTCTCCTATCGATGAAATTAAAATCATGCTGAGCGAAGAAGAGAAGGCCGCCTTGCAGCAAAAACAGAAGGAAGAACAACCAACAGACTGGGCAAAGGTTATCATCAACACATTAATTGTGTCACTGTTGTTGTTGCTCATCGTGCTAAGCATTCCATACATCACCTTCCGTTTCCTTACTTCCAAAGCAGCAACAGCCAGAGAACGTGGCAAGCAGGTGTACTGGCAATACATGGCGGTAATGTTTTACCTCAACCAAATGGGTTTTGAAAAAGACCAACTCACGCCTTTGCAGTTTGCACGCACAGTAGTTGACCCGCACTTTGGTACCAATATGAGCGAATTCGTGAACATTTATCTGAAGGCAAAATACAGCAGACTTTCGCTGAGCGAAAGGGATACAACAGTTGCACAAAATTTTTATCCTTCCGTCTTTTCAAAGCTGAAGCAACAACTAAAATTTGGCTTCAGGTTCTCGCATTTCATGAATGTAAAACGCACCATACATTTCTTTTCAAAACCTAACATCTATTCATAATACCACCAACCAATAAAACGCGGATATGGAAACAACCCACAATACCGAACAGGCCCTCGAACATCTGCAGCACCTCATCGACAACATCGAAACAGTTATCCGGGGCAAGCGCAACCAAATCAAATTTGTTTTGACGGCACTGCTCGCCAAAGGACATATCTTGATGGAGGACAATCCCGGTACAGGTAAAACAGTAATGGCCAAAACCCTGGCGCAGAGCATCAGTAGCGGCGATGCCTATGTTGATGGCGGTGTATCTTTTAAGCGTATTCAATTCACGCCCGACCTGTTGCCGATGGACCTTATTGGTTCGCACATTTTTGATGAGGATAAAAAAGAGTTCATCTTCAAACGGGGGCCACTATTCACCAACGTTTTGCTGGCTGATGAAATTAACCGTGCCTCGCCCAAAGTGCAATCAGCATTGCTGGAATGTATGGCCGAGAACCAAATCACCATAGGTGACACTACGTATAAACTGAACAAACTTTTCTTCACCATTGCTACGCAGAATCCCATTGAAATGGAAGGGACTTATCCCCTTCCTGCTGCGCAGCTCGACCGGTTCTTTATCAAGATTATATTCGGCTATGTGGATGAAGAAACTGAACTGGAGATTTACAGAAATTACCTCGGCATTGACAACAATCTTCAGCACATAAAGCAGGTGCTGAGTATGCAGGAGATTCTTGATTTGCAACAGGAAACTGAATTGGTGTTTGTTCACGATGAAATTGTAAAGTCGGTGCGCAACATTGTATGGGCCACCCGCAAGCATCCCGAAATTATTTTGGGAGCATCAACCCGAAGTGGCATCACATTCCTGAAATGCCTGAAAGCTTATGCATTGGTGAATGGTCGCACCTTCGTCATTGAAGATGATGTTCATGACCTTACTGTGCCGGTGCTCGACCACAGGCTCATATACAAAAACAAGGAAGCAAGGGTAAACGCACTGCCCGGTATTCTGAAGGCAGAAATTGACAGGCTGCACAAACTTAAAATTGCACACGCTTAAATTTTGAAAAACCACTTGCGTTCTCTTTTCGTTATATTGTATTCATTGTTTGTTTGTAGCGGAGTGTTGCAAGCGCAAAAAGCTGCCGCCCGATATGAAATTGATGCCAAGCGCCTGGGGGTAATGCCTACAGACAGGGATGCGCTGCCCCGTGGCCGCGAATTCATCAGGCTCGACAGCACTTACTATGTAGGCTGGATGTACCAGGGGCTATACCTGCACGACCGTTCAGTGGATATTGCAGGTTACCAACGGGCACTGCCTTTGCTACGCAAGGCATTTCTACTGATGGAAAAAGATTACAGCGGCCTTTTAGCATCGTTGTACAACGACCCCATGTTTTACATGCAAAACAACATGCGGTATAATGATTACCTGGTGATGGCAAGAGCGCTGCGGGAAGCCTATGAATATCTTGAAATGCCCGACAGTGCCATGTGGGTACTCAACAAAGTGCAACAAAAAAATTTCAAGAGAGATTTCCTCGGCGTCTATGGGGCAAAGGCTTGGCTCATTCACCGCAATCGTTTTTACACCAGTAAGCAATTTGCATTTCTCGGTAACAGCGTGGCTGAGAATGAACAAAAAGCATTGCAGGCCTGCTACGATGGATTCAGTTACATCCGCCGCAACCTTCCACAAAACAACCTGTGGTTTGGCGAAAACCAAAGCCAGTTCGACAGGCAGTTTGTTTATCATTATCTCGCCCTTATTCATTGTTATCTAAAAAACTACGACAGCAGCAACTACTATTATCAGCAAATGGCCGATGCCGGCACTGTAAGCTGGAACAACTATGGTAGCATGAAAGCAGAGATAGGTGAGTTTGCAGAAGCTACCGAGATGTATGGCCGCGACAAATACAAATACGGCGGTGTTAAAAACCTGATGGAACCTTATTATTACCTGCCTATCCTTGATGTGTATGCAGGCAAAACAACTGAAGCCATCAGCACAGCAAAAGAAGCCATCACATTTTCCAATTCATCACCAGGCTTTGGCTGGTACAATATTGCGCTTTCACGTTCTTATATGTACAATGGGCAACTCGACAGCGCATACGATGCACTGGACAAGGCTGCCAACTTCAAGGAGGTTCATATTGGCACCACGCTTACACAACCTCAATATGATTTCACTATTGGACTGTTGAAATTGGTATGGCTTAACAAGAAAATTGAGGAGCTGAAGTTTGTTCACAAAAACTGGTGGTACCATCCCAAATGGCTGTATGAAGTGGCCGAAATGGAAGCACGCAAATACACGCATGAATACGTGCTGGCAAACCAATTGGCACTAAACCCCGAACGGGTAAGGATTATTTACGATTTGTTTTGCGGCGAAAGCACCGTGGGCTACGATGAAATCTATTACCTGATGGAGCGCTTCAGTCCTTCATATTTCCTGAAATTGATGGATAACTACATCAGCACAGATCCAAGGGAAAAAATCAGGCGGTATTTTGATTTGTATAAGGCAAAACT
Organism: Sphingobacteriales bacterium; assembly: GCA_037443285.1. Taxonomy (GTDB): domain Bacteria; phylum Bacteroidota; class Bacteroidia; order Chitinophagales; family Chitinophagaceae; genus Phnomibacter. The sequence continues at coordinate 2,289 of JBBIOQ010000141.1, read as the reverse complement.
GCAATGGCATAATGGTGATTATTCCGAAGCCACCACTACGTTCAACAACATCCTGAATACGACACGCCTCGACAGTGCCAATGAAAAATTATTTTTGGGCAGGCTGTATGAATCCTTGTGGCGACAGGCTGTGCAAAACAAGAATGAGAGCAAGGCGCTGCAATTTCAGCAACTGCTGTTTCACAATTATCCCAACCTTATTCCCTTTAGTGGCATGCCGTTTAAAATGAAGCTGGAATTCAACGGCAATATGGATGCAGTAACGAAAACGGTGGTTAATGAATTGGAAGGAACGAATATTGATTTTTCCAACGCTCACAGCGAAGCCTTACCCCGGGTGAAATTGCAATTCAACAGGAAAGGAATCAAGTACGAAGTAGTGATCGATGTATTTGATGAAAAAGGCATGATAAAAGTTTCGAATGAACGTTTTCTCTTCATGAGCAGCGAAAATGTTGCAAGCGAAATAGCGCTGCGCATATTTGGCAAAAGTGGTGCTGCCGAAATGGAAGCCCCTCCACCACCTGAAGCCGCAAAATAATCTGCCATTTGCTCACGATTCAATGCCTGGATTATTGTCATCATTTTTTACATGATGAACCACAACCTGCGGGAATGGTATGGAAATATTTTTTTCCTGGAACTGCTTTTCTATCTCCATTATCAGTTCACTGCGTGCTGCAGTAAATGAATCCACATCGGCCCAGAACAATATCCGAAAATCAATGGAACTACTGCTGAATTGATTGAGCAGCACATTGGGTTCGGGATGGGCCACTACCTTTTTGTTCTTGCTCAAAATTTCCTGCAGTAAACTTTGGACTGTTGAAAGGTCGGTACCATAACTAACCCCAACAATGATTTCCACGCGGCGAAGATTGCTGCTTTTGGTCCAGTTAATTACATGGTTGTTGAGCAGGTCACCATTTGGAATAATCACTTCAGCTCCATCATAGGTGGAAAGCCTGCTGCTGCGAAATCCAATCTCCTTTATCAATCCCAATTTGCCGTTTATTTCTACCTGGTCGCCAACAACCAAAGGTTTTTCGAAAGCGAGAATGATACCACTTACCAGGTTGTTGACAAGCCCTTGCAAGCCAAAACCAATACCTACACCCAAAGCGCCAAGTACAAGTGAAATTTTGTCGAGTGGAATTCCTGCTGCGCCCACAGCAATAAAGAAGCCTAAGGAAATAATAACTAAACGCAGCAGCAACATGGTATTACCGATACGTGATTTGCGAACCACACCATCACGAATGGTGTCGTGACCAACAAGTATGGACACAATGCGGGCAATGATTACTGAAACCCAAATAACCAGGAAGAAGGTAACGATGCTTGCAAATGTGAATTGCATCTTTCCAATATTCCTGGGCTCCATCATAAAATCGGCAACGCTCTCCCAAATCACCTGGAAGAGGTTAAGGTTTCGTAGAAATATTATTGCCCACGCTACCATTCCAACAACATTGAGAATGGGCTTAGCGCTGGCATATAAATCTTCGAAATCGATATAAGAATTCAGCCTGTCGTTTTTGCGGTTGGCTTCAGCAATGGCGAACACAAACTGGCTGATAAGCAACACCCACCATATTAGACAAACTGCTGCTATCAGGTTGAGAAATCCGCTGGTCATCATTCCCTTGGCAAGCGTTGTTCGTCCAAATAGGTTACTGACCAACGAAATAAATTCCTGAACTACCAACAACCCGATTGCCGCCCTGACCGCCCAACTAATCAAAGGCGATTTTTCAGCATGAATAAAGGCCATGGTACCTGCAACAACACCCACCAGTGAGACGATTAATATGCCAGTTCTTTCTGTTCTGCTTCCTATCAATAATGAATTGTCGAATACTACATAAAGAACCAATGCAACTAAAACCAACAGCATTTTTCGCCAAAAAGGCGACAAGGAATACCACCTGAAAACAACAACAATGGTAGCCGCCACTAACCACATCGGGATTATAAACACTTCGGGTGGATCAACAAAACTGAACTGGCTGAAAACATTTACCAGGAAAAGCGAAGACAATAAAGGATACTTCAGAATGAGCAGGTTGCCTTCTTCAAAATTCAGCTGGCTATTGGCTTCCACTATTTTCCTTTTCGCATTGCGAATGACTAACCAAAAAGCAAGCACAAGAAGGACATTCAAAATTCTGTTTTGCCAGGTGTGGGCGAAATAGTATTTGAAAATGAGCAAATTCTTCTTGTATGAAAATTGCACATCTTTCCAGAAGTCCGATTTGTTTTTCGGTTTTTCCCACAGGTATCCCATTT
>JBBIOQ010000140.1:0-8654 GCA_037443285.1 Sphingobacteriales bacterium | reverse complement strand
TCGCAGGCAAGGAGTCCCCTTGGCATCCTGTATCTCGATTTCCAATTCGCCGAAGGTGTTTTGTAACGGGGTAATGGAAAATGAAGTGGTGATGTTCTTTGAAACAGGGATTACTCTTTCGGCTTTTGCATAATCAAAAGGGTCACTGTCGTGCAAGGCGAGCACTTTTTGCTTTTGATAATTTTCAATGCGCACCCTGCACCAAACCGGGCTGAAAATATTCCATTCATTCAATTCAGCATTATCCTTCATTGTATCAAAAACATCATCGGCCTGGGCGGTTGCTTTGTCGCGAATGGGCACAGGAATTTTGCTCACCCACAGGTCTTCCTTGTTCATGCTGTACGTCACCCACATATTGCCGTCGGGTGGTATGCCATCGCCTTCCTGAATGCCTCTCACATATTGAGGACCATAACTCTTGTAGGCGCCGCCATACCTCAATGAAGTAATCTCTCCATTCACCAGTAGTAAATTCTTATAATTCAGCCCGTCATCACTAACGCTTACAGCCAGCGGCCAGCGAAATTCTGAAGGGTTGTAAACAGTGGCATATTTCCCATCGCTGGTTTTCTGGCTCCAGATTTTTGCGTTCGCATTTACAAAACCGGGTGCTCTTAAAGGACCATACTGCCAGGTTCTGCCTTCATCTTTGCTCATACTTGTTAAAGCATATTTCCACCAACCCACTACACGACCATCGGGCAAATGATAATAGTTGAATGCCTTAAAATCTTTTTTAAGGGGAATCAAAGGATCATTCCTGTCGCCTTCTTCTACTGTTTGCATCATCATCAACGGCGTGGCAAGCAGTTCATCGCAGGCAGCCACAAATGCCTTATCAGTTGAGGATTTATAGAATGGAAAGGAGGTATTCTTTTCGTTGAATGCATGATTGTACCGAAGAAAGTAAACTGGCCCAAAATTGCCATCAGCCTTTATTTCACGGATAACCCTGCCAATGCCATTGCCATCATTAGGGTCATCTTTCTGACCAAGAACAATGCCATAAAAACCCAATGCAAAAAGCCTGTTGCTTTTTGAAGTGTAAAATCCAACACGTTGGTGCATTACAGCAAAGGCATTGTGGGCTGTATCTGTTTTACCGGCCTTTACAAAGCCATCGGGAATTTTATAGGGCGGAAAAACAACTACAGGTATCGACCAGTTATAACCGTCATTGGATGATGACAATAACGTGCGGCCCGGCGGCACATGTTCACCAACTGGATTGCTCAGGTATTCAAGATAAAATTGATGATTCCAATATGCCAGCATAGGCGCATGGTTATATGTCCAGGATGTTACTCCTGTGTCGGCCCTGTTGGCACGCAGCACTTGAATATTGTGCACACCAATGGCCGGCGACAATTGCCCGTGGTGGTAGTCCACATTCGACAAGGTAGTGCCCGTGTATCGTGCAGTATCCTGCGCTCCTGCTCGAAGTACCATTAATAAGGCGGTGAGTATTGCTATATAACGTATCCTTTTCATTCCCTGCCAAAATGTTTGAGCAACTTATTGAGTGTTTTCTTTCTTACCGTTACGATAGTACCATGTTTGTGGCCCTGAGGAACCTGCACCTCATTGCTCACGTTTTTGAAGGTTACAAAATCATTTGTTGCTACTGCATCAAACGATTTCTTCTGGTAGGCATCGCAATAGATAAGCCATTCACTTTTCAACTTCACTACTGCAGGTCCTTCAGTAAATTTTTCTGTAATTGCTTTCGAAACATTTTGCCACGGCCCCATGGGTGACTTGCCAAAAGCAACCTTGATGTCACGCTCTGGCCTTGTGTTGTCCTTTAGCACCAGCACATAATCATCAGGCTGGCGCTTCACTATTACTGCATCAATAACACTGAAGCCTGGATCGAGAAACAATTGGGTGGATGTAAATGATTTGAAATCCTTAGTGGTGGTCACATACAAGCGGTGATTATTGCTATCTTCTTCCACTCCCTTGTCGAACCTTCCGGGAATGCAACTGGCCCAAATAATGATGTAGGCTTGTTTTACATCATCATAAAATATTTCCGGAGCCCACACATTTACAGTAGTTGGTTCAAGGTCCATCACCGTTATAAATCGCTGCTCACTCCAATGCACTAAATCCTTAGACGATGAATAGCCAAAACCCTTATCGCCACGCCAGCTGCTTGTCCACACCAAATGAAATGTTCCATCAGGGCCTTGTACCATCGAAGGGTCACGCATTACTTTCTGGTTGCCAACCGTTGGTTTAAGAAAAACAGTATCCAAGTCTTTCCATTGGTACCCATCGTTGCTATACAGCAATCGCAGGCCTGCATCGGCAGGCTCATGAAAAGAAGTGTACAAATAAGCATTGCCTGCACAGGAGGCAAGCAATACTGACGCTATTGATATGATAAACAAGTTTCTCACTTCATCTTTCCAACACCAACACCCAGTCGTTTCCGTTTAACGAATCACCTGGTGGATCAAATGCAGCAATCTTTTCAAACCGAGCCTGCTTTATTGGTTCGGTTATGCCATCACGAGGATTGAACCAACTTGCTCTTGCTATTTTGAAACCAAGTTTGCTTGTATTTATTTCGATATTCCTGCCGGTGTACGTGTAGACCATTGCATATCCTTTTCCACGAGTAGCCAAAACGTAATTGTATCGATCGCCGCTGTTATTTTCAACGATTTCTTGTGCTGGTTTGCGATCAAAAAAACTTCTGCCGACCATCAGTTCTTTTATAAAGTGCATTTGCGTTGCTCCCTTTGCATGAATGGTTTCCTTCCAATTTTGCGCTACTCCAAAACTTCCACCCTTTTCGCCGATGGTATGAAATTGCATGACAGCGTTTTCACCATAGGTAAATCCGGCACCACCAGCAAACACATTCCAATAAGCATAACGCCGCAGATCGTCGGCAGTCCAGCGGTTAGCAAGGCTGTCGTGCAAGCCATGCGGAATGTTTTCGTAAGAGGGCTCACCATCCATTGTGGGCTTTGTGGGTTTCAATGTATAATCGGCAACCACGTAGCGCCAGTTGTCTTCGCCAAAATGATTTTTTTCACTCACGCTTGTATCCTGCGCATAATCACGGTGTCCGCTCTGAAACATATCGAAGTCAAGCCAAGGCTCGTTATGAAACCATTCGGATGATGAATACCTGCCGCGAGGATGAAAGGTTTCCAGGTGTCTTGTATCATACTGCTTCAGCGTCTTGCCTATAGCCTTCCAAACATCCAATCCATCCGAACCCATAATGTCACCGCCATTCACCCAAATAATGTTATTGTATTTTCCATAGCGTTCTGCCAGAAATTTTGCATATGCAGTTGCCTGCTGAACACTTACTTTTCCATCTTTCACATTGCCGCCCCAAAGTGGCACCAACGCCATATAGATCCCCCGCTTTGCTGCCTCTTCTACTACAAAATCAACATGGTCCCAGAAGTCGTATTCAGCGGGGTTGTTGAAATCATTGCCCGGTGTTGTCTTTGGGTGCGCTATGTCATGATTCACCAATGCTGAATCGTCGTATTTGTTCTTTGCGCTGCCCATATCGTGCACCACCATCACCTGCACCACGTTAAAACCTTGTGACTGCCTGGTATCCAGGTATTGCCGAGTTTCTTCACGATTACATTTTACAAACAAGAGCCAACCGGTATCGCCCAGCCAGAAAAAAGGCTTGCCATCAGCTGTCATAAAATACCTACCATCGGGTGAAACCTTCAGCAATGGCAATGCCTGCTGCGCATTGGAGTACAACATGATGCAGGCTAAAAATATCGTTACAACTTTTTTCATTTTTGTGTCACCATCATTTTGCAAAGACCTGCTTTAGTAGCCTGCCAGGACTATTCCGTTCGAATGGCTTTTACTCATTTGTACAGTACGTATTCTATTCAGCATTCTTCACCAGCCACAACACGGTATTGGATTTCGGAACACTCACTGTCACTTTGCCGCCGCCCTGCACTTTGGATTCATTAATGAGTAATGTACCATCTTCTGCATTCAAAAATTTCACAGTATATGTTCCAGTCACTTTGCTTAAATCAAGTTGAGGCGAAGTGTTGTTGCTGGCATAAACAATCAATCCATGATTGCCCATCAGTACGTAATCTGAAACACCATCTACTGGTTTCATGGTTGATGCTGCCTTCAGGAAATCAATATCAGTATTGGCAGGCAACACCGACAGCGAACCACCGGCCATGAAAGCTGCCCATCCAAATTGCGGATAACTGTCTCCTGAATACATCACTGCCTTTGATGGAAACCTTGTTTTGTATTCCTTCACTGCCCTGTACACTTGTTCGAATGAAGTGCGTTTGGGCTTCAGCAGGCGTGCATGTTGCCGCGGGGCAAGGTTCTGTCCGCCTTGCGGTGCATAAACGGACCCATCAAATTGGTAATGCCAGTATCGGATATCGATGATGTCCACAAGAGCCGCTCTTTTGGAATCAGCAAGTATGGCATCCTGCACATCTTTGGTAGTGCTGAGTGCGATGAGTTGCGATGTTTTGTTTTTCTTTTCCCAACTGCCAATGGCATCAAACCAGAACTGCACAAAATGCAATGGTCCAGTAAACTCCTCACCAATGGATTGGATGACACCATTGTTGCCTTTAAAATTATCAAGGCATTGCCAGATGAATTTATTGTGCAGTTCCTTTCGAATGGGATGTGATGTATCGTAAAACTGCTCGGCCATGAAGATGCGCTTGTCACCTGCGAAGTTTACAGGCTCAGGAAAACCAACGTTGTTGATGTTGTTGGCAGTACGCCAGGGGAAATCGGCATAATGCGCACCGGCCTCGATGATGTTGTGCTGAAAATAATTCTGATAAAACAAAACCAACCCCTTTTCGTCCGCAAGATTGGCAAACTGCTTCACCCGGTTCCAGTACCAACTGTTGTATTTGGTGAGGTCGTATTTGCTCAAGCCATCCCATGCCGATTCAATGCCTGTTCTTGCAAAAGGCAATTCATAAAATGGTGTCCACACATCACCATCCATGCGGCGGATACGTTCATGGTCATCTCTTCTTCTTTCGTACCACAATGCATAATGCTGCTCGAAATCAATAGTGTTGGTCAGCAACAAACTATCTGTCATTTCATCCAGATCATCAGTAAATCCTTTGCCGGTGCGGCCTGGGACAAATCGAGTAACTGCAGGTTTTGCATTTCGTAAATCATTAGCATGAATGCCGCCGCTCCACCAGGGCGCCTCGGTCCTGTTGCCGGTAAGTATTTTGTCGCCACGCACCAGCCAACCATTTGTTACAGCCAACAATGGAGCCTTCTTAGGTAATGCTGCTTTAGCCATACCCATTTCTTCAATGGATTTGGCACCATTTGTTTTTATGTCGATGGGATTTCTTTTGGAAGCATTTGTAATCCATTGTTCCAAAGTTGCACGTGGTTCTAATGCCTGCTTTGTTAATGCTGCGGCTACTTCTACCGAAGGACTGCTGCTTGCTTCGGTTTCCACCTTCATCAGTTGTGATTGTGCATCAGTATTGCGATGAAGCCGCTCACCGAGTTGTGCATAATACAAACTGCGGGGATTAACAGCGTCATTCGATGCAGTCCAGAAACCATCACCTGCAAATTGCGCCCAGCTGCCAAACGACCAGTTTTGTGCAGTAGGTGGTTTGTAGCAATCAATGCGTGCAGCCGAACAATTCCAGAACAGACTGTTTGCTGCAGCCCAGCCCGCACCCTGCCCATCCTGTCCGCGATTGCCGAAGCGAAGTGCATTGCCGTCTGCACTAACTATGTCAAACAAAATTCCCGAAGACCAACTATCAATAGCGCCGCTGAATTCATGCGGCAAATTCGATTCACATTGTACAAATGCGTTGGGCCCTGCTGCGCAAAATCCGGTTGCAAAATCATGCATGCCATCAAATGCTACACAACGCTGGAACAATGTTTGCTGACCTGCAGTAAAAAATGTATTTCTCCTTTCGCCACCTAACTCAGATACAGGCAAACGTGAAATGCAATCCTCAACAGTAATTCGTTTGGCTGTTTCCAAAACATACACTGCTGAGCCGGCAAAATGTTCAAAAGAAACTTGACGCACCCAAACATCTTGTGCATTTTCAATAGTTATTGCCATCCAGCGATGTGCTTCATCTTTTGCATTGCTCTTGTCGAATGCTGATACGAGCTGAAGGTTTTCAATACCCACATTAGCAATGCGTCCGTTCCAGGAATATTTGGAAACAAAGCCACCACCATAAGTTGTATCCAGTGCAGTGGTGAGGGGTGCATCAATAGTTATGGTATTCCCATTTACAGCGGTAATGGCTCTATCGAAAAACAAATCACGTTCACCGGGCTTCCAGCCCAATGATGTGATGCCACCACCGAAGTGATAGGTGCCTAAAGTATTAATCCAATTGCCCGTGGAGGGACGATGAATAAGGAGTTGGTCACCTGGCTGGTATTGCGAAGCATTTGCTACAGAAAAAGAATTTGCATTTACCGGCACATAGGCATCGGTAATTTTTTCTTCCTGCATGCGCTGGCAGTCGTTTTTCCCAAATACACGAATGAGTGTAGCCCGGTCGGTGCCGGCACCATAAAGGATAGTGCCATTACTTCCTGTTCCACTGCCACGCAATACCACACCATTTGCAGTAATTTTTAACTGACCATACACTTCGTGTTTTCCGGGCATTAACAGCACTGCACCTCTGAAGCCATTGGCATCAACCGGAAGTTTGCTTACAAAATCAATTGCTGCCTGAATACGCTTAGTTGCATCACCGCTTTTCAGAGGTACAACTACTTTGGCCTCAACAAATGGAATAGGTTGCTCTGAAGCTTTGTAACCGCAATAAGAAAAATCGGGAATTCGGTTGCCAAGTGAATCGGCTACATAAACTAACTTACCATTTTCGAAAGCCAACGGTATCAAAGGCTTGGCACCCTTCTGTGCCAATGAAGAAAAAGAAAAAAACAGGCAGCCGAAAACAAGAGCACAGGACCATCTTATTATGTTGCTGTATGATAAGGACGATTTCACTATGCTGTTCCTTGCTTTTGCTGCCTGATAAATTTACATCTGCAGATGGGATTATTATGTAGAATATGAACGGCCTATTTTTTTGCCGTTGCAGGTTTTACGTTTTCAATTTTCACCACACTGTTCAGATATTCCTCAATATTTGTGTAGCCTGATTTGCTTTTTGCCAGGGCAGAAGCATCTGCAGCATTTTTCGGATTCAGTCCTTTTGATTTTTCATACTCATCGGGCATACCGTCATTGTCACTGTCTTTGTAAGGAGCTCCCTTGTATTCAGGATAACCACCTACTTGTGCGGGGTCGGTGATGATTCCCATTTTGTACGAGTCGATGAGCAACCTGCGGTGCTTGAATTGCGAAGTGGGTAACGGCACATTCGGATCATAAGTAATCTTACCAGTACGCACCTGTGTTACAATCCTGCGGTCAACCGTATCCCTGTGAGGCAAGGTGGCGCCTGCATTCTGCAGCACAAATCCCTTTGCTTCTTCTGCACTTACAATGGTAAGCTGTGGCATAGGCAACGGTTGGTTCCACTTCATGTAATCCTTGAATTCACCGGCATCAGGCAACTCTTCCACCTGCACACCACCGTTCCAGTTGTCTTTGGTGATTTCCGGATAGCCTTCCATGATATTGCCGTTTACATACGCCCTGCCATACACATGATAGGCGAGTTTGCTGCGGCCACTTTCCGGCTTCAGGATGCGATGGCCAACGTTGTTGTCTTTAGGGGTTGCAGGTCCCGGTTGAAAATAGTTGTTGATGATGTTGTAGAGCGCCCGGTAGTCGCCACCATCAATGGAGCGGTGTACCCAGTTGAATACAACGTTGTTGGCAAAATTGAAAATACCAAACCAGCCTATGGAAGGATTGCGCCATGTATTGTTAGCCCATAGGTTTCGTACGAAGGTGCAGTTTTCTCCACCCAGCGTGCTGCCAAAAGCATGGTTCCAGGTGTCAAGCGATTCGGCAAAAATGGAATTCTGAATAGTAATGTTTACTGTTGGAAGTTTTTGTTCGGAAGCGCCTGTACTATCATTGTACATGTGGCGGTAAATGCTCATGTTTTCGTCCAGCCCCCATGAAGCGGAAACGTGATCGATCATGATGTTTCCGACAGGATTACCTCCAATAGCATCATCGCGGCGGCCCACCCAGGTTTCGCCGCGGCGGAAACGCATGTAGCGAATGATAACATCATGCGTGTTTATCCAAACCGTTTCACCTGCAAGGCAAACGCCATCACCAGGCGCAGTCTGCCCTTCGATGGTGATGTACGGTGCACGAATAATAACCGGTGATTTAATACGAATGATACCAGCAACATTGAACACCACAATTCTTGCCCCACCCTGCTCACATGCCCAACGAAAACTTCCGGGGCCATCGTCGTTTAGGTTGGTAATGACAATCACCTTGCCGCCACGTCCGCCAAAACTGAATTTTCCTCCACCTTCGGCACCCGGGAAAGCAGGAATGCCTGCCTGTGGAAGGTCATCGGATTTTGCTGCGAAAGGAATATAGGGCTTGCCATTCCTTGCATCCTGTTTGATAATGGGAAATGCTACTGCCCACGCAGAATCACTGTGCTTTTCAGCAGCGGCCAATAATGAATCTGCTC
>JBBIOQ010000139.1:0-8815 GCA_037443285.1 Sphingobacteriales bacterium | reverse complement strand
TATTTACACGGTACTCAACGGCGTGGGCCGCAACTTCAAATACTCGTACTACAGGGCCAAATATGCCTACAGTGGCTATGGCTATGGCTATGGGTATGGGTATGGGTATGGGTATGGGTATGGAGATAATGAAAAAACTGAGTGATTTCGACAATTTATCATCAAGTTCCATTTCACCATTTTTTTTCCTGCAGTCCTAAAAAAATATTGCAAGCATTCATTTCGGATTGATAGTCTTTGCTACTGCTACTTAAGCCAGGGCATAACAAAAAAAATACAATGTAGATGAAATACATCCTATGGCTCTGTAGTTTTTTGGGTTTCGATCCAATCAAAATGTTCAGGAATATGAGAGGACTTCCTTTTTATTTCAGAGACTTGCGCAGACTGAAAAGACAGAAAGGCGCGGATAAACGATTTGTTTTTGGGACTCCTTTCCCGATCCTACATGAAAGGAATGAATCTGCAGGAGCTACAAGTGGTCATTATTTTCAACAAGATCTCTTTGTTGCGAAGTGTATTTATAGAAATGCACCTAAAAAGCATGTGGACATAGGTTCACGCATTGATGGTTTTGTGGCTCATGTTGCAGCTTTTCGCGAAATTGAAATTTTTGACATCAGAAAATTAGATAGCCCTGCAAGCAATATAATTTTTAAACAAGCAGACCTTACAAAACTGCCCATTGAACTCATTGCCTACTGTGATTCAATTTCGTCATTGCATGCTATTGAGCATTTTGGGTTGGGCCGCTATGGAGACGAAGTGGATTACGAGGGGCACATAAAGGCTATCAGAAACATCGCTGCCATTCTGCAGCCTGGAGGTGCATTTTATTTTTCTGTTCCAATGGGCGAACCGCAAAGAATAGAGTTCAATGCGCACCGAATTTTTTCTTTGCGATATCTGGTAAACCTTCTTTATCAAGAATTTGATATCCGGGCCTTTTCCTATATCGATGATTCTAGCAACATTCATGAGTTCGTATCATTGAATGATAATGGCGCAATTGATACCAGTTATGGTTGCAGGTATGGCTGCGGCATTTTTGAACTGCAAAGGAAAAAGGGACAGGAACCGTGCATGAATAATGAAAAGGAAGAATTGATCTAAAGATTCCAACTAGCCAAATGTCAAGTGTCAATTTTGAACTTCAATAAGAACTTCACTGCATGGGTTTAGTAGCCCAGAGGGTGGCCAAAAACACCATTTTCCTGACAGGACGAATGGTTCTAACTGTATTCATTTCATTGTACAGTACAAGGTTGGTACTCGGTGCATTGGGGGTGCAGGATTTTGGTCTGTTCAATTTGATTGGAGGGGCTATCGCATCGCTCACTTTTCTAAACAGCGCCTTAGCGTCATCCACCCAGCGATTCATGTCCTTCGCAATTGGTGAAGGGATTGAACTCAGACAAAAGAGAATATTTAATGTGAGTTCAGTCCTGCATATCATGGTAGCATTGGCGATTGCAATTTTCCTTGAGTTGGTGGGAAGTGTTTTATTCGGTAGGGTGTTCAAAATAGATCATGCAAAGATAGATACAGCTAAGCTCCTTTATCAAATAATGATATTAAGTACTTTTTTGAGCGTAATTAGTGTTCCATATGACGCAGTGCTCAATGCCAGGGAAAATATGTTCTTCGTTTCAATTTTGGGTATAGTGGAATCGCTGATGAAACTTACCCTGGCACTTCTAGTTAACACTGCTTTATCAAACAAACTTGAATTATATGGTGCACTCACCTTAGTAATAACACTGATTTTGTATATAGTCAAGTTGTTATATTGCCACAGAAAGTATCGGGAAATCGTATGGGCGCCGGTCCTTTATTTTCACAAGGAAACATTTGGACAGTTGGGTTCATTTGCCGGTTGGACCTTAATAGGTTCAGCAACCAGCATGTTTTCAAATTATGGGCAGGTAATTCTGATGAATTCATTTTTTGGAACCATTGTAAACGCTGCTCATGGCATTGTGACCCAATTGAATGGTCAGCTAAATGCATTCGCAAATACAATTGCGAAGGCAATTGTTCCGGTAATAACAAAAAGTGAAGGCGCAGGCAATAGAAGGCTAATGCTGAAAGCAACATATACTGGAATAAAAGCGCCATTCTTCTTGTTACTGCTGTTTTATGTTCCGGTTATGGTGGAAATGCCCTTTGTTTTGCAAATATGGCTGAAAGATGTGCCGAAATATACCTTGATCTTCAGTGAATTACTTCTCATTCGAAATCTTGTGGAATATTTAGTTCAGCCGCTTGCCTATTCAATTGCAGCCATCGGCAATATCAGGAGGTTTCAGTTTCTTGCATCGATACTGAATATGATTCCACTTTTGGTGGGCTATTTGTTATTTAAATTAGGATTACCACCCTATGCCTTGTATTGCGTTTTTCTTGGGTATAGTGCCGCCTACGGTATGCTATTAGTGCTTACCTCACGCAAAAATTTTCAATTGGATATGTCTGACTTTTTTAGAAAAGTGATTCTGCCTTGCATAGGTTGCACCACTATCGTTTTCCTATCAGCTGCTATCACGCATTATCTAATGGAAACTGGTTATTGGAGGTTAGCCATTGTGGCAGTAGTAAACATTATATTTCTTGCCATTACTGTTTGGGTAATTGGATTGGATTTGAAGGAGAAGCAGATTTTGATGTCATTGGCAAGGACTCTGCTAATTCGGGTCGCACCCGCCAAGGTTTTTCTCAAAGGCCAATAATAGAATTGCCGACGAATTGATTATAAGTCTGATATATTTTCCATGAATTACAGGTTGTTAGTTAACACTACCGATAGTTTTGAGGATTGCTGGCAGCCATTCTTTACGTTGTTTGCAAAATATTGGCCAGAATACAACGAGCCTGTATTCCTGAACACAGAGACCAAATCATTTTTTTTTTATGGGGTGAAAATAAGGGCATTGCAGCATCAGCTTCTTTTACCCAAAAAGAAGGTTTCTTGGAGTGAATGTTTAATTATAGCTCTCGATAGAATTGACACAGATATTGTGCTTTACATGCAGGAAGATTATTTTCTGAAAGCTCCTGTGCAGCATGAATGGGTGGAATACTATGCGAACTTAATGGAGAAGCAGCCTGATATTGATTGTATTCATCTGACTGATCAGGCAGTTCGGCCTGCACCCGGGCCTGTCAATGAGCATAGATTGTTAAGAGCGAAGCGAAATCAAAAATACCTGATAAGTTGCCAGGCTGCTTTATGGCGTAAACAAGCTTTATTGAAATATTTGCGACCGAATGAAAGCGGGTGGGAGTTTGAAGAATTTGGATCAGAACGGGCTGGGCTAGATAACTCGGCCATTTATCAGGTTGACAAGAAGTGGGTTGTTCTCGACCGATTTGAAATTATCCCTTATGTTTTTACTGGTATCATTCAAGGCAAGTGGAAGCCGGAAGTAGTTCAACTTTTTGAAGAAAACGGAATTGAAATTGATTTAGGAAAACGTGGATTTTGCGAACCTGCTAAAAGAAAGCCTTTTATGAAGCGGGTAAAGGGGAAATTTCGCAGATGGCCGCGACTTCTCCGGCACAAATTCGAATTGTTTAAATTGAAACTAGGGTAATCTAACCTATTAGGATATAGGTTTAGCCCCGGAGTCGACAATCTCAAATAGGAAGAAATTGATTTAACTAGTTTTTTGTATGGATATCAATCCGGCAACTTTTGCAGTAAAGGCGCTTAAAGGCGCTAGATATGTTTATGCTCAATTGCTTAAGCCTGCATATCTAAAAAAACCTGTGTCAATTGATGATCCCGATAGGGTTGCATGTGCAATCAGTAACAGAATTTTAGATAGTAGGCCTCTGATGGTGGCTCGATTTGGCTCTACTGAATTGAATGCCGTCGTTAATTATCTTGGTGTTCATCGAAGCTTAAGGAAGCAAGATTATTTTGGCTTTGTTACAGGTAAAGTACCCGCATGGTGGTGGGAAGAGTTGAAGGTGTCTCAATTATGCAGTCATTCCGGGTTTTTCCCTAAGAAGATTCAGGAAGTTGAACGATTTTGTGCATTGGTCTTGGATGATATGCGTCATTTGGATGTTTTGGGAAGCTGGCTCCCGAACGAACAGTATGTTTCAGCTGAGCTTGCTGGTGTATTACGGGTCAAAATGGAACTTTTGAATCCATACTTCGCAAAAAGACCATGGACCCATGTGCTTGCTGATAAAAAAGTACTTGTAGTGCATCCCTTTAGCAAAACAATTGTAAGGCAATATTCAAAACGCAAATTAATTTACCCCAATGGCATCTTGCCGGAATTTGATTTAAAGGTGGTGAAAGCAGTGCAAAGCATTGCTGGCCAGAAAACCCCATTTGCAGATTGGTTTGAAGCACTTGAGCATATGAAGTGTTTAATAGATGCCGAAGATTATGATATTGCATTGATTGGAGCTGGCGCTTATGGTTTCCATTTAGCTGCGCATGTCAAACGCAGTGGTAAAAAGGCCATTCATCTTGGGGGTGCTTTGCAGCTCCTTTTTGGTATTAGAGGCAAAAGGTGGGAGAATCCAAACTACCATCCGATTTATAATTATTCAGCTTTAATGAACGAGCATTGGGTGAAACCCGATATTATGGAAAAGCCTGCTAATGCCGATATGGTTGAAGGGGGGTGTTATTGGTAAGTTCTATGCATATAGGTATTGTTTCTTTTTGTGACATCTCAGTGTTTGAAAAACATTTGTATCAGGAAAGTAGAGAGAAAATTGTCTACCGTAAGAACTTTGCTCCTGCCGTAAACAATCTAATCTTAGGATTATGGAACGCAGGGCATAAGATTTCAGTTTTTACAACCCACCCTATAAATGAGGATGAGATAGTGTTGTATGGTGATAGATTAACGTTTTATATTGTTCCTTCATATGAAAAATACCCCTGGAAATTTCTGCATGGTTGTTGGATAGATGCGATGCGCCTCAAAAAGTGTCTTGAAAAGAGGGTCGATACTTTAGATGTTTTACATAGCCATTGGACTTATGAATTTGCGTGGGCTGCAGGTTCCTTCTCGAGTCAGCTGCCTGTGGCTTGCACCATTAGAGATTGGGCGCCCACCATATGGCGAATGCAAACCTTAAAAAATAAGATTACCTGGTTTTTTCGCTGGATGATATTTAGGCAAGTTTTGAGTAATAAGAAAATACATTTTATTGCTAATTCAGAATACATTGCTACTCTAGTCCATAAGAGAAACAAATGGAAAGTTGAAGTTATTGAAAATTCAATTAGGGATGAGTTCTTCAGAAAGCGTCACCCAATAAAAGAAGGGGAAGATGTTTTTGAAATTATAACTATCGCAATGTTCAACGATAAACATAAGAATATCGTAAATCTTCTTTTGGCCTATAGAATATTTAGACCAAAATTTCCTAATTCCCGATTGGTCCTAATTGGACCGAGTTTCACAGCTGACAATGCTGCTGTGCGACAATGGCAATCTTTGGGCTATCTTGATAATGTAGTGTTGAAAGGTTCAGTTAGGCATTCCGAGTTGCCTGAAATCCTTGAAGAGGCTTCTTTAATGGTTCATCCATCTTTGGAAGAAAGCTTTGGCAATACTTTGCTGGAGGCAATGGCTTGTGGTATTCCTGTAATTGCTGGGAAATACTCTGGCGCTGTACCTTTTGTTTTGGATGGAGGTAATACGGGTTGCTTATGTGATGTTTCGAATCCGAATGAGATTGCAGCAGCAATCGAAAGAGTTTATTTCGATATTGAATACAGAACCCAAATAATTAACAATGCATCCACTTGGGTGAAGCGCTTTAAATTGGAAAGGGTCATCGAGTACCATACCAATTTTTATAAACGAATTATGAAGACTTGCGATCACTAGGTTATTAACCAGCTTCAGACTGTCTGCATTATTAAATGTTTCAGTGAATGAAAATAGCCATTGTTGGCCCAATTCATAAGACTTCAGTTGTAGATTTTTTACACGGCTGTAAGTTGGATTCGCTTCCTGAAGGGTACTTCGGGGCACCATTTTTTGGTAACCTGTTTCAAGCGTATTTAAGTAAGGGCCACGAAGTGGTGGGTATCACTATGTCGAAGTGTGAAAACGGCAATTGGACTGCCCAAACATTCAACTATGGAATGTTCACCTGGATTGTTATTCCTTTTCGTCCGCATGCTGTAAGATTTAGTTATGGAAAATGGGGCAGGATGCTCGATGCCTATCGGTATGAAATACGAGAGTTGACATCAGTTTTAAGGCAAGTGCGCCCTGACATTGTTCATGCCCATTGGAGCTATGAATTTACAGCTGCAGCCATTGCATCCGGCTTCCCAAGGGTAATCACTGTGCACGACCACCATTGGAAAGTGTTATGGTACATCCCCAAGTTGTATCGGTTAGTCAGAGCGTTTATGGCAGAGTATAATTTGCGGCAACTCAATAACGTGACAACTGTTTCTCCTTATATGGAAGCATTTTGCAAACGAAAGGTGCAGGAAGTCAAAGTGATACCCAATCCGGTTAGCATCAGGTACAACGAGGCGGAAGTGATTGCACTTATAGACCAACGATTGTTGCGCAATGCTGCCCCGGAAATTGTGATAGTCAACAACGGCTGGAAAGGGCATAAAAATGGGGAATTCGGCTTGAGGGTATTTCAAGAATTGCGTGGTTCTTTCCCGGGCGCCATTTTGCACCTTGCAGGCTCCGGAAGCGAACCCGGAGGTGCCGCCGAAACTGATGCAAAGAGGCTTGGTATACAGGACCATGTAAGGTTTCATGGAATAATAAATCAGCCCACGCTTTTCAGGTTGCTGGAAAATGCCCATTTGTTGCTTCATACTTCCAGGGAAGAGTCTTTTGGCGTGGTGCTTATTGAAGCCGGCAGTACAGGAATGCCAGCCGTTGGTAATCATAAAGCAGGGGCGGTACCCTGGGTTATCAACAATGAGGCACTTTTGTATGCCAAATGGAATGCCACTGAGGTAGCTGCACGTATAGCCGGCTTGTTGCTCAATCCTGAGTTGTACAGGCAGGTGGCTTTAGAGGCCTATTTGCAAGCCACCAACAGATTTTCAGTTGAAAAGGTGGCAGCACAATACCTGCAGGAATATTTAAGTGCCATACAATGTTCAGATTAATTTTTAGAGCACTGCGCAGACTCAGGACAGCGTTGTATTATAGCTATTCCAATGTGTATACACGCTACCTATTGTGGTGTAATGCAACAAGATTTGGGAAGCGTCACAGGTATGCCGGAATACCATACATTATGGTGCACCATTCAGCATGCTGTACTATTGGCAAAAATTTTCATTGTAACAGTGGCAATGCCAATCCTATAGGACGAAATACCTGTAGTTACATTTTTGTGGCACCAGGTGCTGTTTTAACCATTGGCGATGATGTTGGCATGAGCAATACAGCTATTGTATGCCATACATCCATTGCCATTGGCAATCGGGTGAAGATGGGTGGTGGTGTTGTCATTTACGATACGGACTTTCACAGCCTTGATCCTGTGCTGCGGTCAAATCCTGCAACAGATGCGCCCAATGCAGCTAAAACTCCTGTGGTAATAGAGGATGATGTTTTTGTTGGCGCACACTGCACCATTTTAAAAGGAGTCCGCATTTGCAGGGGGGCCGTTATTGGCGCTTGTTCAGTGGTAACCAAGCATATACCAGCGGGTGAGGTTTGGGCTGGCAACCCGGCTAAATGTATTAAAGCCGCAAACCCAGCCTTCCTTATAAATTAATCAATGTTGAAACTAACCACACTGTTTGCTTTTTTCGTAGCCTTACTTACCCTGGTTTCTGTAAACCAATGGTCAGGTTTTCCTATAGGCAATACTTTCAGTGGTTGGTTGTTGTATGCAGCCATTTTGGCTACTACAGTTGGAATAGTTCGCACTAGAAGCAATGTTGATAATCGTCAGCAACTGCGATTCTTTTTTGTATATATGGTATGGGCAGGCATATGCTTGTTGAGGGGGCTTTTTTTTCCTGAAAATTACTGGGATTGGAAAAATTATGCCACAGGGTTCTTTATACTATTATTGCCCATTACCTTATTGGTGTTTACCCATGCTCAAATTTTACAAATAGTATTAAAGTGGTGGTTCAGGTTGGCCTTGCCTATGTTCGGGTGGGTATTGCTTTTTAACACGCCAGATTCATTCGGGTTTTACCTGCATCCTGTGTTGTTGATATTGCCGCTGCTACCGATTTTTTCCTTCAGACAAAAGATTGTTATGTTGTTGCTTGCAGCATTGGTAATCACTGCCGATTTGGATGCACGGAGTAATATTATCAAGTTTGGTGCGGCTATATTGCTGCTAGCGTTTTATTGGCTCCCAGCTGTGCGAGCAAAGAAGCTAACAGGGGCTTTACGTCTTATGTTTCTTTTACTTCCTTTTGTGTTGTTGGCATTGGCCGCCTTAGGTAGTTTAAATATATTCCAGTTGGATGAAAACCTGGGCAGTGAAGTTACTAGCAGGCAGATTGTCAATGGTGAAGTAGTGGAAGTGGAATTAACAGCTGATACCCGTACGTTCATATATGAGGAGGTGATTGGTTCAGCCATCAATAATGGCTATGTTTTGTTTGGCCGTACGCCGGCGAGGGGCAATGATTCGGAAGCTTTTGGAAGTGATCTCGCCGAGGAATTAGGGGTAGGGCGTTATGAGCGTTATGCCAATGAGGTAGGCATTACCAATATTTTTACCTGGTTGGGTATAATAGGCGTTTTGCTGTATTTTTTGGTTTTTGTACGGGCCACTTGGCTGGCGGTGCGCCGTTCCGCCAACCGGTATGTACCCATTATTGGGG
>JBBIOQ010000138.1:0-8933 GCA_037443285.1 Sphingobacteriales bacterium | reverse complement strand
CCGCCCTGGGCGATACAGCACAAAGCCTTGCCGGCATGAACACACTGGCCTATGTTGGAGTGCCTGTGGCAGCAAGCTATCATGCTCAGGTTGGAAAATGGCAACTGGTACCTCAGGCTGGTGTGCAATTGCAATTTCTTGCCAAGGGCACACTTGAAACAGGCCTTATTACATCAACATCCAATTCAAAAACAACAACTGCCACACCCGTCACCGGCCTGAAACCCATGTATGTTTCGGGCAGTGTGGGCGTTGGTATTGAATACGGCGTGAGCAGGAGAATCAATTTGGTGGCCACACCCTCCTATCGCTTTGCCATTACCTCCATCAACAAAAATGCATCGGTAAAAACTTACCCGAAAGCTGCCGGCATCGGCATTGGTATTAAGTGGAAATTTTAGCCATTATTTGAAACAAAACCAGTCGGGAGCAAATGGTTGGTAAATTCACCCAATCTTTGATCCTAACGCAATGAATGCAACTGTTTACCGCAGTACCGGAAGTTGGTACGACATTACCGATGAAGCAGGCCTCAAATGGAAAGCCCGCATCAAAGGCATTTTCAAAATTGATGATATTACCAGCACCAACCCTATAGCCGTAGGCGACAAGGTGGAATTTGAAGTCGAAAACGAGGCTGACCGCGTTGCAATGATCACAAATATTTGCAGCAGGCATAATTACATCAGCAGGCAAAGCCCAAGCCACCGTAAGCAGCACCACATTGTTGCCAGCAACCTCGACCAGGCCATGCTGGTAGCTACCATCCGTGAGCCTCGCACCTCCAGCGGTTTTATCGACCGTTTTTTAGTTGCCACCGAGGCGTATCACGTACCTGCAGTGCTGGTAGTGAACAAAACAGATTTATGGAAAGAAAAAGACCGCGCCAGGTATGAAGAGTGGAAAGCATTGTATGAAAGCGTTGGATGCAAAGTGCTTGCAGCAAGTGTGCAAAATGATGATGGTCTCGACGCCATTCGCAAACAACTGCAGAACAAAACCACCCTGCTCAGCGGACACAGTGGCGTAGGAAAAAGCAGCCTGCTGAATGCAATGGTACCGGCATGGAAACTGCGCACCAGGGAGGTAAGCGGGTGGAGCGGCAAAGGCATGCACACCACCACTTTTGCTGAAATGTTCGACCTGCCCTTCGGTGGCCAGGTGATTGACACACCCGGCATTCGGGAGTTTGGTATCGTAGATATTCGGAAGGAAGAACTCAGCCATTATTTTCCGGAAATGCGTGAACTGATACACAACTGCCAGTTTAACAACTGTCTGCACATCAACGAGCCGGGCTGTGCTGTAAAAAAAGCTGTGGAGGAAGGCCGCATCACCGTGGAGCGTTATACTTCCTACTGGAATATCCTCGATTCCATTCCGGAAAATGATTGGGAATAGTCAATCTATTTGAGCACACACTTTTCAATGCAGATATTGAATGGCATTTCTTCACTCATTTCCCTATTTCGTAATCCTTATTTATTGTTTGCCTGTACCCTTCAAACCCATGGAAATCCTCATAGCAAAAACATAAACAATGACCATTATCGAAGCCCAGCAAAAAGTGGACAATTGGATAAAAACCATTGGTGTTCGATATTTCAGCGAACTCACCAACCTTGGCATCCTGATGGAAGAAGTGGGCGAACTCAGCCGCATCATGGTGCGCAAATACGGTGAACAATCATTTAAAGAATCAGATAAGGGAAAGGAACTTGCCGATGAAATGGCCGATGTGCTTTGGGTATTGATATGCCTTGCCAATCAAACCGGTGTTGATTTGACTGCAGCATTGGAGAGAAATTTTGAGAAGAAAACCGGTCGCGATAGTGAACGCCACCGCGACAATGAAAAACTCCAATAGTGCAGGTTGCTGCCTGGTAGTCTTTCAGTACATTCCAATTATCAAACAACCAATCAGTGTATGCCACAAATTCCTTCTCAACGGTTTCTTGCACTTGATGTCTTTAGAGGAATGACCGTTTGCTTCATGATTATTGTGAACACACCGGGCAATTATGCAACCACATTTTCACCGTTACTGCATGCCCACTGGCATGGCTTCACCCCCACCGACCTTGTGTTTCCAAGTTTCCTGTTTGCAGTGGGAAATGCACTAAGTTTTGTAATGAACAAGTGGCCAACAATGCCTCAGTCGCAGGTGCTTGCCAAAATCTTTAAGCGCACATTTATCATCTTTTTGCTTGGATACCTCATGTATTGGTTTCCTTTTTTCAAATGGCACAATGGAGCTATGGTTTCATTTCCGTTTGCCGAAACAAGGGTATTTGGCGTTTTGCAGCGCATTGCATTGTGCTATGGCATTGCGGCGCTCATGCTATATTATTTGAAACCAAAAACAGTTTATATCATCACTGCCATTTTGCTGCTATTATACTGGGGTTTGCTGTACTGGCTGGCACCTGCAGGAGCAGATGCACTGAGCCTGAAAGGCAATGCGGTGTTGCGTCTTGACCGTTGGCTGCTGGGAGAAAAACATCTTTACCGTGGTGAAGGTGTTGCTTTTGATCCTGAAGGTTTGCTGAGTACAATCACCGGCATAGGCAACGTAGTAGGAGGTTTTGCAGCAGGCGTTTTCATTCAGAAGAAAGGAAAGACTTATGAAACACTCAGTAAGTTGTTGCTTGCAGGATTCGCATTCATGGCAGTTGCCTATTTCTGGAATCTTGTTTTTCCTGTAAACAAAAAACTGTGGACCAGCTCATTTGTACTTCTCACTCTTGGACTTGACTTCGTGATGCTTGCTGCAATAATGTATGTAATCGATTTTGCAGGCAAGACCAAATGGACTTATTTCTTTGAAGTGTTTGGCAAGAACCCATTGTTCATTTACCTGCTCAGTGAATTACTGGCCACCACTATGTGGGTCATATTTATGCCCGATGAAGAACCTTTATACAAATGGCTTTTTCAAAACATTTACAGCCATGCAGGAAAGCATGTAGGATCCTTGCTATTTGCAATGAGTGTAATGATGTTTTGTTGGTTGGTGGGTTACATCATGGACAAACGAAAATTCTATGTGCGTGTGTAACCTGGTGGCCGATTGATACTATAAAAAGAATCCTGCAGATGGCTGCAGGATTCTTTTTATAATGAGCTGAATGCTTATTTCGAACTCAGGTCGGCGCGGAACTTCAGCAATTCGCTTGAGCTGGATGCCACGCATTTTTTTAGCATGTCTTGGAAGGCTGTCCAACTGCCGGCGCCATTTGCTTTCTCATAGGTTTCTTTGAAAGGCGGACGGAATCCCATTGTCCTTTCCTTCAGGCCTTGCTTGTAACGCGTAACAATAGCGTAGCCTGGTGCACCCGAGGAACTGTTTGAATAAACGGCCACAGTAGACTTGTCTTCCACCCAGCCCTTCTTCAGTTTGGTAATCAAATCCCTTATTTCATCGCCATAGCCAGGCGCTGTTTGAAGATGGTTTATGTTTATCCAATCAGAATAATCGGTAAGCGCCACATTGCTAAGTTCTTCCTGGTAAACTGAGAATGAACTTGTAGCTCTTTCGGTGAGCAAAGGAGCAATGTTTTTGTTCCAGTCGGCCATATGTTCGGCACCGAGGTCGCCACGATGGTCAACCTCATCCCAACTTACAGGCCCTTCTGTAATGTGATAACCGCCGTAATCGGGACCCGATTGGATTTGAAAAACACGCCACTTGTATTTTCCGGTGTGGAACTTTTGGGCGTGATTAGCCAGTGCCTTTTCAAAAGCTTCGGTCTTGTCTACTTTAGGGAAAAGCCTTTCAACAGAAACAACAGTTTGCTGGGCTTGTACTAACAAAGGCAGGAGGAAAAAAAGAAAAAACAGTTTTTTCATAAAAAAACGATTTGAGGTGATAAAAAACAGATTCCGTTTTGAATTTTCGGAAGGGAGCAGGTTTAGGAACAGAATTCCAATGGTGAGAAAGGATGGGCTTTTTTTGAAATAGCTGTTTAAGGTAATGTATACATTCGGCAATTGCAATAAGTTGGAGTGGCATTCCCTGCTATTACCACAAAAGGGGTATAGCACATTTATGTCAGGGGCAATTTCCATCAGGATAGCATTCAGGTCTGATTGATTTAGCACAATCATCAATGCCCGGAATTTGCCCAATTTCAAAGCAGATAATTTCCGAAGCGTGCTTGCCAATATTCATCAATGTTTCAAACCATATCTTTGCCGTCCTAAAAACAAAAATGCCAATAAGCAAATGCCGAACAGATTGGAAAAGGATAAATGACCCTGCTGCCGCCTACCTTATTTGCACATTGGCCCATTCTTGAAATTTCAAATTGTTTTCATGTCATACGATGTTAATGCCTTTCAGAACCTCATCAGCCATGCTAAAGAGTACGGCTACATTTTTCAGAGTAGTGAGATATACGACGGACTTGCCGCCGTGTATGATTACGGACAGAACGGTGCCCAACTGAAAAAGAATATCCGCGATGCCTGGTGGAAATCCATGACGCAGATGAATGAGAATATTGTGGGCATTGATGCTGCTATTTTCATGCACCCTACCACCTGGAAGGCCAGCGGTCATGTGGACAATTTCAGCGACCCCATGATTGACAACAAGGATAGCCAGAAGCGATATCGGGTTGACCACCTGATTGAAGCACATGCAGATATACTGACCGCAGAAGGTAGAGAGCAGGAAGCAACACAGTTGATTAGCGCCATGGAGCAGTTGCTTGCCAAAGACGACCTCTCCGGCATTAAGCAATTGATAATTGACAACAATATTAAATGCAGCGTTAGCGGCACCTGCAACTGGACTGATGTGCGCCAGTTCAACCTCATGTTCAGCACCGAACTGGGTAGTGTAGCCGATGAAGCAAACACCATTTACCTGCGCCCCGAAACGGCACAAGGCATCTTTGTAAACTTTCTGAATGTGCAGAAAACCGGAAGGATGAAAATTCCGTTTGGCATTGCACAAACCGGCAAGGCATTCCGAAATGAAATTGTTGCACGCCAATTCATTTTCCGTATGCGGGAGTTTGAGCAAATGGAAATGCAATACTTCATACGCCCCGGTTCACAAAAAGAATGGTATGCACATTGGAAACAGGAAAGATTGAACTGGCATAAGGAGGTGATGGGGTTCCCGGCTGATCGCCTGCAGTACCACGACCATGTGAAACTTGCACACTACGCTGATGCTGCCGTGGATATTGAATTTAATTTCCCTATTGGATGGAAAGAACTGGAAGGCATTCACAGTCGCACAGATTATGACCTTAGCCGCCACCAGGAATTCAGTAAAAAGAAAATGCAGTATTTCGATACAGAAATCAACCAGAATTATATTCCTTACGTCATAGAGACCTCCGTTGGTTTGGACCGTTTGGCACTGGCAACATTGAGCAATGCATATGCCGAAGAAAAATGGAAAAAAGAAGATGGCAGCGAAGACAGCCGTGTGGTATTGCGCATTCCTGCAAACCTTGCTCCTACCAAGCTTGCAGTATTGCCACTAACTAAAAAAGATGGACTCCCCGATATTGCCCGCGACATCATCAACGGTTGCAAAAGCAGTTTCCAATGTTTCTACGAAGAGAAGGATAGCATTGGTAAACGCTATCGCCGCATGGATGCCATTGGTACGCCGTTTGCGGTAACAGTTGACCACCAAACAAAAGAAGACGGCACTGTAACTATCCGATATAGAGACACGATGACACAGGACCGCATACACATGAATGAAATAAAAGGAAAAGTGCTGGAGGCTATCACCGTGTAGTCTAACGCACCCAAATATTCCCATAAAAAATCGCAGCCGTGAACGCTGCGATTTTTTTTACTCATGTAGTTACACCTGAACCTAGTGTTTGCCTTTGATAATGAGTTTGCCGTTCGCTTTCACCTTTACTCTTGAACCGGTTTTTACATCCATTTTGTCCACGGTAATGGTTGAATCTGCAGGCACTTCCAAATCGCTCGGTGTGCCACTGTTTACAATTACCTGCGTGGCATCGCATGGAACCGAATTGCAACTCCAGTTAGCAGGATTTTTCCAATCAGAACTAACAGCACCCGTCCATGTGTTGGTGTTGGTAATGGTAATGTTAAGTAGGTTACTGGTAACTGTAGGTATGGTAGCATATGCGGCGCTACTGGTGAGTACACAAGAAACCTGGTTGCCATCTGTAAGCGAACTGTCAAGGTAAGTTGCTGCATTGGTGCCAACATTTACACCGTTTTTCTTCCATTGATAAATTGGCGTATAACCTTGGTAGGTCGGCGTAGCAGTAAAGGTGACTTTGGCGCATACGCAAACCGGGTTGGCTACACTTGATGCAATGGTTATAGTTGGGATAACGGTAGCAACCGTAGCCAGTGCAAAAACACCAAGGTCGCTCACCGTATTTGGCGTCATGATGTTGCCACTGCCGGTACCCATGGCCCCGCCGTTACCCAGGTTTTCCCACAAACTGCCTGCCCAGCGGGCAATGCGCAGGTCGGTGGGTGTGTACACATACTGGCATGGTATGCCAAAATCGAGTTTGATGGCTACACTGCTGCTTCCGGCTAATCGTTGAAGCGTCCAATACTCACAGGTGCCAATGCGTGCCAGGCCAGGCTCACGTTGGGCCGTATCGTACATGGGGTGCGGAC
Organism: Sphingobacteriales bacterium; assembly: GCA_037443285.1. Taxonomy (GTDB): domain Bacteria; phylum Bacteroidota; class Bacteroidia; order Chitinophagales; family Chitinophagaceae; genus Phnomibacter. Next base: position 2,294 of record JBBIOQ010000138.1, on the reverse strand, counting down.
TCACGGGAAAATACTGGCATACAAAACGTTCATTATAATCTGCCGGTTGTGTAATTGCCAACGCCTGTAAACCGGAAGCATTGCCCACAGGAAATGAAAACACCTGGTTACCGGTTTTTATAACAGGGCCTATCACATGGCTAATGTCAGATGCATTGTTGCTGGTGGCGTTATTGGCAAACTCAAGGTGCTTTCCTGCTGAGGTAACAATATTGCCATTGTTGAAATATGCTGCAACCTGCACAGTTACACTGTCATTAAAGGTCAGGTCGTACCCGGCATTTTTTTCCATAAATAACCAATCCAGTTTGATGGGTTGATTGCCCTGCTGTTCAAGTGCAGCATTCGTATTGCCAACAAATTTGAGCATTCCGATTAACACATCATTATTGCTGGTCAGCAGCAGGTTACCACCAATAACAACGGTATCTCCGGTGCCAAAGTAAACGGGGCCCGGGCCTGATTTTATAAGGCTCATGTCTCCAAGGAAATGATTAACTGTCCCGCCCTGGTCTGCAATCAAGCAAGCGTTGCTGCCATTATTCGTAATTGATGTGTTGCCGATTATGCTATTACCCCTAACAAACGTAGCATATCCACCACTGTAAGCTGGATCATCAGCAATGGTCACATTTCCGGTGATGGAACTATTGAAAACAGTAGTGTAGCCTGCGACATAACCACTGATGGTACAGCTGCTCACCGCAAGCGTATCACGCTGTATATCCACACCATTGTAATGCTGAATGGAAATGCTGCCGCCATTGGTGTAGTTGATCATTCTGTAAATGCCGATTGGGGACGGCGCTGTGGAGTTAGCGTTTATTGAAAAAGTGCCATTGATGACTGTTGACATTACGCCCGTATTGCCAAGAATGATTTCTCCACCATAGTTGTTGTTCAAAGTGAAATTGCCAGTAATGGTTGCTCCTGCGACAAATGCATGTGTGATGCCCGCGATGTTTCTGACAATACTAAGGTCGCCGTTGAATTGGGAATTGCTGGCATCGCAAACAAAGAACACACCTGCACTGTTGGCTACAAATTGTGTATTTCCATCGAACACATTTGCAGTGGCCCCGGCAAACGCTTCAAAGAATCCATTCGACCCGTTTTGAATGAAACTGGAGTTGCCCACAATATGATTGGATGATATATAAGTATTATAACCACCACTATTTGGTGCATCATCAGCCAGTGTTACATTTCCATAAATAGCATTGCGATCAAACACGCCATGACCAAACTTGTAATTGGAGATGGCCAAATTAGTTACCCGCAGTGTATCATTAAGGAATTCAAAACCTGCAGTGTTTATGATACTAATAGCGCCGCCATTGGTTTGATTTCTAACTGCACGCAAACGCATTTGATTGGTAATGACGTTTTGCATATCGATATTGATCATGCCTCCAATGTTGGTTGGAGCACCAATATTGTCTCCTATCCAGGTAACGCCTCCATAGTGATTTGTATAGGAAAGGTTGCCTGTGATGCTACCCCCTGCATTGAATACATAAGTATCGCCGGCTGCAAGTCTTGTAATGGACAGATGGCCATTGTAGGTTGAAGCGCTTCCCTCACTCAACCTAATTTGCCCGCTTTGCATAGCCGTTATTGTAACATCACCAATAAATACATTCGCTGCACTTCCAGCCTCTGCTTCCATAAAAGTGTTGAAGCCATTGTTGGTGAAATGGCAAACGCCGGCAATTGAATTATTGCGCAATTCTGTGCCCCAGCCATTTGCATTTGAACTATCATCTGAGATCGAAAGATTGGCCTGCAAATGACAATCCGCTATATATCCATAATCATCTTTGTAACCTGTAACAGAAATACTGTTTGCCCTTATTGTATCGCGAATGAAATGGAAACCTTTGGTATTCCTGATAAGGATATTACCTCCATTTGCCTGGTTTACCAACCTGTTCACAAAAAAGTTGTTGTAGTTTTTAGAAGGTGCATCAATGTTAATGGTGCCCCCAATGAGTGTCGACCGAATATCCAGGCCACCCAGGCTTGTTGGCCCACCTTCGTGATTGATGAAACTGAAATTGCCGGAAATGTCAGCGCCATAATAGAATGCGGTGGTGGGTCCTGCACCAGTCCTGGTTATTGACAAATCGCCATTGAATGCAGATGAACTTCCGGTGCTGATGTAGAGTCCTCCAGTCTGGTGAGCAACAAAGCTGGTATTACCATTGAATTGATTGGAATTGCTGCCTGCATCGGCCTCAAAAAAAACATTCACGCCGTTATTAATAAATGTGCAATTTCCATACAACTGGTTG
>JBBIOQ010000137.1:0-9021 GCA_037443285.1 Sphingobacteriales bacterium | reverse complement strand
GGGTTGATAAATCTACCGTTGTTATTCTTGAAACGGCTGCTAAACGATGCCCCCCCGTTTGTAGAAACATAATAGTTGTTGTACACGTATGCAGTGATCTGGATGTTTGGCTCGTTTTGGTCAATATGGCAAAACGCTCCGTCCCCACCCGAGGCATTCACTGTGGAATTTAATCCCGCTGAAGTAAATTTCTGCGAACCGTTGTCCTGTGCGCCAGCCAGGAAATAATTTGGATCGGTCGGGTGGTTGGCTACCGCATAATACTGGGTTACATTATACCCTGTGTTTTTGCTGCTGAAGGTGGGATAAGTGCCGGTGCCTGCCGTTCCAATATTGGCATTTTCCGAATAAAAAATACCGCCATCGGTGCCCATCAGCATGCGGGAACTACTGCCGGGTGCATACTCTATTTTATGGTGGTCGGCATGTACATTTTGCGAGCTTGTATAGCCGGTAGCCAAATAAAGGCTCCAGGTGGTTTTTTGCTCCCAGTTGGCACCATTGTTGTCCGAACGAAGCGCATCCACGCCACCGATGTACAGGCTATTTTCATTTTGCGGGTCAACCGTTGCTATCAAATCATACCAGGCCTGGCTGCGGGTGAAAACTGAATTATTGCCCTGGTCAATGATGGTAGGCACTGTGCGACTCGTCCAAGCGTTTGCAACTGCATCGTATTGCTTAATGTATCCCACATTGCTTGTACCGCTGCTTTCAAACAATCCATAAACCACAGCACTGTTGGTGGGTGCTACAGCTAATTCAATCCTGTCATACGGATCGCCCGACACCGGCATGGTATTGTCGGTATTAGGAGTTATGTCATCCCACGTACCTGCATTACCTGTGTTGAGCAGGTATGTTGCAGCTGCACTGTGGTAGATTCGACCAGTACTGCCATTTCCAAATCCAATGTTGGCATACAAGTCACCATTGGAAGCAACTTCCAAATCGCCACCCCTTGTACTGGAGCCCAGGACAGGGCTTCCTAAAACCTGTGTCCAGGTATTACCCCCATCGGTTGACTTCTGAATGCCATTGGCCTGCCCTGTTGTTCTTGGCCGCACAGTTGCGTACAAATTGCCATTGTTGTCAATGGCTAAATCCTGCACATAGGCAAAGCTGGAAGTGGAAGTAAGCCGGGTCCAGTTGGCGCCGCCGTCGGTCGTTTTCCAAATGCCCATGCCTTCGATGGCATCTGAATTGAACCATCCTTCTCCAGTTCCAAAATACATAACCAACGGATTGGTAGTGCTCTGCGCAAAGGATGAAATGGCAATGTTGTCAAAGAAGTCGTTCACTTTTACCCAGGTTGGCGGCGAAGCGGTGATATCATTAGTGTACCAAAGCCCGCCACCCACAGCACCGGCCCACACTTTTTTGAATCCATTTTCTGCATCGCCCAAATCAAAGTGTACACCCCTGGTGCGGCCGCCTACATTGTTGGGCCCTCGTTCCGTCCAACTGATACCGCTTACAGGCGAGAGGATGTTCAATTTATTGGATACAATAAGTTGGTCTCGAACTTTTTTTGCTTCCTGCAGCCTTTCTACCGGAACGCTGCCTGTTGCCGGGTCCCTGGTGAGTGCTATATCCCAGGCGATGGCATCGGCAATACCATCGGTTTCAGCTTCGCCCATGCCTTCAGATTCATTTTCCCTGAGTCCATATCTTTGTTTTTCAGAAGGTTCACTATTTATGCCGACAATGGTTAACAGGCCAACTAACACGAGATAAGGCAAAAAGTACTTCATAGGTATAACTGCAGAATGAATAGACAACCTAAATAAAGGAAAAGTTCTATGACCTTGTGTCTTTTTGGCAAATCATGCTGAAAAAATGTACACTTAATTGGCAGGGTTTTGAATGAAAATAAAGTGCTGCCTGTAAAAATGACTTTTACCAGACCATTTAAACGCCATGGCATAATTATGGCAAATGAGTCTGCACCTAAACATTTCATTAAAACCTAAAAAATACGATTATGGCTAAAGACAAAAAACTGGCTGTTACCCCACTCCACGACCGGGTAATTGTAAAGCCGGCTCCTGCTGAAGAGAAAACTGCTGGCGGTATCATTATCCCCGATACTGCAAAAGAGAAGCCCCAACGCGGCACTGTAGTAGCTGCAGGTCCTGGCAAAAAGGATGAACCTGTAACTGTAAAGACCGGCGATACTGTATTGTACGGCAAATATGCCGGCACTGAAATCAGCATTGAAGGCGCCGATTTCCTGATTATGCGTGAAAGCGACATCCTGGCGATTGTTTAATTCTCATGTGCTGAGAGCAGCACAACTGTAAAAGTGATTGCGACGCCCGCCTGAACGAAAAAGTCGGGCAGGCAACTAGGATGCTACATGCACAATCGTTGGTACCAATAATTGTATTCAGAATTTTTAATCTAAAATCTAAATATTCAAATAGCTATGGCTAAGCAAATATTTTTCGACATCGAAGCCCGCAACAAAATGAAGAAGGGCGTTGACACACTGGCAAATGCCGTGAAAGTAACCCTCGGTCCCAAAGGCCGCAACGTAGTAATTGAAAAGAAATTTGGCGCACCCGGCATCACCAAAGATGGTGTAACTGTGGCCAAAGAAATTGAACTGGAAGACGCCATTGAAAACATGGGCGCTCAAATGGTGAAAGAAGTGGCCAGCAAGACTGCTGACATTGCAGGTGATGGAACTACTACTGCTACCGTGCTTGCACAAGCCATCATTAGCGAAGGCCTGAAAATGGTTGCTGCTGGTGCAAACCCAATGGACCTGAAACGTGGCATTGACAGGGCTGTTAGCCTGGTGGTTGAAAACCTGAAAGGCCAGAGCCAGACTGTTGGAAACGACAGCAAGAAAATTCAGCAGGTCGCTTCTATCTCTGCCAACAACGACGAAACCATTGGCAAACTCATTGCCGAAGCTTTTGCCAAAGTGGGTAAAGAAGGTGTGATAACTGTGGAAGAGGCCAAAGGCACCGACACTACTGTTGATGTAGTGGAAGGTATGCAGTTCGACCGCGGATACATCTCTCCTTATTTCGTGACCAACAGCGAAAAAATGGAAGCTGAACTGCAGAATCCATACATTCTGATCTACGACAAGAAGATCAGCGCTATGAAAGACATCCTGCACATTTTGGAAAAAGTTGCACAGGGTGGTCGTCCGCTGCTCATTATTGCCGAAGACCTCGAAGGCGAAGCTCTGGCAACCCTGGTGGTAAACAAACTGCGTGGCACTTTGAAAGTGGCTGCTGTTAAAGCCCCTGGCTTTGGCGACCGTCGTAAGGAAATGCTGCAGGACATTGCTGTACTGACCAAGGGCGTTGTCATCAGCGAAGAACAAGGTTACAAACTGGAAAATGCCGACCTGAGCTATTTGGGACAGGCTGCCAGTGTAACCATTGACAAGGACAATACGACCATCGTAGGTGGCAAAGGCGATAAAAAAGATATTACTGCCCGCGTAAACCAAATCAAAGCTCAAATTGAAACCACCACTTCTGACTACGACCGTGAAAAGTTGCAGGAGCGTTTGGCTAAATTGGCCGGTGGTGTTGCTGTACTCTACATTGGCGCTGCTACCGAAATAGAAATGAAAGAAAAGAAAGACCGTGTAGATGATGCATTGCATGCTACCCGTGCTGCTGTTGAAGAAGGCATCGTACCTGGCGGTGGTGTTGCTTATATCCGTGCCATCGATGCACTGGAAGCTAAAGTGAAAGGCCAGATAGCTGACGAACAAACTGGTATGGCTATTGTGCGCCGTTCATTGGAAGAGCCTATTCGCATCCTTACTGCCAACGCAGGTATCGATGGTTCTATCGTAGTTCAGAGAATCAAGGAAGGCAAAGGCGACTTTGGTTTCAATGCACGTACTGAAGTGTATGAAAACCTCTTTAAGGCCGGTGTAATTGACCCAACAAAAGTTAGCCGTGTAGCACTTGAAAACGCTGCATCAATTGCTGGCATGCTGCTTACAACTGAAGCAGTAGTTGCCGACAAGCCAGAACCTAAATCTGCAGTTCCTGCAGGCGGCGGACATCCTGGAATGGGTGGCATGGACTACTAAAAAAACAGTTGACTGTCATTTGTTGACAGTTGACAGCATATACAAAACCCCGTTTGCCAAGGCAAGCGGGGTTTTTGCATAAAATTGACTGTTCTCTCCTATTTTGCACCACTCACCCAAACACTGCTAAATCATGATAGAAGCACTGAAAGAAGCACTGGCTGTTTCGCCGGATAACATACCCCTTCGTATGAGCCTTGCCGATTTGTTGTTGGGTGAAAAGCAATACAGCGAAGCAGCGCAGCATTTCAAAGAAGTGCTCAATCAGCATTATGGCCATCAGCAGGCACAGGCTGGTTTGGCGGCATGCTATTTTCACCTTGGCCAGTATTCTGCCGCCATCATCATTTACGAACAACTGGAAGGAAAACTGAAAGACAAGGATGTATTGTTGTACATCAAATGCCTTGTAAAAGAAAAAAGCCTTGAAAAGGCAGCCATCCTTTACCAGGGATTGATAGCATTGAGTCCATCCCTTGCTGATGCCGAATTAGATGCTTTGTTCAGGGTGGCCGGCAACGGCAGTTTTGACAATGATGAAGATTGGGATGAAGATGCCTCCAATGATATTTTCCTGGAGAAACCCGACATCAACTTCAGCGATGTAGGCGGCATGCAAAAAGTGAAGGATGAAATCTCCATGAAAATCATTCACCCGCTGAAGCACCCGGAAATTTACAAAGCATATGGCAAGAAGGCTGGTGGCGGCATTTTGCTGTACGGCCCTCCCGGCTGTGGCAAAACTTTGATTGCAAAAGCTACCGCAGGTGAAATCAATTCGAAATTCATTGCTATCGGCCTGCACGACATTCTTGATATGTGGATTGGCAACAGCGAGAAAAACCTGCACGAGGTATTTGAAACTGCCAGGGACCATGCACCCTGTGTGTTGTTTATTGATGAAGTGGATGCATTGGGAGCCAGCCGTTCCGATCTGCGTCAAAGCGCCATGCGTCATACCATCAACCAATTTCTAAGTGAGCTGGATGGCATTGACAGCAACAATGAAGGCGTGCTGGTGCTCGCAGCTACCAATGCACCCTGGAGTGTGGACAGCGCCTTCCGCCGGCCCGGCAGATTCGACCGTCTCATTTTTGTGCCACCACCCGATGAAAACGGTCGCGAAGAAATCCTGAAATCGCAGCTGAAAGACAAGCCTTCGGAAGCTATTGACTATAAAAAAATATCCGCAGCCACTGCTGAATTCTCAGGTGCTGATTTGAAAGCATTGGTCGACAGGACCATAGAAGAAAAACTGGAACAATCGTTTCGCAGCGGCCAATTGTCTGCAATTACTACCAGGGACTTGCTGCAAATGGCTAAAACAATGCAACCCACCACCCGTGAATGGTTTTCGACAGCACGTAACTACGCTTTGTACAGCAACGAAAGCGGGCAATACAACGAAATACTGGAGTACATCAAAAAAAGGAAATGGTAATGCTGGAAAAGGCCCGCATTTTAGTTGACCAGTCGAGGTATGGCGATGCTGAAAAAGAAATAGCACGTGTACTGGTGGAGGAGCCTGAAAATGATGCGGCACATGCGCTGCTTGCCCGCATCAAAATTGACCAGGGCAAAGCCGGTGAAGCGTTGGAACCCATCATCAGGGCCTTGCAATTAAATCCGGAAGAAGAGTATTATCTCTACCTGAAAGCATTTGCACATTACAAACTTGACCAGCACCAGGCTACGATGGAATTGTTGCAGGACGCCATTGGCATGAACCCTTACATGCCGGCCTATTATGCACTCTTTGCCTATGTGCTGATTGATGAACGAAGGTTTGCCGAAGCACTACAAAAAGCCAATGAAGGTTTGCAGGTAGATGCTGAAGATATTGGCTGCCTCAATGCCCGCAGCCGTGCACTGAATAAAATGGGAAAGGTGGATGATGCCATAGCCACCATGCAGGATAGCCTTGCTGTGGACCCTGAAAATGATTTTACGCATGTAACGGTAGCATGGAATTTCCTGGAAAAAGGACAACACAGGCAAGCAGCCCATCATTTCAAAGAAGCACTGCGCATTAACCCTGCAAATGTTACTGCACGCAACGGTTTGAAGGAAGCGCTGAAAAGCCGCATAGCACCCTATCGTTGGTTTTTGCAGTATGGTATTTGGCTCAGCAACAAGGGCAGGGCGGCACGCATTGGCTTCACGGTTGGGTTGTATATCTGTTTCAGGCTGGCCGCACTCTTAGGCAGCGTGGTAGGCCCACCGTGGTCCTATTTGGTGGGTTTCATCATCATTGCCTACCTGTTGTTTGTCGTCACGAGTTGGCTCATCGAACCTGTTGCAAATTTTTTCCTGATTTATCATCCGGAGGGAAAGTACGCACTCACGCAAAGTGAAAAAGTGAGCAGCCAGACAGTGATTGCAGCGTTGCTGGCCGGCATGGTGTTTTTTGTGCTGTTTCTTACCACGAAAGACAAAGACCTTAATGGTGATTACCTGGTAGCCACTCTTATTGTAGCCACTTTGCCTTTTGCATTTTCACGAATTGATTACCCTTTGAGCAATACTTTCAAAACACGCAGGAGCAGCCTTTCTGCGTCATTGGCCTTGCTTGGTATACTTTCCCTGGTAGGCATCTTCACTATAAATGCATGGGGTGTTGGTTTGTTTGTGGTTTATATCATTTTGCTAGCCATAGGCACCTGGACCTCTGCATTGAGAAGAAAATAATTTCCCTGCCAGTAATAATTCAAAACTTATTTGCAAGAGTTGCCAATAGATGGTTTCAACCAACTTTCTGGTCGGCTCGCCAGTCGGTTTTGCATCATTCAATAACCAAATTAAACACACGAAAAACGACAGGTTTCAATTGTCTTCCCGATGGCCAGGTATGCATATGAAATGGATTTTTCACGCATTGAAAATCCATTTTCCAGGTTCAGATTCTTCTCTAAATATCCACCACTCGTCCATCATTACAACCCTTTAACCATTTATTTACGAAAAGCATCGTATAATTGTTCTGAATTGTATAAAATTACATTATCAAATGTTTTGACTATGGCAAAGCAGGCAGCTCTGAAACCCACAGAGAGCGAATTGGAAATACTGCAGGTATTGTGGCAGCGTGGCAAAGCTACCGTTCGCGAAGTACATGAAGAACTGGCGACTGTAAAAGATGCCGGTTACACCACTACCCTCAAACTGCTGCAGATTATGTTTGAAAAAGGACTGGTGAAAAGAGACGACAGCAGCAAAACGCATGTTTACGAAGCCAACGTGAGCAAGGAAAAAACACAGCAACAAATTGTGGGCAAAATGATGAACACATTGTTTGAAGGATCGGCGGGACAGTTGGTCATGCGTGCTCTTGGTTCGGCCAAACCCTCCAGACAGGAAATTGAAGAAATACAGAAGTTGCTCGACTCAATGAAATAAGCATCCAAACTTTCTGCCATGATTGATATTGCCCAATCATCGTTTTTGAATGCACTTGGAATGACCATTGCCAACAGTATCTGGCAAGTGGCCATCATCTGGCTGTTATACTTCCTGGCCAATGCCATTTTCCGACCTTCCTCTGCCGTCCGCTATTTGCTCGCTGTAGTGGGATCTCTGGCAGGATTACTTGCGTTCATTCTTTCTTTTGCATGGTATTTTTTTGCAGGCAATGCACCCGGGGAAAGCATCACCATCCAGCAATTCACTTCTTCCATCAAACTGATGAATCCGCTTGCCAATTTTTCCGGATTCATTTCAGGAATTTTTGGCATTGCAAAACAATTTATTCCATACCTCAGCTGCGCATACCTGGCAGTAACTTCCATACTTGCCATCAGGCTTTACAACGCATTCAGTGAAGTGCATCAATTAAAAAACACCGCCGACCAAAAACCTGCGTTAGAATGGCGGCTTTTTGTAAAGAAATATGCAGCCCTGCTCAACATTGAAAAGCCTGTGAAACTGTTGATGAGCCATCATGTATCAAGCCCGCTCACCATTGGATTTTGGAAGCCTGTCATCCTGCTGCCAATAGCAAGTCTCAATCAACTTTCGGTTGCTCAAATGGAAGCAGTGTTACTGCACGAACTGTCGCATATCAAGCGTCACGATTACTTCATCAACATCCTGCTGCAGGCAGCAGAAATATTGTTGTTCTTCAATCCATTTATGCGCTTGCTTCTGAAGCAGGCTTATGTAGAAAGGGAAAACAGTTGCGACGACTGGGTGCTGCAATTCAATTACAGTGCAGCCGACTATGGCAGGGCGCTGTTGGCCATTGAACAAGGGAGCACTGCACACCTGCTGGCACTGGGTGCTACCAATCGCCATCGCTTTGAACTGCTTGACCGCATCAAAAGAATGGTGAGTGGTGAGAAAAGATCGTTTGATTACCGTACACAACTTGGGGCATTGCTCACCATGACGATTATGGGACTGCTAATGAATGCATTCTCGCCCATTATCTCAGGCGTGCCAGTGAAAACAAATGCACCACTGCCTTTATCTGTTTCACACATTTCATCTCAAAACCATATTACGCCGACTCAATCCTTCAACCTGGGTGTTGCCATGCAAGAATTGGCAGAGGCTGCCACCAATTTCAGTTCGCAAATCATCAATGCCCCGAAAACTATAGCTGCTCCAGCTATCGATGCCGTAGCTGTTGAACGAGTGAAGAAACTAATTGAACCAACTGCAGAGAACTCAGGGCTTGCAGCATTTAAGAATGCTGAGATTTCTGAGAATTCAGCCTGGCTGCCGGCAGAAAAAACGAGTAGTACTGAATGGCCGATAAATGAGAGTTCAGTAGGGACAAATTCTCCAATGTTATTCCCCGGCATGATGGAAGCAAGAAACAAAATCATTGCTCAAAAAGAAATTGCCAACAACAACCTGGCGCAACTCAACAAAGCTTTCAAATTGAAGGAAGCTAATGTTCAGAAATTGGCAGAAAAATGGCAACGAGATTACCAGGAAGCATTACAGGAAAT
>JBBIOQ010000136.1:0-9100 GCA_037443285.1 Sphingobacteriales bacterium | reverse complement strand
GAATTATTAGAGAAGGGTATTGAGTTCAACTCCCAGGCGCCGCAGTACTACTACACCCGGCTGAATGAATTGAAACTCGACCTGCTGGCCAAGGCCAGTGAAGACGCCAAAGGCAGGGCTGAAACCATTGCACAAAATTCGGGCGGGCACATAGTATCGTTGCGCAAAGCCAACATGGGTGTGTTTCAGATTACCGGAAAAAACCTGGACGAAGACTACAGCTACGGCGGCGCATTCAACACATCGAGCAAGGAAAAAACGGCATCCATCACCCTGCGTGCCGAATACAAAGTGGAATAGGAATGTCATTTCCTTGTCACGCCTACAACATTGCACAGTGCGTAGTTGTCTTACAATAAGGAGGTGTTATGAAAAAATATCAAATCGCAATACTCCTTGCTACCGTGTATTTGCTGGTGTATGTTCTGCTTTTTGACGCAAGAGCATCAGACCGGGTAATCGGAGCACTGTTCAGCCTTTCACCATTCGTTGTTATCTGGATGGTGATCCAGATTTTGAAACATGGTCACTACACCGGCAAAGAACTTGAAGCAGGCGAAGAGTTTGGCTATGAAGACAGGGCAAAAGAAACGCTGCATTTCTTCTGACTATGAAAAAACCACTCTTTGAGTGACTTTTTCTTTTCTACTTAGCTTCTATTGACCTGATACACAGCAGCGGGATATGGCTGTGGTAAGCCAGCCGCGTAGTATTGCTGCGGCGAAATACTGAATCAATCCAACTGTGCTTTTTAGGAATCACCAGCAGCATATCAATGCTGTAACTCCTTACAAAATCATCAATGCCTTCAACAAAGTGTTCCTTTTCTTCCCGCACAAATTCAGGTTTCAAATGGCTAAAAAGTTCGCCCACCATTACATTGTTGTGAAACATATCTGGGTCAAAGGCTTTAGGGCTCGGATCGTTGTGCACTACTACCAGGCTTGCATGAAATTCGTCAACCATATTTTTAATGGACTCCGCCGGAGTACTCTTCATCACCTCCTTGTAATCGCAGGCCCAACCAATCTTTTTTACTTCTTTCCACAATGCCTCCGGCGGCACAATCAGCACCGGCACATGCGTGTGGTGAATGATATGGGTGGTGTTGCTGCCAACCAGCACTTCCTCCAGTTTGCCGCCACCGGTAATGCCCATCACAATCAGGTCGGCTTTCACTTCGTCGGCTATGCGGGCAAGCCGCTCCTGCAGAAAACCGAAATCGGAAATGGTTTGTACTTCAATACCCGGTCCACAGAATGACTGCATCATGTTTTTGAATTCCTCCAGGCTCGCTTCACTAGCCTTCTGCAATTCTTCGGTCTGTAAAATGGCCCAGCTCATTTCGGTAGCCAAAGGCATGGAATAGGCATTGTACAACACGAGTTTTTTTGCACCCAGGTATTTGGCAAGATGTGCAGCATATACGCCGCTGTTGCGTGCTGTGGGCGAAAAATCGGTGGGAACGAGGATGGTTTGCATATACTGGATTTTTGAGACTATTAAAGTATTGATTGTTGTGCATACAGGATATGACCTACGTCAATAGCCGCATTATTTATTGTAGTAAATCATCAGATTATTCCGGATATGCAGATGCTTTTGGCATGAAAGAGACAAGTGCATATCTAATAACTGTGCGTATTTGAATAACCACCTTGGCACAATGGAGGCACACCAGCCTCAATGCTTGATTTTCTCTTGTTTTTTTAGTCCTCCCCGTGCCTGCGTTGCGACTTTGTGGTTAGTAATGACCTTTGCAGAATTTCTTGTGCCGAATGGCAATCCGGTCACAAAAGGATGTTAACTAAGAACAAATCCGGGCGATGTCGGAGTCCTTTCGATGGCCTGGTTCTTTGAGGCACAAATTTTGAGACTGCCTCCTATCGTATTTTCACCGCACAAAACAGTACCATGCCAACAGCCGAAGACATAAGGATTTTACAGGAACAGGTAAATGCATTTTTCAATGTTACCGATAAAATACGCAGCCAATTGCACAAGATCATTGTGGGCCAGGCCAACATGATAGACCGCCTGTTGGTGGGCCTTTACTGCAATGGCCATGTGTTGCTGGAGGGAGTACCTGGCCTTGCCAAAACGCTTACCATCAAAAGCCTGGCTTGTACCCTCAACCTCAGTTTCAGCCGCATCCAGTTTACCCCCGACCTTCTGCCTGCCGATGTGGCCGGCACCATGATTTACAACCAGCAACGAGGGGAATTCATCGTGAAAAAAGGACCCATTTTTGCCCACTTTGTACTGGCCGATGAAATAAACCGTGCCCCGGCAAAAGTGCAGAGCGCCCTGCTGGAAGCCATGCAGGAAAAACAGGTTACGCTGGGAGATGTTACCTATAGACTGGAAGAACCTTTCCTGGTGCTGGCTACGCAAAACCCGCTGGAGCAAGAAGGCACCTATCCCCTGCCCGAAGCGCAGCAGGACAGGTTCATGCTAAAAGTAAAAGTCAGCTATCCGAGCCGAGAAGAAGAATTGCAGATAGTGCGTGAAAACATTGCAGGCATCGAAAGTATTGAACTGCAGCCCGTGGCAACTGCAGTGGACATTTTAAAGGCACGCCGCATTTGCCGCGAGATTTACATGGACGAAAAAATAGAGCAGTATATTCTCGACATTGTAATCGCCAGCCGTCAGCCCGAGGCCGTTGGGCTGGGCAAACTGAAACCGCTCATCAGCTATGGGGCTTCACCACGTGCCAGCATCAGCATGGCGCAAGCAGCAAGAGCTATGGCGCTGATTCACAAGCGGGCTTATGTAATTCCGGATGATGTAAAACAAATTGCCCCTGATGTGCTTCGGCATCGTATAGGCCTCACGTATGAAGCGGAAGCAGAGGAAGTAACCGTGGATGATATAATTACACAGATATTGGGAAAGGTGGAAGCGCCATGAGGACAGGGTTTGAAGGTTCAAGAGTTCAATAGTTCCAAAGTTCACAAGTTCATGGGTTCATGGGTTCACAGGTTGGAAAGCTTTAAAAATGACCTGAAGTAAAGCAGACAAGCAAACAAAACACCAAAAACAACAAACGAAGAAACCGGATGCCCGACCTGAAGGAAATATTGAAAAATGTTCACCGCCTCGAAATCAAATCAAAGCGGCTTTCGAGTCATGTGTTTGCGGGTGAATATCATTCGGCATTCAAAGGAAGGGGCATGTCGTTTAAGGAAGTACGGGAGTACTCTCCGGGGGATGACATACGGTTTATTGACTGGAATGTGAGTGCAAGATTTGGTCATCCGTTCAGCAAAGTATTTGAAGAAGAACGTTCACTCACCATGATGCTGCTGCTCGACATGAGTGCCAGCAATCACATGGGAAGTTTCCAAAAAACCAAACGCGACCTCATGGCCGAAATAGCTGCTGTGCTTGCGTTTTCGGCCATCAGCAATAACGACAAAGTAGGCGCCATGCTTTTTACCGATAAAGTGGAAGCTTACATTGCTCCGGCCAAAGGCAAGGAACATGTCTTGTATCTTATTCGTCGCATCCTGTCATTTGAAGCTGCTTCAAAAGGCACTGATGCGTTGCCAGCACTCCGTTTGCTGCAACAAACTATGAAGCAAACCACCATCACTTTTTTACTGAGTGATTTTTACATGCAGGGCTATCAGAAAGCCATGAAGGCAACTGCCATCAAGCACGATTGTATTGCCATTCACCTGTTTGATAAAATGGAAATGGAAATGCCAGCCAAAACACTTATTCCCCTGCAGGATGCAGAAAGTGGTGAAATACGATGGCTCGATACCCATCAGCCACATTTCAAAAAATTGTGGCCTATGCATTTTGCCTCCATCACAAATGCGCTGAAAGAACAAATTCTTTTTTCGGGTTGGGACTACCTGCGCTTCAGAACGGATCACGATTATGTACCTGCCCTGCAACAGTTTTTCCTGAAAAGAATTAAAAAATTCTGATGCCATTGCTTCAAAAAACATGCTGTTTTTTACTGTTGATGGGTGCATGCCTTTATGCATCAGCACAGGTGACCGTGCAGCCTGACAAAAAGCAAGCGGTTCCCGGCGAAGCAATCACGCTTACCATTGGTATTCACGCCACCAAAAAAACAGAAGCATCCCTTGGCGATACATTAGGAAAATTTGAAGTGCTCAAAAAATCGCAGGTATCCTACCAGCAAATCAGCGATGGTTTCAACAGCACGCAGCAAGTAACCATTACCAGTTTCGATTCGGGCAAATTTGTGCTGCCGCCCATTCATGCTATGGCAACGGGCATTGCACCATCAAAAGCCGATACCATTGTCATCAGCAGGATGCCTGCCGATTCGCTAAAGGGTTACAGCGATATAAAAACCAGGTTCGCTTCCAAAGCCCTGCCACAGTGGCCTTTCCGCTTGGGGCTGCTGCTGCTGGCTATTGTAAGTGGTTACATGTTATGGCGTTTGGTCACAAAAGAAAAAGCTTCAAAGTCGCTGAAGCCTGTGCGGCTTTCAACTCCCGAAAACTGGCAAAAACAAATGGCTGCACTGCAGCAGGAGTGGAAGGGAAGACAGATTATGACACAAGCAGCTGCCGGGCAATTGATGTTGCTCATCAGAGAATTGTTTTCCATCATGGGCATGCAAACAGATAGCCTCACGGGAGAAGAATTGCTGCAGCAATCGCAAACAATGCTTACGCAAAAACAACAGGAACAAATGCACAATTCAGTAGCACTGTGCTATGCTATGCTGTTTGCAAAATTCACTCCAACGCAAGACGATTTGCTGCAGTGCATCGTGCAAACGGAACAAACAGGAATTGCATTATTCAGCCAATCTAATCCGGAGGCATCAGCATGATTTCAAACTACCTCCACGAAATCGTATTCGATTGGCCATGGATGCTGGTGCTGTTGCTGGCCATTCCTTTTGTGGTGCGCTGGATGATCATGCGCCAACAAAAAAATATTACCACCCTTGGTTTTCCTGCAGTGGCACATCTGCAAAAAATGAACAGTTGGCGTACAAGATTGCGCAATAGCAACTTATTGCTGCGAGGACTGGCCATGGTATGCCTGGTAGTTGCATTGGCCAAACCCGCTCATTACCAAACACTCGAACTTACTGAAGGTGAAGGCATCAGCATTGTGCTCTGCCTTGATGTAAGCGGCAGCATGCTTGCCCGCGACCTTACACCCGACCGTATGCGTGCCGCTGTGCAGGTAGCCCGCAATTTTGTTAGCCATCGTAAAGGCGACCGCGTTGGTTTGGTCATTTTTTCGGGCCAAAGTCTTTCGTTGTGCCCGCTCACCAGCGACCTTAATGCTGTGCAACAGCAACTCAACACCATCGATTACGGCCAACTGGCAGATGGCACAGCTATTGGCAGCGGCCTAGCCAGCGCAGTTGACCGGCTGCGGGAAAGTAATACGCCGGGCAAGGTTGTCATCCTGCTCACCGATGGCGAAAACACAGGTGGATTTATAGACCCCATCACGGCAAAGCAAATGGCCATGAGCTATGGCATCAAGGTATACACCGTGGGTGTTGGCTCCATGGGTACTGCACCCATGCCGTATCAAACACCTGCCGGCACATTATTGCAGGAAGAAAAAGTAAGCATCGATGAGGGACTGCTGACAGACATAGCCCACTCCACAGGTGGTTTGTATTTCAGGGCTACCAACACCCAAGCGCTTGACAGTATTTATGCTTCCATCAACACGATTGAGAAATCAAAAGTGGAATCGAAAATCTTCACCAAACGCACTGATGAATTTTTCCCATGGGTAATAGCAGCCATCATTTTACTCTCCATCGATTTCCTTTTGGCCACTATTGTATTCAGGAAGTTCCCATAGTTATTCTGCTTAGTAAAGGGGCATAAAAAAAGGAGCCGCTTACATGAAAGTAAACGGCTGCCCTTGGTGCAAAAACTGCGTATGAACGTAAAACCATTCCTGTGAATTACAAAATAGTGTGGATGGTGTGCTTAGTTCCCAGCAGAACGCTAACTGCTTGCAGCATATCAATCATTCTGTAAATCATGTCAGGAAATTATTTGAGTGAACAATTGTTTAGAGTTCAGTAAACAGGACCGGAAAATCAAATACTTACTTTGTTAGTGTAGTTACCGGCAAGGTCACTTTGTTTCCAGTGGTCACTTCTACTCCGGCAATGGTAGCATCCTTGTAGCCATTGCTTGCTTTGAATTGAACAGTGTAAGTGCCGGGTTTCAAACCACGAATAAGGAACATACCATCGGGCCTTGGAATGGCTATGGCACTGTCAGTACTGTTGTATACACTTACCACTGCTTTTGCATCAGCAGGAAGAACCTTGCCCTCTATTGCTGCGAAATTCTTGTCGCAGAAAGGTTTCAAAACAGGACGCAGGTAAAACTGTCCGTTTGCTTCAACGATAGAATGTGCCAGGTCGAAATCAACCCATACGCCCACTTTGTCACCACCATTGTTTTGCCTGTGTTCGTTGTGCAGATTCACATACAAATAATTGTTGGTGCCAGGTGCAAGATTGAGGGGATACGTGACACCACTTTTCACTACTGAATTATTGGTGCCGAGTGTGAAACGAATCTTACGTACTACCCCGTTAACAGTGAGCGTACCCAATGCAGTTTCCACACCATTTCTCAGGGATGCTAAATCATATACACCTGGGTTGTAAGCCAGCGTATCCCAAACACCAAAACCATCGCCATGCATCCTGTCGTTGTTGGCATCCATGTCGCGGTCGCCGGCGTGGTCGTCATTGCACCTTCCTTTCATGGTATCCACTTTCACCTCAACAAACTTGATGTCGATGTTAACAGCGGAATAATCGGCCGGTCCATCGGTGAGGTACACCGATACAGTTGACTTCGTTGCCGAATTACCGCTAAGGTCTTTCTGGCAGGCCTGTAATATAATAGTTAATAGAAAAGCAAAAGCAGCAACAGGGATGATCAGGTTCTTCAGTGATTTCATAGTTCGAAATGTTTTTTTGGGTGAAAACTTTCAGTTGAAAAATTGTGTTTCAGGGGTATAGACGGTCGCAAACAGTCAAAAGTTGGGCCAGCTGAAAATTTTTTTTCAGGAAACGCCCCCTTTAACTTTTTTTTTCTTTTTACAGGCTGCCTTCGCATCGAAAAATATTTTTTCGCCCAAGCCCAACCATTGGGTATTAAAAACAGTCTATTGTCTAAATACAGCATGATTGGATCAGCTAGATGAGCTAATACAAGGGTGTATCAGGAGAAACAGGTATGCGCAGCATTGCCTTTACAATGTAATGGCAGGTAAAATGCTGGGCGTATGTATGCGCTATGCTGCTAACCGGGAGGAAGCTGAGGAAATATTGCAGGAAGGCTTTTTGAAAGTGTTTGAAAAAATTGAACAGTTCAGATCAGCAGGCTCTTTTGAAGGATGGGTGCGCAGGATAATGGTAAATGCCGCACTGGAGCGATTCAGGACAAAGCGAAAAGTACAGGTAGCCGATGTAGATTTTGACAAGTTGAATGAAACGGCTGGTATGGAAGAAGATATTACCGGAAAAATGGAAACCAAAGAACTGCTGGAAATGGTGCAAACATTGCCACCTGCCTACAGACTTGTTTTTAACCTATATGTGTTCGAAGGAATGAAGCACCGCGAAATAGCATCCGAACTCGGCATTTCAGAAGGTACTTCCAAATCAAATTTATCGGATGCACGCTTGTTGCTGCAGAAAGCTGTAAACAGGAGAATGCAAACCGTAACCCTAAACCCGGCAAGCCGATGAGTGAAAATCTACACGAAATTGACAAGCTGTTTCATGACGCCCTCAACAACCTGGAAGACCAACCTTCGCAGGGTGTATGGGAAAATATTGAACAGCGGCTCGACGTGCAGGCAAAGCCTGGTGGCAGCGGCTGGCAAAAACCACTAGCATGGTCGCTTGTTGGCGGCGTTATCCTTTTATCATCGCTCTACTGGTTTTTAACTACCAGAAGCACTAAAGAAAATCCTGCACCAATCACAAGTTCATCCACTAAAGCTTCAAACATTGTTGCTGCTGACAGCCAACAACAACATCCTTCTATATCCATTAAACAGCAATCCCCGCCAGCCACAGACATTAGCGAAGGAAGAAAAACAGCATTGCCTGCAGAGGATAAGACTGCGGGCTTAACAAGTGATAGCATTGACATCCAAAACAGCGGCGGCAAGAAACAACAAACTGCTGATGTTACCGCTGAAAATATTGGCTACAGTAACATTAGTGACGATAAAACCCTAACGGAACAAAACACTGCACAAAATCCAAAAGCATTCAATGCCAAGAAGCAAAACGACCAACGAATGGCTGCAGTTTTTGCTGTGAATAATATTAACAGCAGCAGCAACGGCATGGCTGCAAACGCTTCCTATGAATCAGTTGCACAAAACCGGGAATCAGGCAACACGCCTGTCATGAATAATGCATTCATCTATCATTTCACAGAATTACTTCATAGTTCCGGCATTACTGCTCCGTTTATTTCCAAAACCACACCTACAGTGCAGCAGGCATTGTACCAGTCGCTTGCAAAACAGGCTGCTTCAAAGCAGCATTATCAAATTGCAACGGCAAGTGCGGTGAAACTGAGTCCGCAAAAAACACCATTGCAGTTTTCATTAACCGGCTTTTACAGGTTTGAATTTCCAGGTGCAAGAATGGAAAACGACCATCACGACGGACGCATGAATGACCGTCATGCCATTCGTGAAAAAGAAGAAACCAACAACTCATTCACTACAGGCATCAATGGCGAATTGCTGTTTGGCAAACACTGGGGCGTGGTGAGCGGCGTAAACTTCTTCCAGCAAAAAACTACCATCGAACCGCATGATGTGGTTGCAAGGCCCGATGAAGAAGGGCATATTCGTTTCAGGTATGACTGTGCAGCCGGCTATGCATTTCTTTCACCTAAAGACGGCAGTCCCCCCGCCCTGGGCGATACAGCACTTAGCCTTGCCGGCATGAACACACTGGCCTATGTTGGAGTGCCTGTGGCAGCTAGCTATCATGCCCAGGTTGGAAAATGGCAACTGGTACCTCAGGCAGGAGTGCAGTTACAATTTCTTACCAAGGGCACACTTGAAACTGGCCTTATTA
>JBBIOQ010000135.1:6135-9263 GCA_037443285.1 Sphingobacteriales bacterium | reverse complement strand
CCGATGGGGCACGCTTGCTGCCATACAAAGAAATGATTGGAGTGCCTGTGGCAGGGTCAACTGTATTTCCCACAGTTTCACCCGCGTCAGCTGTTCCCCGAAAACCATGCTCGGGCGAAAATATCTTCGCCACAACAATGCCTTTTTTCTTGAGTGTATCCACAAGGTGAATTTGGTGTTTGCCCACTACTGTTGTTTGGTTTGCAAACAGGCCTACACGTTTTCCCTTCAAAAAGGGCAGGTAAACCTCCATTCTGTCTGCACCTGTTTTGATGTTTGGAGAAGGCTTGTTTACCGGTTGGGCGGTCAAAAGTTGCGCCATCAGCAGCAGCAATACCAGCCCCTTAATATTTTGTTGCAATTGCTTCATACCCATGCAAGATGCGACATTCGGTTTGCAAAACCATATCTAAACTCTACCTTGCACCCTCACTAAATTTTTTAAAATGTCTGTTGTAAAAAAGGGCGATGTGGTAAAAGTGCATTACACTGGTACGCTTACCACAGGTGAGCAGTTTGATTCATCTGCAGGCCGCGACCCGCTGGAATTCACAGTTGGCGCCGGCCAGATGATCCAGGGTTTTGATGCCGGCGTGGAAGGCATGTCTATTGGCGACAAAAAAACCATCAATATTCCCGCAGCTGAAGCTTATGGCGAGTGGAGCGAAGAAAACGTGATAGAATTTCCAAAAGAAAGCGTTCCGGCTGAAATGCAACTGGAAGTAGGCATGGAACTTATGCTTCGCGATAATTATGGCCGTCCTGTTCCTGTACTCGTTCACGAAGTGCTGGATGAAGTGGTTCGCCTGGATGGCAACCATCAACTTGCCGGTAAGGAACTGGTTTTCGACATTGAACTGGTTGAACTCAACGGCGAAAAAGGCGGTTCTAGAATTATCCTGCTCGATTAATTAGTTTTGATAGCACTGTTGGCACTATTGAATTGTATGGTGGCGTGCCTGAATGTAACATCATGGCTGGTGCCACACATTGTTACCCCAGTGCATTGTTCAAAAATCCCCTGTGTAGCACTTGCCGCACAGGGGATTTTTGGTTGAACAAGTTGATATGATGTGGTGAGTCCTTTGCAAATCCTTTTCTTCGATGCTGCGCTAATCGCAGCAAGTCACCGATTTTATTAAGGCATCGGTCAGCCAATTGGCATCATCTGTTGCAAACCACTCATTGTTGCCACCACCATTTCGCACATCCATCCATCCCGAAAGATTATCTCTGCCGGAGCCCACTAAGACCATGCTTTCCTGTTGCCATACGCCATCCACGCATACATAGGTTACATCCCAATCTTCCCAATCGCGGTAGCACCTGGCATAAATAGAAAACGCCTTGCCGTTGAATGAGAAACACTTGGACATTCGTTCGCCTATTTTGCCACCCTTTTTCGAAAGTTCTTTCAACTTGTCAATAATCCAGTCAATTACCTCTTTTTCAGCAGGGGGTGTTCCATATGGGTTCACTTTTATTTCGATGGCACATTGTAGAGTACGATGCCATCTCCAGGTGATGGGTCCTTTATTTTCGCAGGGATCACCGCCACGCCAACCGTAGGAACCTGGGTTGTTCAAGGAGGCCAGTTTCACTTCTTTTACTTCAGCCTGAATGCCCGGCAGGTCCAGGTTTACATTCATCGTATAGTCACCTGTTTGCAATCCGGTTACTGTGACATCCTTTTTATAAGTACCAGTGGTTTTGAAAGAGTCTGGTAAAAGAATAATACGTTGTTCATTTGCCGGAGACAATGCAATGAGGCCTGTTGATAAATTGCTGATAGTAAGTTTCGCGGTGTCCTTCAACGCGTTGAGTCCTGTGACAAGGATGTGAACCATTGTCTGCTCACCTCGTTTGAGATTTAGTTTATCGGCACTTACCGATAAGTCAACTGTATTTAATGGAACTTCGCACATTTTGTTTCCGGCCTCGGAAATGGCAACTAGATTTTGTGCCGGTAATCCCTGTGGAATTTGCACAATGCACTGCCTTGGCGATTCGGCAAGAACTTCCATTGATGTGTTGTTCAGATTGCAATTTGTGTTGGAACAGTCACCATCAAATGGGCCCTGAATAACCAAAGGTGACCCAGCCATGGCATGCGTGGGCAAGGCACAGTAGTTAAATGAAGGCATTTCGACATTTGGATGCAGGGCAATTGGTTGTTCCTTTTTTGCACCCTTGATGTCAGTTATCGAAATGTCGAAGGGCTGTTTGGCAATAGTTTTGAATGCAAAACTGGAATTGTTGGTTGGGTTCTTCTGTTGCAATGAAGCCAGAGGTTGTGTTGGTGATGCATACTTTCCAACACTTATTTGAGTCTGTAACAACTGGTCCAATGATTTAGCGGCTTTGTTGGTGCCTGTGCCGTTTGGAAAGAGTTGTACAGTTCCTGAAATTGTTTCGCCTTCCCGTACATCATTTGGCAAATAAACCTTTACGATTCCATTGGCGGTGCGAAATTCTACTGTAGTCAGGCCTTTCTGAGTTGTTACTTGTTGGCCAAAGCCATGCAATGTGAATCCCTGAAAGAGAAGCGCCTGAACTGCATTAGCTAGTAGGAGCCTTTTCATTGGGTGGTTTTTTTACAAAATACTCATTATTGATTGCATAAGCTATACATGGCCATGAGTATGAAATAGCACAACCAACCTAATTTGCATCGTTTGTTTGGTAAAAAAGATCCAAAACCATGAATGCAAATTGTTGTTTGTTGAGGTTTATTGAATTGTAGACTCTACGAATAGCACACCAGGGATAACTCACCCAACAAATGAAACTATTCAATTGTATGAAGTTCTTTTTCTTTTTTGGAGTTGTACATCAAAAACAATTCTGCATAGAGGCTTCCTTTTGAAAGCAGATATTCATGTGTTCCTTCTTCCACCACCATTCCATCCTTCATGACGAATATTTTATCTGCATTTTGTATAGCGTGTAGCCTGTGTGTTATGATGATGACTGTGCGTCCTTTCATAAGCCTTTGAAGCGCCTCATTCACTGTTTTTTCCGACTCCGTATCCAGCGAAGCAGTGGGTTCGTCAAGAATGAGTATCGGGGCATTGCGTATCACTGCTCTGGCTATTCCAATCCGCTGGCGTTCACCTCCGGAGAGCGTA
>JBBIOQ010000135.1:0-6035 GCA_037443285.1 Sphingobacteriales bacterium | reverse complement strand
TCCTTCAATACAGGAATACCAGGTTTGTAGGCAAAGTGTACATGGTCAAATACTATATTACCTTTTATTCTGTCAGGGTCTTTTGCATTTTCTTTCTGGGGAATAATCAAATCCGCATCCAGAATTTGCCTGATGCGTTCCAGCGCCACAGTTGCCTGTGCAATGTTCACCGTCATCTTGGCCAAATCTTTTACGGGGTTAAAGAATTTGTTCAGGTAAGAAAGGAATACGGTTAAAGCACCTATTGTCATTACTCCTGTCATTACAAGACTTGCACCACGCCATAATACAAAAGCGGTGCACAAAGCCACTGCCAGGGTAAAAACAGGTGTGATAAGTGACTTAATCCTCCGTGCTTTTAGTGCGGCCTGAACCGTCTGCATACTCACTTCCTTGAGCGACTCTTCTTCCAGTTCCTGCCTTCCATACACATTTACTACGCGAATTGATTCCAAACCGTTCTTGAGCACGGCCATCATTTCGGCCTGGTCGTTTCGCACTTCATGTGTTGCCCTTTTTACAGCCCTTCTGAACCGAATGACAAACAACAACAGGAAGGGTGCCATTCCAATGGCAATGAGTGCAAAGTCCCATTTCAGATACAACATCAAACTGAACATGCCGAGTATGGTCAATGCATCAACAAGAATACTTAATAGGGTAGAAGAGACGAAGTCCTGAAGGGTGCTGATATCTGTGGTGATAGTACTCAGCAATTTTGCTACCTGGTGTGTTTCATAATATGCAAGTGAGAGTTTTTGAAGGTGATGATAAATCCGTCTGCGCAAATCGTTTGCTATATACTGCGCTACACTTTCAGTAAAATAATTGTCGACATACCCTGAAAGGCCATCCAGGACACTTATCAGTATTAGTGCAATTGCACATGCCCCGGCAAGTGCCATTGCATAACTGCCCGGAAACAGGTTGTTCATCCAGCTAAGCCAGGGTGGTAATTGTCTGCCCGCTATTACGTTGTCGATAATGATTTTTAGTGGCCAGGGAGCGGCCAGGCTCATGGCTGTTTCAAAAAGCATGGCCACAAATATGATTGCCAGCCACTTGCTGTACGGCAAGACCAATTCAAGAATAAGTCCGGCCAGGCTCTTTAAAGGGCGTTTAAATATTAGGTTTGAATCCTTGATCCCATTGTTTATTGCAAGGCCTGCAGACATAAATTTCGGTTCATCATGAAGAAACCAACCATTGTCCGTGTTGCTATGAAAAGCCTTCTGAAAGGTAGCGCATTGATGCTGTTTTTTTCCAGATTAAAAACAGCATCGTGGGTGGAAAACACCCAACAAACTAAAGTGTTCCTTAATGAAATTGAAACTGTTGATACTGCTAAATGATGTGGTAATGTTGGTGCAATTCACCTTCCAATTCCTTTGTTGCATTTATCGTGTAAAGGAGCGCCAGCATCAAATAAATGAACAAATAGTGAATGGGAAAGCAAATGCAAAAAAGGTGGAAGATTTTTCATGATTTAAAACTAGCAGGACTGCGGTTTCTCTTTGCTTTACTCAGACTAATTTGTACCTCTAATCAAACGGTTCCTGATTTTCTCCTAAACTAATATTCAGCCGGCTTTTTCACCAAGATTTTATTAGTAGGACTTACATTCAAATTGATCATCTTTCCATTTTCAAATCTGCCTTCAATGGTTGTTTGAGAAGGTCCGTTTACTTTAAAATGCACATCCCATGCTGCAGGCCATGCAGGCAAAAGATTTACCTGCTTGTCTTCATATTGCATCAGCATTCGCTGCAAGGCATTCATGGCAACCGTTCCATGGTCCTGGTCGGGAGTCCAGTCGTAATTGGGTCCCCAAAAGGCCGGGAAGCGGAAATTATGATCCCATGATGAGAAACTTTCTACTACCATTTTCTGAGCATCGCCGGTTAGCCCGAGGTAAGCAGCCTGTATGGAGTTTTGTTGCCAGCCACCATTTTCTTAGTGTGTCCTGAGCGCAAATGTTCTTTTTCCCAGTTCGGTATTTTGTTTGCCGATAGTGTATTGCCGATATGGGAATATTGCATACAGTTCAGGGTTCTCAATATTCTGTTTTTTGCTGTAGGTGGCAGCCGGGGCCAACAAGGTATCATTGTTCACTATCCGAATAGGAATAGTAGGTAAGTCTTTTAGTAGTTTTTTCCATTGCTCTCGCTGTTCATCTGAAAAAAAAGAGGCAGGAAGTGCCAGCATCTTATCGGCTACTGTGCGTATGCCCACCACTTCAGGTAATGGATTCACTGCCTCCTGGTATGTTTCCAATGACATGGCTGGGGAGAAAAGAATTTTGCCATCGTCTCCGCGTTTCCAATGCTGGTCGAAAAAAGTGAGTATTTCTGAAACAAAAGGAACTAATGTGTCCTTCGCAAAGGCATTCCTGTTTGTAAATGAAAAATAGTCCAGCATCATTAAGGAAAGTTCAAGGCCGCCTTGCCAATAGTAACGGATGTAGGTATTGGTGGTAAATCCATCCGGCAATGTATCCCTGTGTGTGCCGTAGTTATTGTTGTTGTAAGTGCCCCAGAAATTGAGGGTTTCCGGAAAGAAAGCACCGGCATGATGGTAGTATTGCTGTGTGGCCATTTTACGCAATGGCAGTGCATTCATGTACATTTTGAACATTGGAGTCATCAGTTCGAAGTCGCCTGCAATAAGCATGGACCAATAGGGCAAACGTGTATTCTGCCACCAATAGCAACCTCCCCATGCCCTGAAATCTGCATTCAGACCGGCATTGGCACCCTGCCTGTTATATGTGTCAACCGTGAAAATGGAACCGTTGAATTTGATAGGCGAATTGCCTCTGCCACCACAAGCATTGATAAACCGCTGGAGAATGTAGCCTTGTGTAACTGCTTCGGCTTGCTGTTGGTTGGTCGAGTCTTTTCCAGTTATGAAAATGTAATTCCTGTTCCAGAATTTTTGCCACCATGCATAGTGTGCTGCAATACGTTTTTGAAGCGGAACATTTTTTATTGTATCCGAAATTTTCACTAACGATTTTTTCCACGATGCAATGGTTCCTGTTTCGGTAAGCGCATAGATATTCAGCTGCAGGTGATTGGAGGGTTTATTGCTGCTCAGCGAGGTGTCTGAAGTGTTGATGAATCCCTTGCCTTCAATGGCCAATCCGAATGTCCGGTTCAGAAGCGGGTCTGCGTTATTCTGTGCATAAGCACCAAGTGCCTGTAGTTCAAGATTTTTCTTCCACTGGGAATAATTGTTGTGATGCCAACTGATAATCCTGTTGTTTTCTTTCGGCAGAATGGAATCCGGTTCAATGAAAACAGGATGGATAAAGTTCCGGTCTTTGCCTATTTCATTTAAGCCATAAAGAGCTCCGGTTTCTGCGCCATTCACTTGTCGGTGTTGTTTTCTCCATGTTTCAAACGACACGACGCCTTTAAGTGGTTGCTTACTGTCAATGTCAATTTGTATGGTCGGATGATTGGCATCGACCCAAAGTTTCATTTGCGTAGCTCCATAGTCGATTAATATTTCTCCTTTTTCGAGCGTCAACTTCTGAATGAAAGTAGCACTGTCGAACAAGTTGGGAGAAAGGACAATCCTTATCAGTCCCAGTTTTAATAACTGCCCATTTTCACTCCAGGCATCTGTTTTCGAAACATAGAAAAGAAGGTCGCCATTTTGTGCCACCCAGGCATTAATACCAATGTCTCCGTTGCCCAAAGGCATCGAACCCTGTGCGTTAATGCCAGGAGTAGTCCACACAATATTATAATCATTCAAAGAAGTTTTTTGGGCGCTTATCAGTATTGAATTAGCGAAGGCAAAAACAATCAATAGGATGCGTTTCATTAATCTTTATGAGGTTGCTTTAGTGTAATTATTGCTCAGGCAATCAACGCCTGGGCAAATTCCAATTTTGCAGAAAATGGTTTTTCAATATCAAACAGGTTCTTCATCACTCGATAGTATGGAGTGTCCTGCCCGATTTGCAATCAAATGTATTGCCCAACACTTTTATCAGCCAACTTTTCATATGCCAGTACACTTGAAATTGGCGATTATCTGAATGGTTATTACTACTTGAATTTGTCGTAAATGATTACATGGCGTTCCATTTATTTCACCCTTCGTATTTTGCGCCCATGGAATCTGTTTTTTCTTACGAACAACTGCATGCATTTGCGTTGAAGGTTTTTGGTTACATGGGTTGCAGTGATGAGGATGCGCAATTGGCCAGTGATGTTTTGCTGAGCGCTGATTTGCGTGGAGTGGATAGCCATGGTGTGGCCCGGTTGAGTGGGTACCTGCGGTTGCATGAAGTGGGAAGAGTGAATGCAAAACCCAATGTGCGCATTGTGTACGAAACGCCCAGTACAGCAGTGGTGGATGGTGACAGCGGTCTCGGTTTGGTGGTTGCACCCAAGGCAATGCAAATAGCCATCGACAAGGCTCGGAATGTTGGCACAGGATGGGTAAGTGTAAAAAACAGCAACCACTTTGGCATAGCCGGCTATCACGCTATGATGGCGCTTAAAAATGACATGATTGGTTGGGCAATGACCAATGCAAGTGCATTAGTGACGCCTACTTTTTCCAGAAAAAAAATGCTGGGGACTAATCCCATTTGTGTGGCAGTGCCTGCTGGCGAGGAAGCACCTTTTGTGGCAGATTTTGCAACAACCACCGCTGCCAATGGAAAACTCGAAATTTTGCAGCGTAAAAATGCTCAGGCTCCAATGGGCTGGGTGCAGGATGCTGAAGGAGTTGCAACTACTGATTCCAACGCTGTACGAAAAGGGGGAGCGCTGCTGCCTTTGGGTGGCGACCGCGAACACGGCAGCCACAAAGGCTATGCACTCGGCAGTATTGTCGATATTTTCAGCGGCGTGCTGAGCGGTGCAAGTTACGGTCCCTGGGTTCCGCCGTTTCCAGCATATGTGCCCATGCCAGACTTTATGCCGGGCGAGGGCCTTGGGCATTTCCTTGGTGCCATGCGCATTGATGCCTTTAGGCCCGCGGAGGAATTCAAGCATCATATGGATAGCTGGATTCGGTGCTTTCATGCAGCCGATCCTGTACATCCGCAGCAGCCTGTTTTAGTTCCCGGCGACCCCGAAAGAGAAATGGAAATTCTTCGCCGAAAAGAGGGCATCCCCCTGGTTGCTCCGGTGGTAGCAGACCTGGAAGCACTGGCTGCCAAAACAGGGATACGTCTTTAGTGTGTCGCAAGGCGTTTTTTGGCCGATACAATTACAGCCGCAGCTTTTTTATGCTTTACTTTTTGTAGGTATTCAGCACTGCCATGGCTGCCCTGATG
The DNA here is from genome assembly GCA_037443285.1 of Sphingobacteriales bacterium. GTDB lineage: Bacteria > Bacteroidota > Bacteroidia > Chitinophagales > Chitinophagaceae > Phnomibacter. The sequence continues at coordinate 736 of JBBIOQ010000135.1, read as the reverse complement.
CCTGAAATACAAGTTCCTTCCAGGTGGCCTACGTTCAACCCGAAATTGGTCCAGTCGCCTGCCAGGAAAAGGTTTTCAAATCCTGAGTCGTTTGCTTTCATCCTGAATTTGTTAGTACCGGGCCATGCCAGTGTGTACCTGTTGGATGGGTCAATATTGGCGGTGAAGTACTGGCTTTTGAGTAGTTCAAGGCCGGTAAGCCCTTTCCTGTTTTCTGCATCTACCAACAAATCAAAATCAAGCCCGTGAGGGTTACCGGGTGGTGTGCCTTTTGGAAAGAACCATCCCATGTATCTTTCGAGCCATGCTTTGCTAAAATCAAAAACACGATTGAATTGCGTTTTTGGATAATTGTGGTCGCTGTATGGCGGCAGTTCGGCCGGGTCATTCGACATGGTGCCACAGAAATAGGCAAGGTCTTTGGGTTGGTTGTCTTCAGGCCAGTTTTCCTCCTGCAATATTCGTGTCATATCGGTCCAGGAATAAAGCAGGTTTGCATAGTTCACTGAGTTGGGTTCATCCGTGGTACGCAATCCCCATGCCGGGCTATCAAAGCCCAATTCGGCCCAGGTTTTTGAAATCCATAATTGCGCACCAAATGTTTGTGTGGTTGGAACCTCTTTTACCATTTCAGCCCAACGCTTATCCTTTTCGATAATTTCGCTACAGATATCTTTCAATGCATGCACAGGAATGGCTAATACAATCTTGTCAAAGTCTTCAACTTTCACTAACG
>JBBIOQ010000134.1:1981-9306 GCA_037443285.1 Sphingobacteriales bacterium | reverse complement strand
ACGCAAATTACTTGAATTCGAATCTTCAGCTTTGCTCAATTTGATGCTGTGTGTACTAAAAAGGAGGCCACAGCACAATATGAAATACCTTTAATAATCAGTCATTAAACCTCATAACATGGGCCGGCATTGTTTGCTCTGGCTGTTATCAATGGGTCTCATTTCAACTTTTGGGAAAGCACAGGATTCCAGCCATACTAAATTCCATTTCAACTATGTCAGCATTGCCTTGACTAACAATCAGTCGGCCTATCCATTCAGCGCATTTACCGATTTGGTTGCAGGCGAATGGCATCCCGGCTTTGAAGTGGGAACCGGTTTCAACTGGAAGTCCAAACCGCACCACGACTGGTACCAGGAATTCAGGCTGGGCTATTTCTTCCACCAGTTTGTGCAGCAAAGCATCACGTTGTATACTTCGTTCGGCTACCGGTATAATTTCGATAAACGCTTTTCGGCACAGTTGGGGCTGGGAGCGGGCTACCTGCACTCCATACCCAACCATGACCGAGCCAAACTCAATGCCGACAGTGTGTATGAAATCATTCACGACATTGGCCGGCCACAGTTAATGGTAGTGCTCAATATTGGCCTTAGCTACAAAATAGCCACACAAAGCAGGCATCCGCTGCATTTGTTCATGACCTGGCAGCAAAGAATTCAAACGCCATTCATCAACAGCTATGTGCCCATTTTACCCTACAACACCCTGATGTTTGGTGTGAAAAGGAGCATTGCACCCAAGAAGAAATAACCCTGAAATCAGAAACTGTTTTACATCAAACAAATCCTCATGAAACGTCTGCGTATACTTTTTTTCATCATTGTTGCCCTAGGCTTTGTTGCCTGTCGAAAAGCGGCGGTTGAGCCAACTTCTTCCACTGCCAACACCATACCATGGGCGGACTCCAGCCTGAAGCATCCCAAGAATGCAGCCTACCGAAACCTGATTGAGAAATACAGAAAACTCGGCTTTCCAGGCATTTCGCTGCTCATTACCGATAAATACGGAACGTGGGTGGGCGCCACCGGTATGGCTGACATTGGAAAAGGCATTCCTTTTGGCACAGCACAAGTGAGCAAGGTGGCGAGCATCACCAAACTCATGGTGGGTTCATTGGTCTTCAAACTCATCGACGATTCGGTAAACACCAAACTCGGTTACAGTTTCTTGGATGACCCCATAAGCAAATGGCTTCCCTCGCATGTAATTGATAAACTGCCGAATGGAAAACTAGTGACCCTAGGCGATTGCATGAAGCACGAAACCGGCATTCCCGATTTAATAGAGCAGGACAAATTTTACCTGGCGGTGCTTAACCAACCCGTGAAGCATTGGCAGCCCGAAGAGTTGCTGGAGTTTGTGTATGGCATGGACCCTATTTTCAAACCCCGCGATTCAGCACTATACAGCAACACCAATTTTGTATTGGTAGCCATGTGTATTGAAGCGGCCACTGGAAAAAGCCACGCGGACCTGCTCAGGAAATACGTGCTACAACCGCTGGGCATGAACAATAGTTTTTACCAGCCTCACGACCCGCTACCCAACAATGCAGCACAGGGTTATTTTGATTTGTACAACAACGGCACTATCGCCAATGTAAGCAACCTGGTTACGGGAAGTGGCAATGGCTATGGAGGTATGTACAGCAATGTGTTTGACCTCAAAACTTTCATGGAAGCATTGCTGATTAAGAAAACATTGCTTACGCAAAAGTCACTCGACAAGATGATGACGTTTGGGCAGGTAGATGATAACATCCGCTATGGCTACGGCATGATGATGAAATACGTAGACCGCGGTGTGGATGCCGGCCTTGGCCACTCGGGTCGCGATGTGGGATACAGCGCCAACCTCTTTTACTTCCCCAACAAGAAAGTGATGCATGCTTTTGTTCTCAACTACGGCACCAATGGCGATAGTGAATTGCGAAAAATATTCCGCCAATTCGAACAGGAATTGATAGATGTGAGCCTGCAATAAACAATCTCAATTCTCCTAATCAGGTGGTAGGCTTGGGTGGCAAATCAAAGGCGATAGCCTCATGCTCAAACACGCCACGATGGCTGCTGTCGCAAAAGGGTTTGTTTTTCGAAAGGCCGCAGCGGCATAATGATACCTTTTCCCTGCCATTCAGGTTATACACCCGTCCTTCTTTGTCCACGATTTCAAAATCGCCCTCTATTTTCAGGGAGCCGTTCGTGTTGACCACTATTTTAGTTGATGCCATTTTGCTTGATTGAAATGATGATAATTGAAAATAACACTGCAATGATAGCGATGCAGCATCGGGCTTAAACACCTGTCTGCAAAATTTCTTTTTTGACAACTGGTTGTTAAACAAACCAAGCATGCCTTGCTAACTTCTTTCCATTTTCGGGTTCTTGTTAGGGAGAATGCCTCAACTCACCTTCTTAGTTTTACAAAAATCATCTCATTCATGAAATGGCTGCTCCTGGTTTTTTTTCTGCCTGCTGTGCTGCATGCACAAAAAGGCAATGCATCCGTAAAGTTTCATGCTTACTACGCCGTGCATTACGCAGGAAATATTCCGGTAGATGAACAGGGAAACCCAACAAGAAGCGGTATTGATACAGTCCTTACACTTGTTGCTGAAGTTGCCATTGCAGACAGTAATGAAATCCGCATCGACCAGGTATGCGCATTTGCAAAATGCTATAACGCCAAAGCAGGGAAACCTACTGAGAGAAAAATGCGAATAGCTTACGATCCTAACAACCAAAAGGAAATAACCCTTTTGCCAGCAAAAGGGAATATCCTGCTGCCCTTTCAACTCAATTTCCTCAATCAGGATTCTCCGTCAATGAAAACTTCATTCAATCACCTTATCATCACAGGCACTTACAAATCAAAAAGGCAGCAATGGAGCATTGATAAAATAACAGCCCTGCCTTCGGTATACTATCCATAGAAAACACCCTCATGAAAGATGTTCCTGGTGGAGCATTTTATCACCTCATTGAATTGTCATAAAATTCTAATTCGGCTGCAAATGCCGAAAGGCCATTATACATTTTCATTATTGAAAAAAGCCTGCGAAGTTAGGTGAATCACCACCCAAATTCCCTAATAATTATCAGTGTTTTGCCCTGTAAGGCAATCGTCTAACCTGCCCCAAACCCTTTGTTTTCAAGGGTTTCCGTCCATTATTTTCAGTAACTTCATGAACATTGAAATACCCTCCTTTAAACCGCTGTTCATATGAAAACTCTGTTTTATATCTGCCTGGCAACAGGTTCCCTTTTTCTGTACACGTCCAGGATGGATGCACAGGTAGTTGACCCTGGAAAAACCACCGAAAAAAAAGCGACCAACAAAACCAACAGCAACATTGACAAATCCATTGACAAAAGCCTCAACTCAGTAGAAAGTGGGGTGAAAGGTCTTTTCAAAAAGAACAAGACCACAGCGGCCGATACGGCTGCCACTGTTCCCCAAAAGGCGGCACCCAAGCAAGACACAGCCAAACCTGCTGTGCAAGAGCAAACCGATTTCAAGTCCTTTTCACAATACAATTTTGTGCCTGGCGAAAAGGTGATTTATTACGATGACTTCAGCCAGGATGCCGTTGGTGATTTTCCTGCATTGTGGACTGCAAATTCGGCCGGCGAAATCAATACACTGAGCATTGCTCCCGGCAACTGGTTGAACCTGAACAGTACTGATGGAAATTATTTCTACCTCAAGCCCATAGACTTCCCCAAGAATTTCATCATTGAATTTGACATCGTTCCTAAAAAAACTGGTGGCCGCATTGCAGCAGGCCTCATTCTGTATGGTGAAGATGTATTCAAGGAAATGAATACCGAGCCTCACCCCGGCAACGGTGGTGTAATGATCTCCATTGAAAAGGAAAATTGGAATACAATGGGCTACAAAAAGAACGATCCCAATTTAATCACAGGCTCATCAGTGCTGAATCCTGTTGAAGCAGAAAAAGTGAACCATGTGATCATTTGGGTGCAGGGGCGCAGGCTCAGGATTTACCACAAATCGGCCAAGGTGCTGGACATGCCAACCAATATTTACGATGGCACCAAGTTTAGTCGCCTATGCTTCCGGTTATCAAGGGGCGCATCTTGCGGTTCCTACATCTCAAACATCCGAATAACCGATGCATCGCCTGATATGCGAAACAAACTGATGACCGAAGGCAAACTGGTAACCTATGGCATTTACTTCGATGTAAACAAGGATGTGGTGAAACCTGAATCTTACGGTACCTTGAAAGAATTAGCCGCCATACTAAACGAGGTGCCCGATGTGAAAGTGAAAATAATAGGGCACACTGATTCGGATGGAAACGATGCAGCCAATCTTGATTTGTCGAAACGGCGAGCAGCTTCGGTGAAAACAACATTGGCGAAAGAGTTTGGTGTAAATGCTGACAGGCTGATAACCGACGGAATGGGCGAAAGTCAACCCGTTGCTCCCAACGACAAGCCAAGCAACAAAGCACTGAATCGCAGAGTGGAATTTGTAAAACAGTAATTGCAAAAGTCATTCAATAATCCGCTGCATTATCTTCCTGGTAATGCAGTGTGTGTAACTAGAGCGCCCCAACTATTCACCTCAGTTCATGGCGAATCGGAATACCTATTTCCCCTTGAGCAGTTCAATTATTCGGCTTGAACATTGTAGTGTTCAACGAAAGAAGAAATTCTTAGGTTCATTATAACAAAAGCTAAGAAGAAGCCCACAAAGTTTCAACTGACTTGGTAAATATGAAGAACAAAACAGTAATTCAAAAAGCGACAACTTTGCTGCCTTGAATTACCCACTACACATTCAACACGTTGCCCTTTCAACGGGAAGCATATCCATTTTTGTTCCTGAGCCGGTGGCATTGCAACAGTTGTATGCACAGCGCAAGCAATCAGATTCAAATACACCATTCCCTTACTGGGCCAAGCTGTGGCCATCAGCTATTGCGCTGGCTTCATTTATACAGCTTCATCCGGTGTTTGTGATGAGCAAAAATGTGCTGGAACTTGCTGCCGGAATAGGCCTCCCTTCAATAGTAGCTGCTTCTTTTGCCACACAGGTTTGTTGCAGCGACAAAGACGAAGAGGCGGTAGCTGTTGCCGAAAAAAATGCAAGCCTCAACCATTGCAGCAACATGAGTTTCGCCTGCTATGACTGGGGCCAATTGCCCCCGGGAATTACTGCCGACACTTTGCTGCTTAGCGATGTCAACTACGAGCCTGAAACCTTTCCAAGGCTTTTGCAAATCATCACACAATTCCTGGAGAATAATACCACCATTATATTGTCAACACCACAGCGTCTCATGGCCAAACCCTTTATTACATCGTTAATGAAAAATGCCATTGCGCAGCATTCCTTTGAAATAAATTTCGAAGGTGAACAACACGTTATCTCCCTATTTGTCTTGCAACCGAAAGGCCAGGAATGCAAAGAATGATGGTAACAAAACATCAGTTACGAAAAACGGCTCGGGTATGGAAAAATGAAATGAGTGAATCTGCTTATCGTGATACTTAAGAGATTATTGACCTCAGTTGATTTTCGTTAGTATTTTACTTCAAATTTCCCGCCATGAGAAAAAAGCCCTTCTCCACTTTCCTGGTTATCGCTTTCGTTGCAAGTTGCAGCATTTCTGCAGCGCAGAATGCAGCGAACCTCACCATCAGCACTACAGGGACTACAAATCTCAAAGTGCAATTAAACGGCCAACGCTACAGTTTACAGGACCGGTCGGCCACTTTTCAGAACATTACCCCAGGCCAATTTCCGCTGATTATTTACCAATGGCAAACCGGCCCGGATGGAAATGCGTCGTATAGGGAAGTGTACAATGGCAACATTACACTTACTGCCGGCCGGCACCTGGAAGTTGCTGTGTTGCGCTTTGGCAAAGTGCAATGGGACGAAGGTGCCCGGTCAAATGATACATGGGCCGATGCTACATGGAACATGCAGGGAGTTGCAGGCAATTCAACAACGGGAAATGCTATATCTGCTGATCAGTTTAAGAAAATGAAAGAGGTAATCAACAATGCATTTTATGATGAAAAAAAACTGGAAATGGCCAAGGTTGTCATGAAGAACAACCTGTTCACAGCCAACCAGGTCAAATCATTGTGCGATGTTTTATATGCTGAGAAACTTAAACTTGACTTAGTTATTTATGCATACGATCTCTGCGTCAACAAAGGCGACTATTACATCATGGCTGATTTGTTCTGGTCAGAAAATAACAAAACCGCTTTCATCGATTTTCTAAAGAGCAAATGAACTGCTGCCCATGATGCCTCCAATCGTGTACCACTAAAATAACATTCGGTTGACGGCAAGGAATAGCTATCTTTTTTCCAAAATTTAGCAAAGCCTTCCGAAGTCAGCCTATGGCATTTTGCCAATTTCTGCATCTTCCATAAATCAATCATCTAATCCTTTTAATCATCTGACCCTTTTATTATCTTTTCCAGAAAAAGGCAATTGATTGTTATGAAAAAACCGAAACACTTACTGCTATTTACAGCCACGTTATTATGTGCAGCAATATCTCTTGCGCAAACAAAAAGGGCGCTCCTCATTGGCGTTGGCACTTACGCCGACCCACGTTGGAAAAACCTCAGCTCCGCAGCCGATATCAAATACCTGAAAGATGCCTTGATATTACAGGGCTTCAGTGAAAGCAACATGATGATGCTTACCAATGAACAGGCCACCCACCAGGGCATGGTAAAAGCCTTCAGCGAGTTCAGCAAACAGGTGAAGCCCGGCGATGTTGTGTATGTGCATTTTTCGGGCCATGGCCAGCAAATTATGGACGATAACGGTGACGAAGCTGATGGTTATGATGAGGCATTGGTTCCTTACGATGCACGTGGCAAATTTGACCCTGTGCAATACCAGGGCGAGAATCATTTCAGGGATGATGAACTGGGCAAGTGGCTCGATATGATGCGCAACAGCATTGGCGCCAAGGGCAGTTTGCTGGTGGTAATTGATGCATGCCATTCAGGCACAGCCACACGATCTGCGCAGTTTGCAGTGGTGCGTGGCGACCCAACCCCATTTGCAAGTCCCGAGTATCACCCCACACTAAAAACCAATTTATCGGCAGCAGCTTCCGAAGGTTTTCTGAGTGCGGAAGAAGACAAAGCCGCCAACATGGTCGTATTCAGCGCCAGTAGTCCCAACCAAGTAAATTATGAAACGCATGATGCGCAAAATAATGGAGTAGGCTCGCTTTCATATGGCGTGGCAAGAGCATTGCAGCGCATGGGAAAGGATGTTCCCTACGGCGACCTTTTTGCCCAGGTAAAAGCAT
>JBBIOQ010000134.1:0-1925 GCA_037443285.1 Sphingobacteriales bacterium | reverse complement strand
CAGGAAGTTTTTGCAGGTGAGTATCTGCCGCAAAACAATGTGTTGCGCATCGACCGCTGGCTTAGTGATTCAAGTTTCACTTTCGGGCAGGGCCAGTTGTCAGGCATTTACGCGGGTACCATTGTAAAAATTATTGATGCGGCAAGCCATAACACGTTAGGCAATGCCACCGTATCCGAAAGTTCACCGGTGAGCAGCCTGGCGGTAGTGAAAAAAGCGTTGGATAAATCCACACCTTACCTGGTTGAAGTTGTTCCTATGGTGCGCCTGCTTTTACCACCAATGTAAAATTGGTAACCAAGGGACAGGTGAATGCGAAGCAACTGGATGACCTGAAACAATGGATTTCAGCGCAGTCTTTTGTGCAACTCTCAGAGTCGGGTGATTTTATGCTGCAACTCACCGGCGACAAAAATGGCACCAACATGGAACTGGTAGAATCGGGTGATGCTTTGCGATGGAACACAAATGTTGCCGCAAACGCATTGCTTTCAGATGGCGACAAAAAGCAATTGCAGGCACAACTGCAGGCCGGTGCAAGGTCGAAGCTGCTGCGAAACATGCCTGATGGCGGACCGCTTTCTGATAAAGTGCGGATCGATTTGGAATACCAGGGAGTTGTAACAAAGGCAACCGAAGAAACAAAACTTCCACGCGGCGCTTATTACAAACTCACCATCTACAACAACAGCACTGAAGTGCTTTATTACAATCTCATCAACATTCTATCAACCAACGAAACGTCAGTGTTGCTTCCGGCGCCCGGCACGCAGGCACAGGATTTTTCCATTCGCCCGGGTCTTTCAGTGCCCATCGACAGCATACAAGTAGACCTGGATGCAAAACCGGGTAAGGAATTTATGCGTGTCGTACTCTCACCACGGGTGATTGATTTGCGGCCAGTATTTGAACCCCCAGCACCCGGCGATAAAAAGCGTGGTGGTACCGGCCCATTTGAACAATGGCTCGGCAGTGTGCTCGACAGCAATGGTAAAAAGCCAACCACACGAAGCCTTGGCTCCGATGAAGTGACTGTTGCCAGCAATAGTTTTCTGGTAATAGCCAAGGAATAAATTGTATTTTTTCTATTTCCTATGAGACCGAAAAATATTTTCTCCGCTCTGATGCTTGTGTGTTGCGCTGTGTTTGCAACACAGGCATTGTTTGCTCAACAGGCATCTCGATATGTTTATGTGCTGGTTGATTCGGTTTATCATCACAACGACAGCTTGTTGCTGCGTCTTAATTGTGGCGGAAACATTGGCCTTGCACAGGGCAAAACAGGTTCGGTCATTGCCCGGTATCTCAAGGATTTTGAAGACGCTAATTATGATGAGCTCGGCTTTGGCCATGTTATCAGCACTTCAAAAAGCAAAGCTGTTTTTTACGTGAGCAAGCCTGCAACAAAAGACAGGAGGGATATTTACAAACTGGATATGGTCAAGTTTGCCATGAAGCCTCCAACTGCAGGAGAGCTCTTCACCGAACTGGCCGCCCGAAGCATCATCATGTCCGATCAATATAAGGACCCGTTGTATAGCCTTGCTGAAATATGGCAGCGTGGCGAAGCGTTCAACTCCGATTCACTGCTCGATATGATGATTGCCGATGTAAAATCCACGGCTGAATCCTTGCATCCTGATTCAGCAAAGTTTAGTGTGCTGTTTGAACCTATTAAAAATGGCCGTTACAAAGGGCTTGGAGTTATTCATGTTATGGATAGCATCAGTCGCAAGGATGTAATGGCCTTTTTGTATTTCGTACTCAGCTACCCGGGCAAGTACATGGGCTACACCTATAAGTTCAACGAAACCTTTGCCACCTGGGTACTCAACGAGGGTTTGTACAGTGCACGTGAACTGATGGCAACTTACAACGAGGTAAAAACAGATTCAGTAAAACTTAAAAAATGGCTTGCAGAAAAT
>JBBIOQ010000133.1:0-9503 GCA_037443285.1 Sphingobacteriales bacterium | reverse complement strand
CATGTCGTGCATCACCAGCACCTGGCCGTTGCAATGCACGCCTGCGCCTATGCCAATGGTAGGAATGGCAAGGCTTTCTGAAACCTCTTTGGCCAATGCTGCCGGAATTTTTTCGAGCACAATGGCAAAGCATCCTGCCTGCTGCAACTGCAGGGCATCTTCCCGCAGTTTTTGTGCTTCGGCTTCAGCTTTGGCACGCACAGCATAAGTGCCGAATTTGTAAATGCTTTGCGGCGTCAGGCCGAGGTGCCCCATCACCGGAATGCCGGCGTCCACAATGCGTTTGATGCTTTCCACCACTTCGCTGCCGCCTTCCAGTTTCACACAATGGCCTCCGGTTTCTTTCATGATGCGGATGGCGGATGCAAGAGCGATGTCGCTGTTGCTTTGGTAAGTACCGAAAGGCATGTCCACAACCACCAGGCAGCGGTTAATGCCGCGTACCACGCACTGCGCATGGTATATCATCTGGTCGAGGGTAATGGGCAAGGTGGTTTCGTGTCCGGCCATTACATTGCTGGCACTGTCGCCCACCAGTATCACATCTATCCCTGCTCCATCGAAGAGCTTCGCAAACGAATAATCGTAAGCGGTAATCATCGAAATCTTTTCACCCGATTCCTTCATTTTATGCAGGGTGTCGGTGGTTACTTTCCTGATTTCTTTGTTTACAGACATGGCGGTGGATTTGCAGTTGGAAAATGGGGAAGCGTTAATGTTGATTTGTTGCGATGAGTTCGTAGTAAAGATGTTGCACAAGTCCATCGGCAAGGCCAATTTTAGGAACGTAGATGAGGTCGGCATCGGCCCAGCGCATAGCGTTGATGTAAATTTGCAAGGCGGGCAAAAGCACATCGGCGCGGTCTTCACGCAGCCGGTAGCGAATCATGCGTTCATTGAGTGAAAAGCCGTTGAACTCCTTGTAATAATCGCGTAGTGTTTCAATAGAAAGAGGCTTGCCTTCCTTGCGTTTGGAGAGTGAAAATATTTTGTTGATGTTGCCACCGCTACCAATGGCCACCATGTTGTTGATGTTTTTGGTATTCTTCTTAATGGTGTCTTTCATTTCATCCCAATGGGCTTCGTTAATCATGCCCTTCAGCAGGCGAATGGTGCCGATGTTGAATGATTGCTTGAAGACCAGTTTTCCTTTAGAGAAGCAGGTGGTTTCTGTGCTGCCACCGCCCACATCAATGTAGAGGTAGCTGTGATCAATGTCCAGGTTTTCGGCGATGTGGTTTTCGTAAATAATACCAGCCTCATCGCTGCCACTGATGATTTCAATATCGATGCCGGTTTCCATTTTTATTTTCCGCAAAATATCGGCTGCATTGGCGGCATCGCGCATGGCGCTGGTGGCGCAGGCTTTCAGGTGTGTTACTTCGTAGGCATTCAGCAAATGCTTGTAGGCCTTCATGGTCTGCAATATCATGCCAATGCGATGCTTCGTAATGCGGCCTGCAGAAAACACATCGAAACCAAGGCGTAGCGGCACACGTACCAGGTTTATTTTGTTGAATACCGGTGCGCCCTTGCTGTCATGAAGCACATCGCAGATAAGCAAACGTGCGGCATTACTTCCAATATCGATCGCTGCCAAACGCATGAATCAAATAAACGCCATTTTTGCGGAAAGAGATGAAACAGAAATCATTCCGATTTTTAATTCTGTGAATACTCTATTTTTCGGCAGTCCTTGTTTTTGCTGATGCACCAGCAGTTTTTGCAAACAGGTAATTATAAACTTCCACCTGAGATTTTACGGTCTTTTTATCCTTTGGTTTCACATAGTCATTCTCAAGCGCTTCGTTCAGCTGCCTTGCTTTCACGTTGTCGGATAATTGAATGTTGAGTATATCGAGCAGTTCCTGCCGGATAGCAGCATCAAAAATGGGTGCAGCTGCTTCGATGCGGTGGTCGAGGTTGCGAACCATAAAATCAGCTGAAGAAATATAAATTTTTGGATTGCCGGCATTGTGAAAGGCCAGTATCCGCGAATGCTCGAGGTATTCATCTACAATGCTTATACAATAAGGCTTCTGGCTGTTTTTGAGTTTCAGATTTTCGAAAATGGGGCAGAAGATACCACGCACGATGAGTTTGATACTGACCCCGGCTTTTGCTGCTATGTACAACCGGTTAATGAGCAATTCATCGCTTAGCGAATTCACCTTGCACAGGATGGTAGCAGGCTTGCCTGCCTTCGCATGTTTTATTTCCTGGTTAATGAGGGAGTATAAAGTTTTGCGCATGGTGCCAGGGCAAACCAAAAGTGTTTTGCATTGGTTGAGCGTGGCAATGCCAAGTGCAGGTCGTTCGAGGAAATTGAAAATCCGGCTCACGTCGGCCATGATTAGCCGGTTGCTGGTGAGCAGGCATTGGTCTGAATAAATGAGTGCGGTTTTTTCATTGAGGTTGCCGGTACTTACAAATCCGTATTGAATAATTTTTCGGCCAAGTTTTTTTCTGATCAGGCAAATCTTTGAATGCACTTTCATGTTGGCTATGCCTGTCAGCACCGTTACGCCTTCCTGTTCCAATACTTCTTTCCAGTAAAGGTTGGCCTCCTCATCAAAACGTGCCCGCAGTTCAAGAACCACAATTACTTTTTTGCCATTTCGCACAGCGTTGATGAGTGCATTGATGATTTTGGAGTTGGAAGCGAGACGGTATGCTGTGATTTTGATGGTGGTTACAGCGGGGTCCATAGCTGCTTCACGTAGCAGGTGGATGACGGAAGTAAAAGAATGGTAAGGGAAAGAAAGTAGTACATCTTTTTCGAGAATCGATTCGGTAATGCGTTTGTCGTTGGCCAGGGCCGGATGAATGAACGGAGGCTTCCTTGGTTTTTCGTTTTTGAAAACATCAGGAAAATCCATGAAGTGGCGGAAGTTGTGAATGCGGCCACCGGGAATGATATTGTCTTTTCGCGTGATGTTGAGCCTTCCCATCAGGTATTCCAGCAGGCCGGCATCCATTTCCTTGTCGTACAAAAAACGGACAGGCTTCCCTTCGCGCCTCTTTTTAATTCCCTTTTCAATTTTTTCTGCAATGTTGGTACTGATGTCGTTGTCTATATCAAATTCAGCATCCTTGGTTACTTTGAAAAGATGGGAGGTAAAATTGTCGTACCCGAAGTAGGTGAAGATGTGAGGCAGGTTGAACCTGATGACATCTTCGAGCAAAATGATGTGCTGTTCTCCGGGCTTCGAAGGCAGCAGTACAAACCTGCCTACAGCCTTGGCAGGGATTTCGATCAGTGCATATTTTTTGTGATATGCTGTGTCTTTTTTGCGCATGACTACGCCAAGGTAAATTGACTTGTCGCGCAGGTAGGGCATCACCGGAATGTCTTCGATCATCAAAGGAATGAGGTTAGGACTCACTTCATCATCATAGAATTTTTCTACATAAGCCCGCTGTTCTTTGTTGAGATGGGTTTCATTTACGATGAAGATTTTTTCCTTCTTCAATTCCTGCAAAATGTTTTCCCAGATTCTGGTGAATTCATTTTGTTGCTGCAGCACTATCTTTTGAATTTCCGTGAGAATGTAGTCAGCAGATTTTTCAAGGTGCATGGCAGCCTTGGTTTTCTTCTTCATGATTTGCTGCATGCGCCTCAGCGTAGCCACCCGCACCCTGAAAAATTCATCCTGGTTGTTGGAGTGGATGCCAAGAAAACGAATGCGCTGATGGATAGGAACGGTAGGATCGTTGGCTTCCTGGAGCACTCTTGCATTAAAACTTAACCAACTGATATCTCGGGGAATGATGTTTCTTTTTGCAGCCATATGCCGTGCAGGTTGTTGGCCAAATGTAGCGATGTAGTGTACATGGCCCTGTTAAGTTTGACGAAAGGTGATGAGCCTGAATTATTCGCCTGCTTTTATTTTATTGATAAGTCTTGTAGTGGAAATACCTTCTACAAGTTGATTGATGACAACCCTTCCTCCGTTGGCAATTACTACTTTGGCGCCGGCTATTTCTTCAACCGTGTAATCGCCACCCTTTACCAGCACATCGGGCATGAGGGTAGTGATGACATTCAACGGGGTATCTTCTTCAAAAATAACAACTGCATCTACCATCACCATGCTGGCCAGTACAAGAGCCCTTGCTTCTTCGTTGTTCAATGGGCGGTCTTCGCCTTTCAGCCTTCGCACCGAGGCATCACTGTTTACCGCAACAATGAGATAGTCGCCTTCTTTGGCGGCTTGGGACAAGGAGAATATGTGTCCCTCATGGAGCAAATCGAAAACGCCGTTGGTGAAGCTTATGGTTTTTCCTGTAACACGCCAGGCTGCAATGCGGCGCTTTAAGGTGTCGAGTTCGAAAATTTTATCGGGAATGGCTTCAGCTTTTTTCATGATGCTGCAAGGTACGATTTACCAGCGGCAGCAGCAGCAGGGCCACAATGCCACTAAGCAAAACAATTGCTGTTTGCGATGCCCAAATCAACCATCCGAAGGATAGGCCAAGGACTGCCGTTACATCAAAAAGCAGCAAAGTCTTTTGTACGGCAATCTGGTAGGCGCCAATGCCGCCCTGCGTGGCTATCATACCTAGGCTGCCGAAAACAAGCACACTGACCGTGGCCTGGAAGCCAAGGTGCGAAACGGGAGGGAAGGCCATAAAACCCAGCCAGATACCCACTAGGTACATGGCCCAAATGAATATGGAATGGAAAATAAATTGCCATTTGTTCTTGATGCTCTTGAGGCTGGTGAGGCCAGCCATGATGCCTTTGGCAATGGATGCAATGCGGATGACAACCGCCGTGTGACGGAACCGGCGAAGCAGCCACCTGAAAAAGAAAAACAATACAACCAATGATGCAACTACAATGGAAAGCCTGATAACTGAAATGCTACCGCCCTTGCTTTCTACCAGTTTTGCAATAGTTGAAATCGTGTATTCGCCTACCTGTTCAAATTGGATAATGACCATCAGGATTGCCACAATCAACAAGCTTAAAAAATCAACTGCCCTTTCGGCAAGAATGGTTCCCACCAGTTTATCGGGTGCCACTTTTTCATACCGCGCCAGCACGGTGCATTTCATTACCTCGCCCAGCCTTGGAACCAGCATGTTGAAAAAATAGCCCAGCAAAACAGCCAGGTAAGTATTGGTGGTGCTCGGCTTGTAGCCAAGAGGCTCCATCAAAATTTTCCAACGCAAGGCACGGCTGAAGTGTGAAAGGAGCATGGCAGCCACCACCGGCAAAATATACAGGAACCTGGTAAGCCTCCAGGAATTCTTCAGTTGGTCCAGTTGGTCTGGTGTAAGGTCTTTGCCACTATACCAGATGAGTGCCAAACCCAGGCCAAGGAACAGCAGGTATTGAATAACAGTCTTAAGCCTCACAATGCGCATATAGGCTAAATTAACTGTGCCAGTGCATATGGCAATTGGCGCTTTGTAAAATGAATGTTAGTAAGTTACGTAATCTCAGAGCTTATTTCCTTCGAGTGGAAAAATCACCTTGGGTTCAAAGGTTTTGGCTTCCTCAAAATCCATGGAAGCGTAGCTCATGATAATAACAATATCACCCGGCTGTACCAGTCGTGCAGCTGCACCATTCATGCTGATGGTTCCTGAACCTCGCTTGCCTTTAATCACATAGGTTTCAAGCCTGTTGCCATTATCAACATCCACTACCGTTATCTTTTCATTCGGAATCAGGTTGGCAGCATCCATCAGGTCCTCATCAATAGTGCAACTTCCTACATAATGCAGGTTGGCTTCGGTAACCACCGCCCTGTGTATTTTACTTTTGAGAATTTCTATATGCATATGCCTGGATGGGGCGCAAAGTAAACAACAAAATACTGATTGAAAATGCCGGGCATGCAAAATGTGCTGTGTCTTAGGAAACAAGGGGCAGATTATCGATGAGCCTGATAGCGCCAAGGTATGCAGCTACCAAAACCACACAGCCTACTGTGGGCAGGTAGCCAGGCAATGGTTGAAGCGTACGGGCATTGGCAATGGAAACATAATCCACCGAACTGAAGCCGGCTTCCAATAATGCCGCGGCCGCCTCTTTTTCCAGCAGGCGTAGGTCGGCGTGTTTGTATTGGGCCTTTATTGAAATCAATTGTTGGTAAATAGCAGAAGCAATTTCCCGTTGCATGGGGGTAAGCCGGCGGTTTCGGCTGCTCATGGCAAGTCCGTCTGGCTCTCGCACCGTGGGGATCATTTTCATTTCAACAGGGAGACGGGTGATTTCCAGCATACGGCTTACTACCATGCACTGCTGAAAGTCCTTTTGGCCCATGAAGAGCAGGCCTGGCCTTACCAGCGAAAGCAGTTTATGAACCACCACACATACGCCCTGGAAATGTCCGGGCCGGTATTTTCCTTCCAACAGGATCTCAATCGGGCCAAGGTTGTAGCTGGGCTGCTCCTGCAATCCATCGGGATACATTTCCTGAACGGTGGGAATGAACAACAGGTCGCAACCGGCCTTTTCCAGCATATCAATGTCCTGTTCAAGGCTTTTAGGGTACCGGGCAAAATCGGCCGGGTCGTTGAATTGGGTGGGGTTGATGAAGATGCTGGCTACTGTGAAGGTGGCTGTATTGCTGCATGCATTTACCAGTTGAATGTGGCCTTGGTGCAAAGCGCCCATCGTGGGTACAAAGCCGAGTTTTTTGTCGAAGGGTGGCTGGTGCCTGAGTGCATTTCGAAGGCTTGCAATGGTGGTACAAATGAGCATGATTGAGCAATATTAACGCTGCAATAGGTTGAACGTTAAGGTGGAGAACTGGTTTTTCAATACCTTTGCCCACCTTTAAAAGTGATAAATCGACCGGTTGATGAGCACGAAGAAAAGAATTTTATTTATTGTTAATGAGATGTCGCCCTACCTGGAGTTGACAGAATTTGCGGAAACGGTGAACAGACTGGCTATACACTCAAACAATAATAATCTTGAGGTGCGATGCATCATGCCAAGGTTTGGAGTGATCAATGAAAGAAGGCACCGTTTGCATGAAGTAGTCAGGCTGAGTGGCATTAATGTTTCAGTTGACAATGACGATTTTCCACTGCAGATAAAAGTGGCAAGTTTGCCCAATGCCAGGTTGCAGGTCTATTTTCTCGACAATGAGGATTTGTTCAAACGCAAATTCATTTTTCATGATGAAGAAGAGAAGTGGTTCGAAGACAATAACCTTCGTACTGTTTTCTTTTGCAAGGGCGCCCTGGAAACTGTAAAGAAATTTGGCTGGCCTCCCGATATCATTCATTGCAGTGGCTGGATGACAAGTCTTATCCCGCTTTACCTGAAAACGGTGTACAAAAAGGAACCTGTATTTGCACACAGCAAGGTGTTATATACCCTGAGCCCGGTTACCTTCAGCGAGTCACTGGGAAGCACTTTCAAAGATGTTGCCAGGATAAGCGATGTGCTGAAAGACAAAGACTTTGCCCCATTTGGTGATGGTACCAACCTGAGTATGATTAAAGGCGGCGCACATTATGCCGATGCCATTGTTTTTGGTGAACCCGATGAACAACTTGACCCTTCTCTCATAAAGGATTTTGCAAAAGTCCGCGGTAAGAAAGTGCTTCGTTATCCAGGCTCCGAGTCTGATTTAACAGAGTATTTGAACCTCTATAACGACCTTGCCGACAACTGATTTTAGCCTCAATAAAACATCTGACCTGGTGAAAATTTCGAATAAGCCACTGGCTTTTTTGTTGCCCCTGATTGCCTTGCTGGCAGCCTGTACAAAAATTGAGACTACTACCCTCGGCAGCGACCTGATTCCTGTAGTTGACAACATCAACACTTTCGATACCGTGCTCGATGTTATTTCTACCAATTACATCCCTGTGGATTCTACCCGCATGTTTGCCTCAGACCAACATGTGGTAGGTGGCATCAGCAATGACCCGCAATTTGGCACATCCAAAGCAACTATGTTTTTTGAGATGAAGCCATCCACTTTCCCTTTCTCATTTGCCCCCAAGGATAGCATCATCGCGTTTGATTCCGCAGTGCTAGTGTTGGACTACGTTGGGTACTATGGCGACAGTGCAACACCCGTAAATTTCAATCTTTACCAGGTGGAAACGCCTATGCAACGCGACACAGTTGCAACGCCACAGTATACTTTGAACCCCAACATTCCAATTGACAAGTTCACGCTATGGGGTCAAAAGTCAATGGCTGCCATGCATTTTAAAGATACAATTCCCATTTACCGTGGCGATTCTTTGTATGGCAAAGTGGCCAACCAGCTTCGCATTCCTCTTCGCAAAGACCTCGCCAGTAAACTATTCTTCCAGGATTCGGCCTCCGGAGCATTTCTCAGCGATTCGGCATATAAACTTTACCTGCCCGGTTTTGCATTGGAAGCACAGGGAAATCCGCAAACGCTGATGTATTTCAATTTGCAGGGTTCCACTTCCCGCCTCGAATTTTTCTATCGAAAGAATCCATATTCCCTAGATACAGTTTCTACCAGTTTCACGTTCACAGGCTACTGTGCGCATGCTGTGAAATTTGAGCACAACCGTTCCGGTGCTGAAGTCATGAACTTTCTGACTGCCGACCCCAACAAAGGCAACGACCAGGTGTATGTGCAAGCCACCCCGGGAACTGCAGTCAAAGTGAAAATTCCAGGTTTGAAAACGCTTTCAAACAGGGTGATTCACCGGGCCGAATTGCGTGTAACGGAATTAACACCTAACAACGGCGTGAACTCACAACTTGGACCACCGCCATTGCTCTATCTTGATGCAGCCGATACTGCCAATACTTTCAGAGGAATACCTTACGACCTTACACCGTTTACGCATTACTACTGTTTCCCGTCAACAGTAATAGAGTTCTTCTATTTCGGAGGCAATTCCAAAACTGAAATAGTAAATGGAGAACAGTTGAATGTGTATAGGTTCAATATCACAAGGCATGTGCAAAGTATTATCACAAGGCAGGAGCAAGTCTATGATTTCAGGCTATCTGCGCCTTATTACATGTACTACGCCAATTGTGCAAACTCAAATTATAACTACCCGAAGAACTACTTCAAGTTGCTGAATCCAAGTGGCGGAACGGCTGTTTTGCCCGGACGTGGAAGGATAAGGCTTGCCGGTGGAAGCAACACCGATCTTAACAAGCGCATGCAGCTTCGAATCATCTATTCTAAATTGTAAAACGACGCCGCTATATTTGCGGGCAAAAATTACACTATGCCATACCTGTTCACTTCTGAAAGCGTGAGTGAAGGTCATCCTGACAAAGTAGCTGACCAGATTTCCGACGCTCTTATTGATAATTTTCTTGCTATGGATCCTGATAGCAAGGTTGCCTGCGAAACACTGGTTACAACCGGACAGGTAGTGCTTGCAGGTGAGGTGAAAAGCAAAGCCTATCTTGATGTTCAGGATATTGCCCGCGACGTAATTCGTAAAATTGGTTATACCAAAAGCGAATACAAACCCACACTGCTGGTTTGGGATGATGTTGTTATCCTCCAGATGTTCGTTGATCC
>JBBIOQ010000132.1:0-9605 GCA_037443285.1 Sphingobacteriales bacterium | reverse complement strand
CAAGCGTTGAACAATGTAGCAGCGCAGCGTGGGCAATCGCTGGCGCAAATGGCATTGGCCTGGTTGCTCAAGGATCATCGCATTACATCTGTTTTGATAGGGGCGAGTTCTGTGCCTCAACTCAATGACAATGTGGATTGCCTTCGCAATGTTGAATTTACCAATGATGAACTTCATGCAATTGAAGATATTCTGCAACAAACAAAATGATACGATACATGATGCGCTACATTTTCTCATGCCTGCTGTTCCTTGCCTGCACTGCGATTGGCCAGACACCAAAGAGCAAAACCTACACAGTTAGTTCGCCCGATGGCTCTATTCGTGTGTACGTGAATGTTGGTGAAAAAATGGCATGGTCCGTTGCCAAAAACAATCAGCCGGTAATTACTTCTTCTGGCATTGCATTACAATTGGGAACAGGTGAAGTAATAGGTAATAATGCGAAAGTGACTTCATCAGCCGTGAAGCCTTTTTCCGAAACCATTATACCGGTTGCTTATAAAAAAGACAGAATTGTAAATGGCTACAACCAGTTATTGCTGCGCTGCAAAACGGATTATGATGTAGAATTCAGGGTGTATGATGATGGCGCTGCTTACCGTTTTGTTACACACCGGCCGGGTGAAATGGAAATCACGAATGAAGTATGTTCCTTCAATTTTGACCGCGACTATTCATTAGTTGTGCCTTATGTAAATGCACCACGCAAGGATGACAAATACTCCTGTTCGTTTGAATCTTTTTACGCTGAAACATCACTAAGCAAACTCAATAAGGATACGCTTGCCTATTTGCCCTTGCTTGTAAAATTGCAGGGTTCAATGAAGGCTGTAATTCTTGAAGCTGATGTGCAGGATTATCCCGGGCTTTTTGTACAACCTGCCATGCATGACAAAGAGTATAGTATGCAGGCTGTGTTTGCGCCTTATCCCATCGAAGAGGGACTGGCAGGTTACAACGGCATTGTGTACCAGGTAAAAAAGCGTGCAGGCTACATAGCAGCGGTGCAGGGTAGTCGCAACTTTCCCTGGCGTGTGGTAGTAGTGAGTGCCAGCGACAAGGAGTTGTTGAATAGTGATATGGTGCAAAAGCTAAGCGAACCGTGCAAAATCGAAAACACCAGTTGGATAAAACCAGGCAAAGTGGCATGGGACTGGTGGAATGATTGGAATATTTCGAAGGTTGATTTCAAGGCTGGTATCAATACAATTACCTACAAATATTATATCGATTTTGCTGCTGCTAATCACCTGGAGTATGTGGTGCTTGATGAAGGCTGGAGTGATGATTGGGATTTGAATAAACTCAACAGCAACATCAACCTGCCTGAGTTGGTGGCTTATGCCAGGCAAAAGAATGTCGGCATTATTCTGTGGAGTACCTGGTATGCCATCACCCGCAATGCAGATGCTCTATTTGCAAAATATGCGGAGATGGGTGTGAAGGGTTTCAAAATTGACTTCTTCGATCGTGATGACCAAAAGGTGATGAGCTCCATTTACGAATTGGCTTCACTTGCTGCCAAACATCAGTTGCTGATTGACTACCATGGTATTTTCAGGCCGCAGGGCTTGCAACGTACCTGGCCTAACGTAGTGAACTTTGAAGGCGTTCGTGGTATGGAATATATGAAATGGAATGCCGATGAAAGAGTGCCACAGTATGAAGTAACGATTCCCTTTATTCGAATGATGGCCGGCCCGCTTGATTACACGCCAGGCGCAATGCGCAATGCAACAAAAGGTAATGTTCAGTCAAATAGCTCGATGCCGTTGAGTGCAGGCACACGTTGCCATCAAATGGCTTTGTATGTATTGTATGAAGGGGCTTTGCAAATGCTGAGCGATAATCCAACTGCCTACATGAAAGAGCAGGAATGCACCGATTTCATTGCTGCAATTCCTGTTGTGTACAACAATACGCTGGCGCTTGACGGAAGTGTAGGAGACTTTGCAGTGATAGCCAGACAAAATGGTGCATCATGGTGGGTGAGTGGCATTACCAATTGGAATGAAAGGGATGTGACAATTGATTTTTCTTTTCTCCCAAGCGGCAACTACGAAGCTGAAATTTTCAGAGATGGAATGAATGCTAACAAGGATGCAACAGATTACAAGAAAGAAAAAGTTGTTGTTGACAACAGTAGCAAACTCAACATTCACCTGGCATCGGGTGGAGGCTTTGTCATGCGTGTTTCTCCAAGGTAAATAGCCAAAACAGCATATGAAGATCCTGATTGTTTTTTTGTTGGCCTGCAATGCTTCAGTTGCATTGGCACAGCCTGGGCTAACACTCATTGATGGTAACGCAACTGCTGAAACAAAGGCAGTTTATTGCAATTTGTACAAGTTATCCGAACAGCATATTCTATTTGGGCACCAGCATGCCACGGAGTATGGACATGGTTGGTGGGGCGATGCAAACCGCAGCGATGTCAAATCGGTGACAGGGTCACATCCGGCAGTGATTGGTGTCGATTTCAGTGGCTTCACGGGTTCGCCAGATTCTGTTGTTGCTAAATACATGGACGGTTTGCGTAAAACAATTAGTGATACCTATAACAGGGGAGGGGTTACAACTGTTGCATGGCACTTCATTAATCCTGTTTCGCCGGGTGGTTTCTATTGGGTTGATTCGGTTTCCAAAACTGCAGTTCCAATGCTAATGCCGGGTGGAAGCCAAAGCGATTTGTACAAAGTAATTCTTAAAAAGATTGCAGCTTTTTGCAAGTCGGTTAAAGGAAAAGACGGAGCTCTTGTTCCCATGATATTCAGGCCATATCATGAAATAGATGGAGATTGGTTTTGGTGGGGGCGCAGTCATTGCAGTGCTGCAGATTTCAAATCACTTTGGCATTTCACAGTAGCCTACCTGCGAGACAGTATGCAGGTGCATAATCTCATTTACGCTTTTTCGCCTGACTGCATATTCACTACAGAGCAGGAATACCTGGAGCGGTACCCTGGCAACGAATGGGTCGATTTGGTGGGCATGGATGATTATGCCGATTTTGGTCGCGATGGTCACTTCGACCTCGATGCAGGATACAAAAAACTGAAAATTGTTTCTGACTTTGGTGCCAATTCAGGCAAGCTGGCCGCCTTTACCGAAACCGGTCTAGAATCAATTCCTGATGCAAACTGGTGGACAGAAAAACTGTTAGCCACTTTGCAGCGTGGCGGCCTGAGGCTCTGTTATGTGCTTGTTTGGCGCAACGATAATAAGAGCCCCACACATTTTTACGCACCTTTTCCAGGTCAAGTATCAGCGCCCGATTTTATCAGGTTCTTTTTGGATTCATTTACCTTGTTTGAAAACGATTTGAAAAACATGTATCGGTAATGAAAAATATTGTTTCGATGATTTTGTTGATGCTTGCTGTAATTTCTTTGCAGGCACAACCTGTAAAGGAACATGGTCAATTGCATGTGCGGTCAACGCAATTGGTGGATGCAAAGGGAAATCCTATTGCACTTCACGGAATGAGTTTTGGTTGGCACAATTTGTGGCCAAGGTTTTATAACGCTGGTTCAGTGCATGAGGTGGTTAGCAACTGGAACTGCACTGTCATCAGGGCTTCCATGGGAATTGAGCTGAATGAAAAGGGTTATCTGAAAAGTCCTGAAGAATCGGTGATGTTAATGCGTAACGTGATTGATGCCTGCATTAAGGAAGGCGTTTATGTGATTATTGACTGGCATGACCACAATCTGCACCCCGGCGAAGCGAAAAGGTTTTTTACTGAAATGGCCCGGCTTTATGGGCAGCATGAAAACGTTATTTATGAGTTATTCAATGAACCGGACTACGAAACCTGGCCACAGGTAAAAGAATATTCTCAAGAACTCATCAAAGCAATACGTGCGGTTGATCGAAACAATATTATCCTGGTTGCTTCGCCACACTGGGACCAGGATATTCACCTGCCGGCATCCGACCCCATCAAAGGTTTTGAGAACATCATGTACACCATGCATTTTTATGCAGGCACACACAAGAAATGGCTGCGCGACCGCACCGATGATGCCATGAAGAACGGGTTGCCTGTGTTTGTTTCAGAATGTGCCGGCATGGATGCTTCTGGCGATGGGCCAATTGATTTTGCAGAATGGCAACTATATGTTGACTGGATGAATGACCACAAGCTAAGTTGGGTGGCATGGTCGGTTTCAGATAAGAAGGAAACCTGTTCAGTTCTTGAGCCTGCTGCCGGTTCGGAAGGCAATTGGAAGGAGTCGGAAATTAAACCATGGGGCGTTGAGGCAAAGAAGAAACTTATGCAGTTCAATGCAACAGGTAATCGCAAATAATTCTATGGGATTGCGGTAGCATACAAATTCTACGTGTCCGTGTGGCAGCATGCGGCCGGTTCAATATCTCTGCCTTTGGTTGATACCAATTGCACTTTAGTACGCTCATTTCGCCGCTGAACACATCACTTTGTTAGCGAGTATGGCTTTCCTTTACTTTTGGAAATCTAATTTTTAAGGAATGCATGTTGACGAAAAGATGATTGACCATTTATCCAATTTGGCAAGGCTTGAGTTTTCCGGAGCTGAAAAGCAAGCCATGATTGGCGATATGGAAAAAATTATTGGATTTGTAGAAAAGCTGAACGAAGTGGACACAACCGGAGTTGAACCGGTGCGGTACATGGGTAGCGAAATAAATGTATACCGTGAGGATGTGGTGGGTGAAATGCTCAGCACGTCCGATGCATTGAAATCCGCCGCACTAAAAGATGACCAGTTCTTCAAGGTGCCCAAGGTTATCAGGAAGTAGCAGTAAACACTAAACTATGCAGGGAATTATTCATCTCGAACAAATTAGGAAGACCTATTACATGGGTTCACAGTCTCTTGAAGTATTGAAAGGTATTGACCTTGATATTTTCCAAAAGGAATATGTGGCTTTGATGGGGCCTTCAGGTTCGGGCAAGAGTACGCTAATGAATATTTTGGGCTGTCTCGATAGCCCCACTTCAGGAACATACATCCTGAATGGCAATGACGTAAGCAAGATGAATGACGTAGACCTTGCGCAAATCAGGAATAAGGAAATTGGGTTTGTTTTTCAACAGTTCAACCTGCTTCCACGCCTTACTGCCGTTGAAAATGTGGGATTGCCGCTTGTCTATGCGGGTCTTAACAAGAAGACACGTAATGAAATGGCATTGGAAGTGTTGGCCAAAGTGGGCCTTGCCGACCGAAGCCATCACAAGCCCAATGAAATGAGTGGCGGCCAAATTCAGCGTGTTGCTGTGGCAAGGGCATTGGTCAACAACCCGTCAATTATTCTCGCCGACGAACCTACAGGCAACCTTGACACAAAGACTTCGCGGGAAATTATGGACCTGTTTACAAAAATTCAGGAAGCCGGCAATACGGTAGTGCTGGTTACCCACGAAGAAGATATTGCTGCACATGCCAAGCGTGTTATACGCCTCCGTGATGGTGATATTGAAAGTGATATGGAGCGTTCCCAGATGACTTTGGCAGGTGCACATTAGTTTTGCAGGCCAGGAACCTTCTGAGGTTCATTTTGTTACATACCGAAAAGAGGGCAACAATTATGGCTTGGAGGATTTATACCAAAACCGGCGATGCCGGAAGCACATCATTAATTGGCGGAACCAAAGTCCTTAAAAGTCATTTGCGAATTGAGAGTTATGGTACAGTGGATGAACTCAATTCCTACATTGGATTGGTGCATGATTTGCTAAATGATTTTCATTGCAAATCGATTTTGCGCCAAATTCAGGACAGGCTATTTACAATTGGATCCTCACTTGCAAGCGATGGGGGGAATTCTGCATCCATGCCGCTTCCTGGCTTGAAGGAAACCGATGTTGCTGTACTCGAAAAAGAAATCGACGCAATGGAAAATGAATTGGAGCCATTGAAGCAGTTCATTCTGCCCGGTGGTCATCCGGTAGTCTCCCATATTCATATTGCCCGGTGCGTTTGCCGAAGAGCTGAAAGACATATTGTGTGTCTACAGGAGCAGGGGCAATTTGTTGAACCATTGGTAATCAAGTACTTAAACCGCTTGAGCGATTTTCTCTTCGTGCTGTCCCGATTTACTGCCAAACAATTAAATGTTGCAGATGTTCCATGGCAGCCAAGGCTTGACTAAATGTGGCTATTATTGGCCAATCCGGAATTCCGGTTTATACAATAATGCCATCTTTCATAAACAGTTTCCTGTCACTTAGATTGGCTAACTCTTCATTGTGGGTAACAATCAAAAAGGTTTGATTTAGCTCCCTGCGCAGTTCAAAAAACAATTCGTGCAGTTCTCTTGCATGCAAGCTGTCGAGGTTGCCTGTTGGCTCATCTGCAAAAACAATAGCCGGTTGGTTGATAAGTGCCCTGGCTACTGCAACTCTTTGCTGTTCGCCACCTGAAAGTTGGCTTGGCTTATGGTCCTTTCTATCCTGAAGGTTGAGCATGGTGAGCAGTTTTTCGGCTTGCTGTTCGGTTTGTCTCTTCGATTTCCGGGCAATCCAGGCGGGTATACAAACATTTTCAAGTGCTGTAAACTCGGGTAAGAGGTGGTGAAACTGAAAAACAAAACCTATATGTTGGTTGCGGAAGTGGGCCAATTGCTTGCCTTTCAGCTGGCTTACCTGCTGACCTTTAATAGATACGGAACCTTCATCAGCATTTTCAAGCGTGCCCAAAATGTGCAGGAGAGTGCTTTTGCCAGCACCGGATGCTCCTACAATACTTACAATTTCACCCTGTGCAATACTCACCGAAACGCCCCTCAGTATTTCTAGTTTGTCGTAATTCTTCCTTATTCCAATGGCTTCTAACATTCAATTTGCTTTGATTTCGTAAAAGTAACTGCGGCCGGTAAATTCGTTGCCAATTAAATAGTTATACAATTCATGTGCACTGTATAAACCACATTTGGATATTTCATTGATAAATCTACATTTGCGGAAAATTCGAAAGGAGGATAGTCATTATGTTTTGGACCTTAGAACTCGCTTCTCACCTTGAAGATGCTCCGTGGCCTGCCACAAAAGACGAGTTGATTGACTATTCAATCCGCTCTGGGGCGCCCATTGAAGTAGTGGAAAACCTTCAGGAATTGGAAGACGATGGAGAAATTTACGAAGGCTTGGAAGATATTTGGCCAGATTATCCCAGTCAGGACGATTTCTTCTTTAATGAAGACGAATACTAATCGTACCTAATGGCCTCGCTAGATTATGAACCGCATTTGCCACCTTCCCGGTGGCATTTTTTTTAGGGGATTGCTTGTGAAGCTATTGACAATGGTGCGGAGGGCAAAAAGAAAGAGGAATGAACTCGATTCATTCCTCTTTCTAATTAGATGGTCAATATCAACTAAAGGAGTGACTATTTCTCCATTTGTTCGATAACCGCCTGGGTAACGCCGGTAAAGCTGAAGCCTCCATCGTGAAACAGGTTCTGCATGGTTACCATCCGGGTTAGATCGCTGAACATGCATATGCAGTAATTGGCGCAATCTTCAGCCGAGGCATTGCCCAACGGGCTCATTTTTTCGGCGTAGTTCATGAAACCGTCAAAGCCCTTCACTCCACTGCCTGCAGTAGTTCTGGTGGGGCTTTGAGAAATGGTATTAATGCGCACTTTCCTTTTAACCCCAAAATGATAGCCGAAACTTCGCGCAATACTCTCCAATAGCGCTTTGGCATCAGCCATTTCGTTGTAATCGGGAAATACCCTTTGCGCAGCTATGTAGGTCAGCGCTACAATACTGCCCCATTCTGCCATGGCATCCATTTCGTAAGCTACCTGGCAAAGCCTGTGGAGGCTCATTGCCGAAATATCAAGTGTTTTATGCTGAAACTCATGGTTCAGGTTGGTATAGCCAAATCCCTTGCGAATGTTCAGGCTCATGCCAACTGAATGAAGGACAAAATCGATTGGTCCGCCAAAATGTGCCATTGACTCTGAGAGAAGCTTCCTGAGGTCTTCGTCGCTGCTTACATCAGCGCCAATTACCGGGGCATTTCCACAAGTGGCTGCCAGTTTGTTAATCTCACCCATTCGAAGGGCGATGGGGGCATTGGTTAGCACAATTTGTGCTCCTTCAGCGTAGCACTTTTCGGCTGTTTTCCAGGCAATAGAGTGTTCGTTGAGGGCACCGAAAATGATACCCTTTTTTCCTTTCAAAAGATTGTTTGACATAACATGCTTATTATTCGATTAGTCAAAGAAATGATATCGGACTGAAATAACGTAAATATTGTAATAAGATAGCCATAGGTAGCCATACTTGATACTGTACATTTCGTTTAAGGTACCAAATAACAATAACCAGATGCCGTTCTCAATAAATCAGAGTAAATGAACAACAAGAGCAACAATGAAAAAAAGTTATGCGCTAAAACCCTTGCCAGCATTGTCTTTAAATGTGCTTAACAATTCTTTGGTTGTAATAAAGTTGGAAGCTATTGGGTTCCTCTTATCTTTGCCGCCCGCTTCTGAAAAACGAATGAAGTTGTTCGGAAAGCAATAGTTCTTTAAACATCAAAAGTGATTTTCATTTGGTATCGTTTTTGTGAAGCGGCATCGAAAAAAAATCAAAACAAAATTTGGTGGTTTAAATTAGACTCCTACCTTTGCACTCCCAATCAAAAAGGCAAATCAAAAAAGCTTTTAATGAACGGAAAAAGCAAATTAGAAAGTTCTTTAAAATCAAGTAGTTAGGACGGAAAGAGCGGTCAAAAAAAACGAAAAAAACTTCGACAAATATTTGGCAGCAAATCAGGTAATACTATCTTTGCCGTCCGCTTAGAAAAATCGAAAATATTAATCAGTCAATAGTGACTTTTTAAGTACAAAATTCTCGATGAAAATCTAAAGAAAAATTTGGTCAGAATGTAGAGGCTCATACCTTTGCACTCCCAAAATAAAACGGACGCTGAAAAGCGCAGTTTAAAAAGATCTTTGAAAGAATGGAAGCAACAGCACTCTAATGAAAATTTAGAGGTAAGAAAAGCGACAGAAAATTAATCCGACGTTTAATTTCAAGAGAGATTAAAGTCAGATCAAACAACATTTACAATGGAGAGTTTGATCCTGGCTCAGGATGAACGCTAGCGGCAGGCTTAATACATGCAAGTCGAGGGGCAGCACAGATAGCAATATTGGGTGGCGACCGGCAAACGGGTGCGGAACACGTACACAACTTACCTTTCGGTGGGGGATAGCCCAGGGAAACTTGGATTAATACCCCATAATACAGGGGGCCCGCATGGGTCTATTGTTAAAGATTTATCGCCGAAAGATGGGTGTGCGTCTGATTAGGTAGTTGGTAGGGTAATGGCCTACCAAGCCAACGATCAGTAACTGGTGTGAGAGCACGACCAGTCACACGGGCACTGAGACACGGGCCCGACTCCTACGGGAGGCAGCAGTAAGGAATATTGGTCAATGGACGAAAGTCTGAACCAGCCATGCCGCGTGGAGGATGAAGGTCCTCTGGATTGTAAACTTCTTTTATCTGGGACGAAACCCGGGATTTCTATTCCGGTTGACGGTACCAGATGAATAAGCACCGGCTAACTCCGTGCCAGCAGCCGCGGTAATACGGAGGGTGCA
>JBBIOQ010000131.1:0-9845 GCA_037443285.1 Sphingobacteriales bacterium | reverse complement strand
CAACAGGGCAGTGCCTGAGAGAAAGAGTAATTGTTTTAATGTTGTTTTCATAGCATTTATTTTCCTGCGATGGTTGAATAGTTGAGTAATGCCTGCAATAACTGCAGTTGATGAAGTATCTGTGCCTGGCGTGCCTGGTCTTCTGCGTTCACTTCTCGCAAATAGTCACTGGCAGTGATGACGCCATTTTCCAGTTGTGATTTTGCAGCATCTTTTACTTGTGTTTTCAATGCAATAATTTCTTTGTCTGTGGCAAGCAGGTTGTTTAATTTTTTGATGTTGGATTGCTGCTGCACCAGTTGTGATTTGGTATTCTGCAAAAAGTTTTCCTGCTGCGTTTGTATTTCACGTCTGCTGATTTCATAGATATCCCTTTCTTTTTTACTTGTATAAAACCCGCTGATGTTCCAGTTGAGACGAACACCGGTTGTAATAAAGGGCGAGAATTCATTCTTCATCATGTCAAGGCCGGGTCGGCCGTAGCCTGTATTGGCAAACAGACTAAGGCGTGGCCGCAACTTGCCATCCACCAAATCCATTTGCTGTTGCGTGAGGCTATCCTGCAAATGATAGTATTGCAATTCAGGCCGGCTAATGTCATCTGCTGCAAATAGCGCAGGGGTTGGCGGAACAACAAGAACAGCCGCTGGTGCAATGTTTTTGCCGGTGTACAACGACAATACATTTATCAATCCTTCGCGATCGTTCTGCAACTCCATGTCTCTTTGTTTTGCTTTCAGTTTTTCTGATTGCAGCATGGCCAGGTTTGAACGGTAAGCAGTGCCATTTTTCACCTGTGCATCCACCTTGCTTATTCCGGCATCAATGTCGCTGATGTTGAGCGCTGTTTGTTTACGCTGTTCATCCAGCAGCAGCACACTGAGATACAGGCTGTTTATTTTTTCGCGGAGTTGCTGGAGTGCCACATTTAATTCCTCTTCTTTCAGCAATGCCTGCAGTTCATTCAATTCTTTCTGGTTACGGGTAATGCCTCCATCATACACCAGTTGGTTAATATCAAGCAGGGCACGGTATTGGTCCTTGTTGATGGATGGAAACTCCAACCCAGGGATGGGAATCCGGGTGGGTACTTCAGTAACTGCCGACTGCCAGCTGGCTTGTGCTGAGAAATTGAGTTGTGGCAAGAAGTTACTGCCGAGGTTGCTGTTGCCTGCCAGTGCTTTTTCGTGGGCAAGCTGCTTTTGTTTCAGCAGCGGGAAGTTCTGCGCTGACCACCGGTTTGCATCGTCCAGTGAGAGTTGAGCAACGGTTTGTGCAGGCACCTGTTGAAATGCCAACAGGAGGAGCAGGGCGGTGAAGAAATACTGGTGCGTTCGCATAGGCAATTATTTTTCAGGGGTAATAGCTGCAACAAAAAAACGGCTCACTTCTTTTTTGCGTTGTTCCTGCAATTGCTCATAAGCCTCGTCATCGATGTGCATCATTCGTTGCAGCACCGGCCGCGCCACAAAGGGAAACACGCAAAGGCTCATGAGATTCATGACAAGTTGTCGTGGGTCGAAGGGCCTGATTAGGCCTTCTTGTACAGCTGAGGCCAATTGTAGCCCCACCTGCTGTATATTTTGTTGCATCTCAGGTTTGAAGTAGGCTGTGAAAAACTCATCGGGGTTGCGATGCATTTCGCTGAGCACAAAGGCAGGAATAAAGGGATGTTGTATAACGAGCGAAATATAGGCTTCGGTGAATTGTTCAATCTTCTCGAATATGCTGAGTTGTTTGCCAAAGATTTCGGCTACACCAGGCAGCAGGCGACCAAAAGCCTCACGGAAGATGACATCAAACAGCTTGTCCTTGCTGCGGAAATAGTAGTGGAGCAATGCCTTGTTGATGCCTGCATCATCAGCAATGGCCTGCATGCGGGCACCTGCAAAACCTTTGGCAATGAACTCTTTGCGAGCTGCTTCCAGTATACGCTGTTCAGTGTTTAAGTCAGTGACCGGGACATTATCCATTTGGTTTAACCATTTGGTTAAAAAGCAAAATTAGGGAGATGACCGAGATTTCAAAGCTGAGTGGTAGGTTTTATTTATTTAAATGGAGAACCAAATTCATGGTACCCTTGTAAGGCAAGTTCGCCTGGTTAGGAGACTGTCACTATTCTGCTTTTTGGCCAATGAAAAAAAGGTGAACAGATTGCCAATTTTTCATTGAACGTCGCTATTTTGCACACCTGTTCGTCATTTTTTTTCAGGGCCGGCAAACCTGTTTGGATTATTAGTTTCAGCCCCTTACTTTTGCCATCCTTTTTAAATTTTGGGCAATTACACATTGGGGGCACAAATAGCTCGTTCTTAATGGTTTAACAAATAAGCTCTCCGGCTAATCCGGCAGGGCTCTCAGTGTTTTTGCAGCAACAGGTAAAAAAAACAGGTTCTAAGCATATGTCGACTACACAATTGTCTAACAGGATCAACTTTGGAAAAACCAAAAACCTGGCTGAATCACCCGACCTTCTGGCCATCCAAATCCAATCGTTCAAGGAATTCTTCCAGCTCGAAACCACACCTGACAAAAGGAATATTGAAGGCCTTTTCCGTGTGTTCAAGGAAAACTTTCCTATCAGCGATACCCGCAACATTTTTGTGCTGGAATTTCTGGATTATTTCATTGACCCTCCAAGGTATTCTATTGAGGAGTGTATGGAGCGTGGCCTTACCTACGCTGTACCGCTGAAGGCCAAGTTGCGCCTGAGTTGTAATGACGAAGAGCATATCGATTTTCAAACCATTGTTCAGGATGTATTCCTCGGCAATATACCTTACATGACTCCCCGCGGCACGTTTGTTATCAACGGTGCGGAAAGGGTAGTCGTAAGCCAGTTGCACCGCAGTCCTGGTGTGTTCTTTGGCCAAAGCCTGCACCCCAACGGCACCAAGATTTACAGTGCCCGTGTTATTCCTTTTAAAGGCGCCTGGATGGAATTTGCTACCGACATCAACAATGTGATGTATGCGTACATCGACCGCAAAAAGAAATTCCCCGTAACCACGCTGCTCCGCGCCATTGGTTTCGAAACAGATAAAAATATCCTCGAACTTTTTGGCATGGCCGATGAAGTTCCGGTGGATAAGAAAACAGTGAAAGAACTGGTTGGCCGCAAACTGGCTGCCCGCGTTCTGCGTAGCTGGGTAGAAGATTTTGTTGACGAAGACACCGGCGAAGTAGTAAGCCTTGAGCGTAACGAAGTGGTGATGGAACGTGACAGCGTGCTCGATGCATCTGCACTTGACGAAATCCTGGAAATGGGCATCAAAAGCCTTTTTGTTCAGAAAGAAGATGTGGGTGGCGATTTCAACATCATTTACAATACGCTTAATAAGGATACATCCAACAGCGAATTGGAAGCTGTTCAGCATATCTACCGCCAGTTGCGTGGCAGCGATGCTCCGGATAATGAAACTGCCCGCGGTATTATCGACAAGCTTTTCTTCAGCGATAAGCGTTATGATCTTGGCGAAGTGGGCCGTTACAAAATCAACCGCAAGCTTGGTTTGCAATATCCTATTACCAAAAAGGTGCTTACCAAGGAAGACATTATTTCTATTGTCAAATACCTGGTGAGGCTCACCAACGGCAAAGCGGAAATTGATGACATTGACCACCTGAGCAACCGCCGTGTACGTACAGTAGGCGAGCAGCTGTATGCTCAGTTTGGCGTAGGTCTTGCACGTATGGCCCGTACTATCCGCGAAAGGATGAATGTGCGTGACAACGAAGTATTTACCCCGGTTGACCTTATCAACGCCAGGACACTTTCCTCAGTAATCAACTCATTCTTTGGTACCTCACAGCTATCACAGTTTCTCGACCAAACCAACCCGCTGAGCGAAATCACGCACAAGCGTCGTATTTCTGCCCTCGGACCCGGTGGTTTGAGCCGCGAACGTGCAGGCTTTGAAGTGCGTGACGTACACTACAGCCACTACGGTCGTTTGTGTACCATTGAAACTCCTGAAGGCCCGAACATTGGACTGATCAGCACCTTGTGCGTTCACGCCAAGATTAACGACATGGGCTTCATTGAAACACCTTACCATCCGGTAGATGAAGGCAAGGTGGACCTGAAGAACCTTAAGTTTTTAAGTGCTGAAGAAGAGGATAGTGCAAAAATTGCACAGGCGAATACCGAGCTTGATGAAAAGGGCAACTTCGTAGAAGACCGTATCATCAGCCGCGAAACCGGCGACTTCCCTATTCTGGAAAGGAATGATGTTCAATACATGGACGTTGCTCCCAACCAAATTGTGGGTTTGTCGGCTTCACTCATTCCGTTCCTTGAGCATGATGACGCCAACCGTGCCCTGATGGGTTCGAACATGCAACGCCAGGCAGTGCCGCTGCTGCGTCCTGAGGCGCCAATTGTGGGTACAGGTTTCGAAGGAAAAGCTGCCCGCGATGCTCGTGTTCAGATTGTAGCCGATGGCGACGGTGTAGTAGAATTTGTGGATGCCAACGAAATTCATGTTCGCTACAGCCGCAACGACGACCAGCGTCTCATTAGTTTCGATGATGACCTTCATATTTACAGGCTTACCAAGTTTATTAAAACCAACCAAAGCACCAGCA
Organism: Sphingobacteriales bacterium; assembly: GCA_037443285.1. Taxonomy (GTDB): domain Bacteria; phylum Bacteroidota; class Bacteroidia; order Chitinophagales; family Chitinophagaceae; genus Phnomibacter. The sequence continues at coordinate 5,258 of JBBIOQ010000131.1, read as the reverse complement.
TCAACCACAAGCCTGCCGTGAAGAAAGGCCAGGTGGTCAAAGCCGGCGATTTCCTGACTGAAGGATATGCAGTGAAGGATGGAGAACTGGCACTGGGCCGCAACCTGCGTGTTGCCTTCATGCCATGGAAAGGTTACAACTTTGAGGATGCCATTGTAATAAGCGAACGCATTGTTAGTGAAGACCTCTTTACCTCAGTTCACATTGAGGAATTTGAACTGGAAGTTCGTGATACCAAGCTGGGTGAAGAAGAACTGACTCCGGATATCCCGAACGTGAGCGAAGAAGCCACAAAAGACCTCGACGAAAATGGTATCATCCGCATCGGTGCAATGGTGAAGGAAGGCGACATCCTCATTGGAAAAATTACTCCAAAAGGTGAAAGCGATCCTACACCTGAAGAAAAGCTGCTCCGTGCCATCTTCGGCGACAAAGCCGGCGATGCAAAAGATGCCTCCCTGAAAGCGCCGAGCGGAACAGAAGGTGTGGTCATCAATAAAAAACTTTTCCAGCGTACCAAGAAGGACAAGAACAGCAAGGTTCGTGAAAAGGCCGCATTGGAAAAAGTGGAGAAGATTCATGAAAAGAATGAAGCTGACATTAAAGACCTCCTGATTGAAAAGCTTCAGATTCTTCTCAAAGAAAAAGGTAGCGCTGGCGTAAGCAACAACTTTGGTGAAGTGGTGATTGGCAAAGGCGTGAAGTTTAACCAAAAGAACCTCAGCCAGATTGACTTTCAGAATGTGAATCCTCTCGGATGGACTGGCGAAGTATATACCGATGAGTTAATCAACCAGTTGCTCCACAACTATACCATCAAGTACAACGAAGAACTGGGTCGCTACAAGCGTGAAAAATTCAACATTTCCATTGGTGATGAACTGCCTGCAGGTGTTCTTAAACTGGCGAAGGTTTACCTGGCTGTGAAGCGCAAACTGAAGGTGGGTGATAAAATGGCCGGCCGCCACGGAAACAAGGGTATAGTAGCCAAGATCGTACGTCCTGAAGACATGCCATTCCTCGAAGATGGTTCACCTGTGGACATCGTATTGAACCCGCTGGGTGTACCTAGCCGTATGAACCTCGGACAGATTTACGAAACTGTACTTGGTTGGGCTGGTCTTAAGTTGGGCGTACGTTTCAGCACCCCCATATTCGATGGTGCTACTACTGAGGAAATTGCCAATTACATCGATGATGCAGGTCTGCCTACGTTTGGTCACACCTACCTCTGCGATGGTGAAACAGGCGAACGTTTTGACCAAAAGGCCACTGTGGGCGTTATCTATATGATTAAGCTGCACCACATGGTTGATGACAAGATGCACGCCCGTTCAATTGGACCTTACAGCCTCATTACACAGCAGCCGCTGGGTGGTAAAGCACAGTTTGGTGGTCAGCGTTTTGGTGAAATGGAAGTATGGGCACTTGAAGCTTACGGTGCTTCGTCCATCCTGCAGGAACTGCTTACCATTAAGAGCGATGACATCATTGGTCGTGCCAAAACCTACGAGTCCATTGTTAAAGGCGACAACGTTCCCCGCCCGGGTGTACCTGAAAGCTTTAACGTGTTGGTGCACGAACTGCGTGGCCTTGGCCTTGATGTGAAGTTCGATTAATTGAAAAGCTGAAAAAGCATCATAATAACCGCCTTGTTTTTGAAAGCAAGGCGGTTTTTTTGATTTAAAGAGTGTGCATTCTTCGGTAGGTTTGTTACCTGCTTCAGCAGATAAATTCAAGCGCTTAAAAAATATTTCAAATGCGTCGGTACACTATTCTTATTCTCAGCCTGTTTTTAAGTGTGGCAGTAATTGCCCAGGAATCAACTAATCTGTTTATTGGTACCTATACCACCAACGGCAGTTATGGAATTTACATTGCCAAATTCAATGCTGCCAACGGTACTATCACTGTTATTGACTCAATTGCTGCTGAGAATCCTTCATACCTGGCGCTCAACAAGGCAGGCAACCGGTTGTATGCCGTAACTGAAAACGGCAAGGACAAGCCGGGCAGTGTTAGTGCTTTCGGTTTGAATGAGTCAACCCAAAAATGGACATTAATCAACACCCAACCTTCAGGTGGCGACCATCCCTGTTATGTTAGTGTTGATAGTAAGAATCGTTTTGCCATGTTGGCCAATTATACCAGTGGGTCGCTGGCAGTTTTGCCAATAGATAACGCCGGAGCATTGCAAAGCCCGGTGCAGGTACTGCAGCAAACAGGGCACAGTGTTAATGAAGAAAGGCAACAATCGCCGCATGTACATACAGCGGTTTTTTCGCCAAAGGAAAACTATGTTGTGATGACTGATCTTGGGGCTGATTTTGTTAAGGCGTATAGATATGATTCGAAAAAGACACAGCCGCTTGATACCACTAAAATTATTGCCATTCCATCGAGGCCGGGTGCCGGTCCCAGGCATGTTGCATTCAACCCTGCCATGCAGGTCTTTTATGTGATGGAAGAACTGTCCGGCAATATTTCTGTGTATTCATTTAATAAGCGGAATATTGTTTGGCTTCAAACAGTGAAGGCAGATTCCATTAGCAGCAAGCCCGGAAGTGCCGACATTCATGTAAGTGCCGATGGTCGCTATGTCTATGCAACACATCGCAGCGATGCCAATACTATTACTGTTTTCAAAACAAATCCGGAGAGCGGGCATTTGTCATGGGTGGGCAAGCAATCAACTATGGGGATAATGCCGCGCAATTTCACCATTGACCCCAGTGGCAAATGGATTTTGGTAGCTCATCAGAAGTCCGGCAATATTGTAGTATTTGCTGTTGATCCTTCAACAGGAATGCCGGTTCCTACTCAACAGGAAATAAAAATTCCTTCACCTGTTTGCCTGGTGTTTGCCAGGTAGTACAGGTACTGATGATTTGTTCAGTTATATTTGGTTGAATTGCCAATATGATTCACAGCGTGAAAATATTTCAATCATTCATGGCTTTTTTGCGAAGCGCCAGTGCCAACGTACCGTGAAAGCAATGTATACTGATTTGTGAATTACTGCTTCATTGCTTTCTTCCATTTATTCATCTTTTCTGTTATGAAAAATATTGCTGTTGTTGGCCTCGGCAAAGTTGGTTCGCTGGTGGCCACTTTGCTGAGTGAACAGTTTAATGTGACTGGTATCGACCAATCCAAGCCTGCTGTTGCAATTCCTTGTTCAGTAGAAACTGGAAGTGTAACAGACGATACATTTTTGGAACAAATATTAAAGCGCCAGGATGCTGTAGTAAGTTGCCTTCCATATTCACTCAACCTGCCTGTGGCGCAAATTGCTTTCAAAACAGGCATTCATTATTTCGACCTTACGGAGGATGTTCCAACCACTTCAGCTATCAAAAAAATGGCTGAAACATCAAGGGGAGTTATGATTCCTCAATGTGGCCTTGCTCCTGGCTTCATTGGCATAGTTGGCGCAGACTTGTACAATAGGTTTACCAGGCTGCGTGATGTGGAACTTCGAGTGGGGGCATTACCTAAATATCCTAATGGACAGTTGGCCTATTCATTTACATGGTCTCCTGCAGGTGTGATTAATGAATATATCAATGACGCAGAGGTAATCCATAATGGTGTTCGCAAAATGGTATCATCGCTCGATGGTTTGGAAATGATCAATATTGAGGGTCGCGATTTTGAAGCATTCGCCACAAGCGGCGGGTTAGGCACTATGTGTGAAACACTAGAAGGAAAGGTAGATACTCTCAATTACAAAACCATTCGCTATCCGGGTCATTGCAAACTCATGAGATTCTTTTTGTATGAGTTGCTCCTTAAAAATAATCGTGCCCTTGCAGAAAGGATTTTGACTGAGGCTAAACCACCTGTAAAAGAAGATGTGGTTTATGTGTATGCTGTTGTGGAAGGCTGGCAGGGGGAAGCGTTGGCACGTGAAGAATTTTACAACGCTTATCATCCTATCAGTATCCAGGACAAAGAGTGGCGTGCTATTTCATGGACAACTTCGGCATCAGTAGCTGCCGTGGTTGAATTGGTAGCCATGAAAAAATTGCCTCAGCAGGGTTTTGTAAAACAGGAAGATATTTTACTTAGCGATTTCCTGCTTACCAGGCATGGAAGTTTGTATGCCACATATGCGCCATCCTAACTAGCGACTGAGCATCCAGCTTTTGAAGTGATCATATGAAGCATCAAGCAGGGTGCTTCTTTTTTCTTTGGCAAAAAGATGAGCAACACTTTCTGGGATTGGAACTTCCCTGCCTGTCACTTCTTTCACTACTTCGGGAAACTTCACTGGGTGTGCCGTTTCAAGAAATATTCCTTTTTCGTATTGGTGCGTTTGCAGGTATTGCTCTAATGCATATAATGCCACTGCACCATGCGGATCGGTGAGATAACCGTAATGTTTGAATGTATCCGAGATAGTTTTTCTGGTGGCCTCATCGTTTACACTAACGGAACTCAATTTTTCACGCAACCAGTGTAGGTCCTGGTCATACATTTCCATTATGCGGACAAAGTTGCTGGGCTTGGCTACATCCATGGCGTTTGAAATAGTGGCCACTGCCTTCTTCTCTGGCATAATGCCTGTGTTGAGGTAGCCTGGAATCGTGTCGTTTACATTGCATGCAGCAATAAAGTGCTTCACGTCAAGTCCACTGCGTTGGGCAATCATGCCTGCACAAATATTTCCAAAGTTTCCGCTTGGTACGCTAATGATGGGCGCTTCTTCGTAAGGCCATTGTTGAAGTGCAAAAAAGTAATAGAGCTGTTGTGGTAACCAGCGAGCTACATTGATGGAATTGGCCGAAGTGAGTTGGTATTGTTTATCAAAATCCGGGTCAGTAAATGCCTGCTTCACTATTGCCTGGCAATCATCGAATGTGCCGGTTACTTCAAGTGCATGAACATTGCTTCCGCAGGTGGTAAGTTGCAATTCCTGCACCGGGCTTACTTTCCCTGAGGGATAAAGTATGATTACTTCTACACCGTCAACATTGTCAAATCCGTTGGCTACTGCTCCGCCTGTATCGCCTGAAGTTGCAACCAGTACGGTGATTTTTTTGCTGTTGCCTTTGTTAAAATAGGCAAGGCACCTGCTCATGAATCTTGCGCCCACATCTTTAAATGCAAGTGTGGGGCCATGAAAAAGTTCGAGCGAATAAATGTTGCTGGTGACTGAAACGAGTGGAAAATCGAAATCAACCGATTCTGATGCAATCCTGAATAGCACCTCGTCAGGCAAGGTTTTGCCAACATAAGGTTGCATAATATGGAAT
>JBBIOQ010000130.1:0-10042 GCA_037443285.1 Sphingobacteriales bacterium | reverse complement strand
CTATTACAGAATTCGGGAATACAAACCTGTTGCGGTTATAAATGGCTGTACGGTAACCTGTACCAGACCAATCCATTTCACCACCCATGTTGTTCAGGATTACTGCACCACCCCTGTATTCAGCGAGGATGCTCAGGGTGATACCCTTATACTTGAGGGACATATCGGCACCAAGAATGTGCTTGGGAGCAGCATTACCCAAAATAGAAATGGTATCAGCTTTTGTAGGCAGGCCAGTGATGCCGTCTACAATTACTTTATGTGAAGTTGGGTCACGCTTGTAATCAAATCCCATTACTACTGGGAATACATAACCAGGAACAGCGTAAGAACCGGATGAATTACCATAAGTGGCAATCGCCAGTTTTGAAAGCTGCTCAGAAATGGCCTCAACGGTATTTTGCTGGTAAGTATAATTACCACCAACAATCAGGCTCCAATCCTTATTACGCAACACTTCCACATGCGCTGTAGCTTCAAGTCCCTCGCTTTTGGTACTACCTACGTTCGTCCGGAGGCTTGTAAAACCTGTAGCTGAAGAAACACTAGTGGTAATGGTTTGGTCGGTAGTTTTAGTTGAATAATAAGTAAGGCTGGAAGTAATCCTGTTTTCCCAGAAATTCATATCAGCGCCAAATTCAACACCCTGGGTCATTTCAGGCTTCAGGTTGGGGTTAACCAGTGTATTGCCGGCGGTAAAGCCAGGGCCACTGGTATAGGGATAACCATAAGCCTGGGAATAGGTTGGCAACAATTGGTATGCACCATAGTTACCCGGCAGGTTAACCTGTCCTACTTTCGACCAGCCTGCCCTGAGTTTCAGGAAGCTGATGATCTTGCTGGTTTTCAGGAAGTCCAAAGCATCTGTTGCCACAAAAGAAAGGTCAACAGAAGGATAGAAGAATGTGTTATTATCCTGGTTCAGAATAGAAACCGCATCCTGGCGAGCAGTACCATGCAGGAAAAGGTAATTTTTGTAACCAATCCTGGCGTCTGCATAAATACCTACCTGCCTTGCTTTATAATTGCCTTCAGTGGCTGTTGGAGGCGAAGCAAGGTTGCTCAGGTTATACAGTTCAGGTATAACCAGGCCGCTACCAGATGCGTTTACATCCTTCCTTTCATCCTGGCGAATTTGCACGCCTCCTACAACGTTCAGGCTGAAGTCAGTAGAAAGTTTCCGCTGATATTGACCAAGGAAATCGGTAATGAGTTCGGTTGTATATCCTGAAGCATCTGCAACCGAAGCAGAGATATCAGATTTAGAACTCTGGTCAGTATGCTTCGCATAATCAGTGTATTTGAATGCACCCACTGTATTCTTGCTTGAATAGTTCCTGGTAGCAATACCTTGCCTGGCTACCAAGTCGAGGCCTTTGATAGGTGTATACTTGATTTCGACGTTACCAGTCAGATAATCATTACGTGTAGAACCCCTGTTGTTATCAGCGGTAAAGTATGGATTTTGATACCATGGATTGTAATACCCATTCGGATTAGCAAACTTGTCAGTTTTCCAATTGCTGTACTTGGTAATGTCAACATTGGAAGGCATGTTCAGCATATTGCCATAAGTAGACCCAGTTGAGGTAGTGATGTCGTACCTGTTTTGGGTATAGCCTACGTTATAGGATACGTTTACAGTGTTTCCTACTTTTCTTGTTCCGTTCAGCCTCAGGTTAGCCCTGTTGTAGCTATCGCCGGGGGTAGTACCATTGGTAGTCATAAACTGGCCGGAGAGATAGAATGTTGAGACATCATCCCCTGCGGTCAGACTAAGGTCAGTCTGGCTGGTTACACCTGTATTCCAGAAATCATTATGACCAGGGTTGAATTGGTAGTAAGCAGAGTCCTGCGAACCATCTTCCAATGGAGGACCAAGAGGCCTTTTTACACCATCAAAAGCCGGTCCATAAGACTGGTTTTCCAGGTAATTGAATACTACTTTTCCATTTATATCATATCCATAAGAAGAACCACCTGCACCAAACCCTGTTTGGATTTTGGGGAAGAAGGCGATGTTCTGCATGGTTACGGTTTGAGCAATAGTAACTGAGTTGGTTCCTTTTCTACCCTTTTTGGTAGTAACAATCAAGGCACCGTTTGAAGCTTGTGAACCGTACAAGGCAGCAGCACCTGCGCCATTCAGCACAGTTACATCTTCAATGTCGTTGGGGTTCAGGTTACCCAGCACATCGTTGGGAACAATCACGTTATCCAACACTAAAAGCGCCTGGTTGTTACCGGTCAGCGAACGCTGGCCACGTAATACCACGCGGAAACTTGGATTGGCGCCGCCATCTGTAGCGCTGATTTGCATACCGGCTACTTTGCCCTGGAGGCCACCTGCAAGCGTTGGTGATTTACCAGCCACCAGCGTTTCGCCTTTCACTACTGTGTTGGCGGTACCAATTTCTTTTTTCTTGCTTTTGATACCACCGGCTGTTACTACTACTTCGTCCATCCTGTTTTCAACAGCAGCAAGCTTTACACTTATAGAAGTACCGGTTACGGTTACTTCCTTGGTGGTAAAACCAACAGCAGAAATTCTCAATACTGCTCCTGATGCTACTTTGATTTTGAATGAACCATCAGCCTCGCCGGAAACACCTTTGTTTGTGCTTTTGTCAACGACAGTAGCGAAAGGAACAGCTGCTCCCTTTTCATCTGTCACTTTTCCGGAAACTTCAATTGTTTGTGCGAGTGCTACTTGAATAAATAGCACGAACACACCCAACAGAGTGCTAAGTGTTTTTCTCATGTTATTAGTTTGGTTTATTAGAAATATGTTGCAACGATAAGGATTTATTAACAACAACAAAAAAAAAGTGCTTGAAAATTCAACTAACTGTGCCACTCACATGAACATTCCAATGTTTAGAGTAACATCACGCAGGAAAGTGCAATTGATACAGTGTTTGTAGGCCCAAAATACTTCCACGATCACACCTGCAAACCAGCCGAAAACAAAATGGTTTTGCGGCCGGAAGAAGTTTGAAAAAGCAGTTAGTTTAGATTGGGTGTATGCGAACTTCGGAGTAAGGTGTTGCTTTATTAGGCCGGCGTTTGTTGCATTTCGCTGCATGGCCGGACCAAAAAAACCGCCCCGGAGGGCGGCTTAATATTTTAACCACAGATAATTACCATTTGTCCACATCCTCATGAGCTGAGCCATTATGCGAAATAGGCAGGTTGGTGATGCTGTCTGGCTGTTCAATCTCAACCGGGGGTTCTTCAACTATTGCCTTTGGGGCCTCCTGCACCGGCACCTCTCCTTCTTCTTCACTCAACTCATCGTGGTTGAATGCATCAAAATCAAAATCGGGCATCAGCTCGGTTTTCACATAGTCCACTGCTTCGTTGAGCCCTTTAATGAATTTGTTGAAGTCTTCCTTGTACAGAAAAATCTTATGGCGGTCGTATCCATCTTCATTAAAACGCTTGCGGCTCTCGGTGATGGTCAGGAAATAATCGTTTCCACGGGTCGCCCTCACATCAAAGAAGTAAGTTCTTCTCTTACCGGCTTTGATGCGCTTGCTGTACACACTGTCCATTTTTTTGTCGGTATTGTCGTAAGCCACAAAAATTAGTTTTGGTTGAAATAACTGATGGATTCTTTAAAACAAATATAGGGAGCAGAATGAATTACCAAATATTTCTTCAATGCCGGGTTGGGATATTGTTGAAATCCGCAAACCAAAACATTCATCGACTTATCTTCGCCGCTCTAAAAACCGAGTTACATGAACCTACATGAGTACCAGGCTAAGGAATTGCTGAAAAAATTCAACGTTCCGGTGCAGGAAGGCTTTGCAGTTGAAAGCGTTATGCAGGCCGAAGAAGCCTATCGCCAGATTAAGACACAAACCTCCAACAACTTTGCAGTCATCAAGGCGCAGATTCACGCCGGTGGCCGTGGTAAGGGAAAAATAGTAGGCACTGAGCAACGCGGTGTAGCTGTAGCCAAGAGTCTTGAAGATGTAACCAATATTTCGAAAAACATTTTGGGCCACACATTGGTCACTATTCAAACCGGCCCTGCTGGAAAGAAAGTGAATAAAGTGCTTGTTGCGCAGGATGTTTACTACCCCGGTCCCAACCCGGTTAAAGAATTCTACCTATCCATTCTGCTAGACCGCACCAAGGGACAAAACGTGGTGATGTACAGCACAGAAGGCGGCATGGACATTGAAGAAGTAGCCCATAAAACACCAGAAAAAATATTCAAGGAATGGGTACATCCTTCTGGCGGATTACAGGCTTTCCAGGCTCGCAAAATTGCCTTTAACCTGGGCCTCAGCGGCGAGGCGTTCAAGAACTGTGTGAAGTTTGTAACCAACCTCTACAATGCTTATGTGGGGCTCGACTGCGGCATGCTTGAAATAAACCCGCTGTTCAAAACCAGCGATGAAAAAATCATAGCTGTAGACTGCAAAATGAATCTCGATGATAACGCTTTGATGCGCCATCCCGACCTGGCAGCCATGCGTGATTTTTCGGAAGAAGACCCAACAGAAGTTGAAGCCGGGCAATACAACCTCAACTTCGTAAAACTCGACGGCAACGTGGGTTGTATGGTAAACGGTGCCGGCCTTGCCATGGCAACCATGGATATGATTAAACTCAGCGGCGGAGAGCCTGCCAACTTCCTGGATGTGGGTGGCACTGCCAATGCCCAAACAGTGGAAGCCGGTTTCCGCATCATTCTGAAAGACCCGAAAGTGAAAGCCATCCTCATCAACATATTCGGTGGTATTGTTCGCTGCGACCGTGTAGCGCAGGGTGTAATTGACGCCTACCAATCCATTGGTGAAATTGAAATCCCAATTATTGTGCGCCTCCAGGGCACCAATGCCGAGGAAGCCAAAAAACTGATCGACGAAAGCGGTCTCAAAGTGCAATCAGCCATTTTGCTAAGCGAAGCTGCTGAATTGGTCAACAAGGCAGTAGCCTGATTTCAATATTCAGAAATATTTATCCCGGGAAATTCCCGGGATTTTTTTTGTGATTCATCAACCATTTGTTTCGTAACTTTTTGCAGTGGCAGGGCATTTTCATTCATGGATAGAAAACGAACTGGCAACGGTGAGCGCCTTGCTGGCAAGGCTGCAGACTGCTTTGCTCGAAGATGACCTGCACCACATAAGAGTTAGTTTTAAAAAGTTGAGGGCGGTGTTCGATACTGCTGAAGGCCCCAATCTTTCTTTCAAGCAAACCTTTCCCACCCTGGCCAAATTCTATGCTGTTTCAGGCGAACTCCGCGACATGCAGGTGATCATGAAAAAGGAATCCTCATTGCCTGCGGCACAAGCATTTACCCAACCACTTTCATTGCTGCAAGTGAGTGAGATGTATTTGAAGAAACGCTTGTTACGATTGCTCAACAGCAAACAGTTTAATGAAGGATGGATGGCTGAACTATTTTTATGGAAAGAAACGTTGTTGAGTCTTCGTACGGAAAAACTCCAGAAGCAATTCAAGCCTTTGAGCAAGGATAAGATCAGGGAAAGGAATCTGAAAAATGATTTCCACGAAACCAGGAAACTTCTAAAGAAAACAATTTACCAGTCAGAAGCCTTTGGAAGTTTTCGCCAAGTACAATCAAAGGCTTTGAGCAAGATTGAAATGCATTATTTACAACAATTGCTGGGTGAATGGCACGACTGGGCCATTACCATTCACTGGCTGCGCCAGGAAAACCACAAAAAACCTTTCGCCGGGTATTACCTTTTGTTGCAACAGGCAACACTTCAAATCAACAGGTTTATATCCGACATCCAATATGTTGTTAGCCATTAACGCTGCCTTGCAACAACAAACATCCTATCAGGAAGTGGCTTCATTTACCAGGTAGGCAATGTGCCTGTAGGGCTTGCCTGTTTGATTTGTAAGCGACATTTCGCAGGTGGTAGACGATGAATAGCACTTTGCGCCGGTATATTCCTTCACTTCTTCCGCTTCAAGCCTTTCGGCAGACGCCACCAGTTCCGGTACCAGGAAACCACGGTCGCCCGCCATGCCGCAACAGCCGGCGTATGCAGGTACTATCACATCCTCGGCACAAGACTTTGCCACCCGCTCAAGTGCATCACGCAAATTCAATTTTGTGAGTGCGCAGGCAGGATGCAGCACAGCCATCTTTTGCTTATTGGAAATGAAAATTTTTGGCAATACTGCCTTTTCGAGATACTCGACACTGTCGACTAATTTGAGTCTTGCAAACTTCTGCTGGTATGTTTCAGGAAGTAAATGCGCATAATGCATGAAAGTATATGTACAGGAAGAAAAATCAATCATCACCGGTATCCTGCCATTGTCGGTCCACTGCAGCAAGGCGTCCACCGTTTTGATGAGTATTTGCTGGCCTGCCTCAAAAAAGCCTTTGCTGGTAAAGGGTTGCCCACAGCAATGGCCTGCAATGCTTTTAGGTATTACCACCATGATGCCAGCCTTATTGCAAAGGTCTAAAATGATTTGCTGTAAACTTTTTTCAGAAGCCGGCTGGTGATCCATTACCCGGTTAATACACGATGTGAAATAGATAACCTCAGCTTTGCGTTGGGTGGTGGTTGGTAATCGCCTCGCAGCTTTTACCTGGTGCATCCATACCGGCATAGAAGGAAAGAGTTTTCGCAAGCCATGCGTAAGCTTTGTAATCAACTTCAATCCGGCGAAGCGGTCCATCAAACTGATGACCTGCAGTGCGGGCTTTGCTACTTTTTCGGCAATAGCATAATGGTTAGCAATAGCTGAAGCGATACTTTTTGCAACAGTTCCGTGCTTTTCATGCCGCAGCCTTTTTACCAGTTCACCGGTGTTGATATTGACCGGGCATTCCGATGCGCAAAGTCCATCGGTGGCACAGGTATCGAGGCCATCAAAATTGTATTCCTGCAACAATGTTTTCTCACTGCTTCCATATCCTTGTTTTCTCAGCCGTTGCAATGCACGCCTCGCCACAATGCGGCGACGCGGTGTCATAGTCAGATCGCGGCTGGGGCAGCTTGGTTCACAAAAACCGCACTCAATGCATTTGTCCACTTCTGCTTCCACCTGTGGCAGGTCTTTCAGGTTTTCAATATGCGCCTTGTTACTGTTGTTGATAATGACACCGGGGTTCAGTAAGTTGGCAGGATCCGCCGCTGCTTTAATGGCTTTCATAATGGCATAAGCCTCCCCGCCCCATTCCGTTTCAACAAAGGGCGCCATGTTTCGCCCAGTGCCATGCTCTGCTTTTAATGCACCATCGTATTTGTGAACTACCAAATCAACTACTGCATTCAAGAACCGGTCGTACCGTTCAATCTCTTGTGGAGTATCAAGCAATTGCGTTACTACAAAATGAATATTGCCATCTTTCGCATGTCCGAAAATGATGGCGTTTTCGTAATTGAATTGCCTGAACAAATCCTGCAAATCGATCAGCGCATTGGCAAGTTGCTCCACAGGAAAAGCAATGTCTTCAAGAATAACGGTGGTGCCTCTTTTTCTTACTGCTCCCACACTGGGAAACATCCCTTTGCGCAACTTCCAGTAAAAGCCTCTCTCCTTTTCATCAGTTGTAAATGTTGCTTCACGCAGCAAAGGCAACTGATGCAATACATTTTTTGCTGTGGCCAGCATTTCATCAAGTGCCTCTCTCGATTCTGCCTGGTATTCGCACAACAATGCTGCAGCTCCATCCGGCAGTTGCCTGAAAAAATCGGGTAGCCCGGGCAAATGTTCTACCGAACGAAGCGATGCCCTGTCCATCAATTCCAATGCATCGGCTCCTGTTTCTTTCAAAGGAACAATGGCCTGGCAGGCTTCATAAATGCCGGGGAAATAAAGCATGGCTGCAGCCTTGAAAGGCTTGTCGGGCAAAGTGAGCATGGTGGCCTCGGCAATAAATGCCAGCGTGCCTTCTGCACCCACCAGCAGATGCGCAAACATGTCGAGCGGATGTTGGAAATCAATCAACGCATTCAATGAGTAGCCCACCGTGTTTTTTGTGCGATACTTACGTCTAATTCTTTCGTGCAGATTTTCATTGGCAGAAATCTGCCGTTGCGTTGCTGTAAGTGTTTCGCACAAAGCATGTTGCTCAGATAAAAACCTGTTGTAGTCATTGCTGTTGGCTGTGTCGTAATCTTTTCCGTCGGGCAGTACAAAACGTATGCTTTGCAATGTGTGATACGAGTTGTAAGCCACGCCACAGCACATACCCGATGCATTGTTGCTAATGATGCCGCCCATCATGGCAGCGTTGATGCTTGCCGGGTCGGGACCAATTTTTCTGTTGTACTTTTTTAGGTAGTTATTCACCATGCCTCCGGTAATGCCGGGCTGTACAGTTACCAACTCCCGGTTATCAGATACCGTTATTTTTCTCCAATGCTGCGCAACGTCAACCAGCACTCCGTCAGTAATGCTTTGGCCGCTGAGGCTGGTGCCTGCTGCCCTGAACACAATCGGCACTTTCATTTCGGCCGATAATGCAAACAACTTCCGTATTTGCTCCACAGTTTCTGATATAACAACTGCCTGCGGCACCATTTGATAAAAGCCTGCATCCGATGCGTATGACAAACGGTCGAGCAAAGAAGTTTTTACTTGTTGCCGGGGAAGAAATGCAAGCAGTTTTTTTTCTAACAAAGTCATATTCACCTCACTCTTCGAATGTAAGTTGACAAAGGCAGACGCAATCAAAGAATGGAATGATAATTTTGGTGATGCTTTACCATGATATAACCATTCGTCCAATCAATGAAACCGACAATAAGGCCATAGCGTTTGTCATCAGGCAAACTCTGGAAGAATTTAAAGCCAACCATCCGGGAACAGTGTATTACGATAAGGAAACCGACCGGCTTTTCGAAGTTTTCCGCCAGACGGGTTCATGGTATTTTGTGGCAGAGAAAAACGGTGAAATCATTGGTGGCGCAGGCGTGTATCCCACACCCGGCCTGCCAGAAGCCACCTGCGAGTTGGTGAAGATGTACCTGCGCCCTCCGGGAAGAGGGCTTGGGCTTGGCAAATTCCTGCTGCACCAATGTTTTGCCAAAGCGAAAGAACTTGGCTACAAAAAAATGTACCTCGAAACCATGCCGGAACTCACCAATGCCGTGCCCATGTATGAAAAGAACGGCTTTAAATACCTTGATGGCCCGCTGGGAAACAGCGGCCATTTTGGTTGTGCCATTCAAATGCTGAAGGAACTATAGAACATTTTGCGGAGAAGTACTTTCTAAGCAAGTGTTACCTCGTACAAAGGATGAAAAAGGTAAATTCTGCTGCCGTTTTTTTCGAGGCATTTGATGCGTTTCCGGATTTTGTTTCCACGGATAAACAACCTGCCATCGGGCAATTGAAAAGTGGCACCTTCAGGAACTTCTTCAACAGTAAAAACACCTGGTCGCGGTTTGTCGTATTTTCTTAAAACCCGCTGCAGGTGGTCTTCCGCACTACTGCTCGCTGCAGGGTTGCGCACCATTCTTTCCACCTCTTTTGCAATGTCGGCCGGAAAAATATTTGCCTTCAGATATTCCCCCATCAGCACGCTGTATGTAAGCTTCCACTCACGGCCGTGCGGTTGTATGCGATGCCCATAGCGCTGGTAAGCCTGCAGGTGCGCTATTTCGTGCAGCAGGGTAATGAGGAATGCATAGCGGTTCAGGTTTCCGTTCACCGTTATGCGGTGGTTATTGCCCGACCATGCATGGCGAAAATCTCCCAACTTGGTTTGCCGTTCGCGGGTAATCACCAGATGCACCTTGTTGTCCAGAATCAATGGCATTACCATTTCAAAACTGCCATCGGGAAGGTAGTTTCTCAATGCATCGAAAGCAAAGCGCTGAGCAGCCATCTATGGAATGTAAAGTGGTTTTAGTGATGGTGCTTGTGCTTGTGGGCAGGAGCATGTGCCTGTGGGGGCTGATGCTTTGGCTTTTTAATAGCCTGCGAAGTACCCAGGAAATTATACACCAGGTATATGCAAAGGCAAATAAAAACCGCAGGTTTATTGGGCTCCGAAGAAAAATAGAAATAAAGTAGTGCCCCGGTA
>JBBIOQ010000129.1:0-10084 GCA_037443285.1 Sphingobacteriales bacterium | reverse complement strand
TCCGTCTGGGTTTACACCACTTGCCCTCGAATCAAAATTGTAAGTGCCCCTTTCCTTGGGGTAGAAAGTCATGTCGAAGGAAATCAGTTGATTCAAACCAGGCTGGGGAGTTCTTTGCGGGAATAGTTCCTGGTTGCTTATCTGGCGCACCCTTGGGTCGCTCAGTTGGTTGCGGTCATTTATTGGGTTGCTGGGATTGCGGCTGTCCTGAAGTACCGGTTCTATCTGGTACCAGCTCATTTTAGCCCTGTTTTGGTTATACACCAGGCTGTTAATGGAATCAGCCTCTGGAAATCCGGCGCCTTGTGGAGTGGATGCATGTGTCCAACCCACAAACGGGAAGCGCATGTCAATGTTGGCCCGGCTGCCCTCAAAGTCATCGAGGTAGATTAGCCCCGACTCGCCTTTGCCAATTTGCGGGGCATGTCCCGGGTCAAGCAAAGCAGTTTCGCCATAGGCTTGTATGCGTGAAGGAGTATTGGTTGTATAGAAAGGAAGTTTATCCAGCCACCGTGTCATCTGTTTCCAATCATTGTGGTAGCTGAAGTCAAAGCCATACATCCGGTTGCGGATAGGGTCCTCGTTGTAGTTCATTTTAGTGAAATACGGACGTTCACTCAACCGCATCATGGTTCCACCCAATGCCAGGTTCTTGTTGGCAAGATAATCGAGCCGCATGCCGAAGAACCCACGGTTCTGTATGCCAAATCCAACATTGTTCTCAAGATTTACACTAACAGGAATGCCGGCACTTTTGATGGCCTGGTTAATGATGGTGAGTTTCCCCAGGCTGTAGTCGATAGTATAATCAATATTTTCTTTAAGAATCTGACCGCCAGCAGTTACTGTTACTGAACCAACCGGAATGTTGATGGCATTTAAATAAATATCATCGGTACTGGTCGATTTGGCCTGCCCCCGCACCATAAATCGGTCGAGATTGGCATAGTTCTGCTGGGCTATGGCTTTGATAGTATCGTAGAGTTGTTGGAACAGGTATTTCTGGTATACATCGGGTGCCTGTCCTGTGAATGCAAGTCTTTTCAGGTCGCTGCCAAATGGCTCCAACACAGGGAAAATGATGCGTCCATGCTGGGGTTGTATGGTAAATGAATCCACAAAGTCGAACATGCCGTCAGGCTGTGGGTCATTGCGGTTGTTCAATCTGTCCAATTGCAGAATTCTAAGCAATGAACGGCCGGGATCACTACCCTCGGGAAGCATTCTTTTTTCTCCGCCACTCGGTTCCTGGTAGGTAAGGTCCAGCCTGAATCCTTCCTGTTGCACATTGAAGAGGTCGAGCGAATAAACGTTCTTCATCATCAGGTTCCAAATAGGCAACCCGGGCCGCTGGCTGGTAGCTTTCAGTAATTTCAGAAAAAGTACTTTCTGAATGCCTTTGGAGGTGTCGAGAGCAACATCCTGCGCAAATTCGCCAACCTGGTATACACGGCCATTGTAAGTATACTGGAAAGCAACGCCCAATACCTCATCAGGTTGCAACAGCTGGTTTATAGAAAGAAAACCGGCCTGCCTGTTGAACATGTAATCTGTACCTTCTATCAATTTTCGGGCATATGTTTTTTCAAAATCCTGAACGGGCTTCAGACCGGCGCTTACCAGCATACGAGTCACCAGTGAAGGGTTTCTGAACTGGTCGTTGTTGATGGTGCTAAATAAGTTGTTGGCATTATTTTGCGGCAGGCTGTCGCCGGGATAGGTTCCAATATTGGTGTTGTACGGATATCTTTCACCGAGGTCCATCAGGCCCACTACATCACGGCTGTCGGTAGTCTGACCCGAACGGTTGGTAACCCATACTTCAATGCGCATAATCTGCACCTGGCTCTGCACATAAGGCAGAGTACTCATCACTTTATTGTACTGGTTGCGGAAGTATTGTGACAGCAGGAAGTGGCGGTTTTCATCGTAGTCATCGAGCTTCTTCTCAAAACTGGTAACCGCCGCACCTCCCTGAAAATTGGAGGTTTGCCGCTGGCTTTGCATATTGGCCAATGCGGTTGTTACAAAGAGTTTTCCAAACTGCAACTGTGTTTTGATGCCAAACAAAGCCTGTGCACCCTGGATGAGTGTACCCTTGGTGGCAAAACTTGTGTTGCCCGCTTCAATGCTTTTTATGATTTCTTCGGGCTTGCCCTTATAGTCAAGTTTCAGTTGGTTTTCAAAATCGAAATTGGCAAGGGTATTGAAGTTAATAGGCAGTTTCATTTTGTCGCCAATGCTGGCATCCATATTGAACTGCGCATTCATATTAAAATCGAAAGTGCCGTATTTACGGGCCTTTTCAGGCAGGGTTGGATTCTGTACATTTTGGCCCTGGTATCCGGCAGTAAGATCTACGTTTCCATTGGGTTTGATGATGATCTTGCCGTTTCCAAATACCCGGTTGAACAAATCATCGAACACCCTGAGTTGTGGCCTTACCAGTTTGCGGTTGAGTGCCAGGTTAGTACTGGATCTGCGTCTGAAATTCTCCAGTTCCATTTGCTGGCCACGCAGTCTCACAAACTCATCATAAGTGAGTTGAGTGGGTTTTCGGTAATAGGAATTGCCGATTTTTTCGGCAATGTAGTACTGCTTGGTTACCGGGTCGTACTCAATGTTTCGTTTAATATAACCAGTATCCTTCAGGTCAAATGGGTTCACTTTGTATCCGGAGTAGGGGTCGCCTCTTCTGTCGCTGATAGGATACCTGAGGCTGTCGTTCTTGCCGGTAGTGTCCTGGTCGAAAATGCCAAACCTGCGGAATGGCCCTGCCATTGCCTGTTGATACAAAGCCAGAAACACTACTACTATGGTGAGATAGAGCGAGAAACGATTTACCTTAATCGACAATGCAGTTGTTGTTTGGTAGCGTAGAAATCAGGTCGATAGGATGTGAATTAGGTTGGGAAATGAAAATTAGGTTATTATCAAATAGCTTTCAATGCCATTTTTATCAGTAATTCAGTATTCCATGGTTCAGCCAACCCCGTTGTGATTTTCTTAAGCACCTGTTCGGCTGTATTGCGGGCAATACCTAGCGCAACCAAGGCCTCTAACGCATCTTTGAAAGGAGTATTGTTGGCGGCAATGTCAATAAGTTGGGTGCCGCCGGTCGCAACTGTTCCCATTTTATCCCTGAGTTCAAGCACCAGTCGTTCAGCAGTCTTCTTGCCTATGCCTTTTACGCATTCCAAAAGGCGTGCCTGACCAGTGGCAATGGCTTGTACAACCTCTGCGGGTTTAAGGCTGCTGAGTACCATGCGTGCAGTACTTGCACCCACCCCAGAAACACTGAGCAGTTTCAAGAAGATTTCACGCTCCGCAACTTCGGCAAAACCAAACAAGGTGAAAGCATCTTCGGCCACTTTCAGGTGAGTGAGAAGGGTGCCCTGATCAAGATGTTGAATTGCACTATAAGTGTGGAGTGAAATGTGCACTTCGTAACCAACGCCACCCACCTCCACTATGAGTCTTGTGGGTGTTTTGTGCTGAAATTTACCGGTTAGTTGTGCTATCATGGGGCTAAAATAGACAATGACCGCAATTTGGCGTATTTCATTGTATTTCAATTCAAATACAAAGAATAATGCAGAATTCAAGAAATGTAAAAGGATTTTGCTTTCGGAGAAATCGTGGATGTATTGTCAAGTGATTAGGAATCAGTACAACCAATAGAGGATTGGTTTCTGTGCAGTCCTGTTTTGGGGGAGTACGCCCAACGAAAAGTAGCAACGGAAATTGTAAGCATTCGGTAACAAGGCATGGTTTTTGCAGAAATTTGCCAGTTTATCCACAAATAGTTCTTATTTTGTGGAAGCGTAACACGAAACCGTGAAGAAAATCGTTGTCATACTCTTACTAACCATCATTGGTTCCACTGCGTTTGCCCAAAAAACGACAGGCGATGATGGTGCATTTGGCAACAACAAGAGTGTTCGCTTTTTTCCCAACCCTGCCGTTTTCTCTATCAACTTCGAATTCAAAGCATCTGTAGAAAGAGGGTCTACACTTCAGATATATAGTTTTCTTGGTAGAAGAATGGCCAATTTGCCCGTTGCCGGGTCAAAAATGAACGTGAACCTGACCGATTATATCCGAGGCATCTACGTTTTTCAACTGATTGACCCACGGGGGCGTATTGTTGAAACTGAGAAGTTCCAGGTATCAAAATAACCCCTGTATTGTCACACAGCTACTTGACAGGATGATTGCCGCAGTTTGCGGCATTTTTATTTTATACCTGTTTGGACTTCACCTATCAATTGCGAACAAATTTTTGTAGACCTTCTTCCTCAAACAACCTGCCCTATTTTATTTCACTTCCACAACCAGGAATTTCAGGTATTCCGTGTTTTCCAATCCCCAAACGATAGGATGGTCGCTGGCTTGTGTCTGGTAGGTGACCTGCCTAAGTTTGCGGCGGGCATCTTTAGCAGCCATTTCAATGATTTGCAGGAAGAGGTCGGGTTGAACTAGGTTGGTGCAACTGGCAGTTACCAAAAAACCCCCAGGCTTCACCAGTTTCATGCCACGCAGGTTTATTTCCTTGTAGCCGGTAATAGCTTTTTGTATGTTCTCCCTGCTTTTGGTAAATGCAGGCGGGTCAAGGATTACGACATCGTACTGCCTGCCTTCTTTTGACCATTGTTTCAGTGCGTCAAAAGCATTTACAGCGTCAAAGCGGCAAACGTTTTGCAAGTTGTTTAGCTCTGCGTTTCGCCTTGCCTGCGACACAGCAGTCTCGCTGATGTCGAGGCCCAAAACACTTTTGGCGCCATAGTGTGCTGCATGAATGCTGAAAGTGCCTGTGTAGCAAAAGGCTTCGAGAACATCTGCACCTTTCACAATATGCTGAATAGCTCTGCGGTTGTCCTGCTGGTCGAGAAAATAGCCTGTCTTTTGCCCGTTCAGAATGTCCACATGAAACCTGAGGCCATTTTGGTTGATGATGATGTTCGTATCAAATGGCTCGCTGAGGTAGCCTTTTACCTGTTGCAATCCTTCCAATTCCCTTACTGGCACATCATTTCTTTCGAAAATTCCCTTGGGGGTGAAGATGCTGTTCAATGCTTTCACTATGGCAGGTTTCCAAACATCCATGCCCAAGGCAAGTGTCTGCAGCACAAAATAATCGTTGAATTTATCGATAATGAGTGCGGGCATTTCATCAGCTTCACCAAAAATGAGGCGACAGTTTTCGGTGTATCCGATTTTTTGCCGATAGGCCCAGGCTTCAGCTATTCTTCGGTGAAAGAAGGCTTCGTCAATGGTATCGCGTTGGTCGCGGCTGAGCAGGCGGACCAATATCTGGCTTTTTGGATTGATGTATCCGCGTCCTACAAACTTATCTTGGCTGTTGCGCACTTCAACTATGTCGCCCGGTTCTGGCGGCTGGCTGCTTATGCTGCGTGCCGTGTCAACTTCGTTGGCAAAAATCCATGGGTGTCCGTTTTCGATACGCTGAGCAATCTTTTTTTTCAGGTAGATGGTTTGCA
Source organism: Sphingobacteriales bacterium (assembly GCA_037443285.1). Classification (GTDB taxonomy): domain Bacteria; phylum Bacteroidota; class Bacteroidia; order Chitinophagales; family Chitinophagaceae; genus Phnomibacter. Next base: position 4,583 of record JBBIOQ010000129.1, on the reverse strand, counting down.
TAGACATGATTTGATGCAAGACCCATGCTGGGAATCGCGGTTGTTAAACAGGCCTGCAAATGTGCGTAGAAAGCCTTGCGCTGCCAACCACCTAAATGAACAGTCCCGTTAAAATTTACACTCCTGGCTTGCCTAATATGAATGACCTTGCAACCTGCAATTGAATAGCCTATTTTACACGCTAACGTTTGCGTAACCAAATTGCAAACATGACCAACATTAGCTTTCGTGCTATAGGCAGTAATTAATTTCGCCCCACAGTTTTCAATCTGATTTTTTATGGCAAAAACTATCTTCATTGCTACCACCGAACCATACAGCGGCAAATCAGTTGTTGCGCTGGGCGTTATGAACATGCTATTGGGAAAAGCCCGCAAAGTGGCCTATTTCAAACCTATCATCAACGAGGATACACCGGGCAAAAAAGACAACGACATTGAAACCATTTCAAGTTTTTTCAACCTGCCATTGGCTTACCAGGATTCTTTTGCATTCACCCGCAGCGAAATTCTGAAGCAAATGGAACGGGAAGACAAGGGAGAAATGATTGAAACCATTATTAACAAGGTGAAGCAATTGGAAGAATCGCACGATTTCACAGTAATTGAAGGCAGTGATTTCCAGGGAGAAGGCACAGCTTTTGAATTTGAAGCCAATGTTACTATTGCCAACAACCTGAGCGCCCCTGTTATATTAGTATTATCAGGACAAAACAAATCGACATCACAAATCATTAGCAGTGTACAAACTGTGCTTCAAAATTTCCGCAGCCACGATGTTCAGGTGCTTGCGGTAGTGGTGAACAAGGTTGCCAGCAAGATGGCTGATGAAATTCGTGAAGCACTTGCCGGTCAACTTGGAGGCGACACGCAATTGGCGGTAATTCCTCAAAACAAAAACTTGCAAAGCCCCACCATGAAAGAGATTCATGAGTTGTTGGGCGGCAGGCTCATATTTGGTGAAGACCTGCTTACTAACCAGGTAGACAACTTCATTACAGGTGCTATGCACCTGCCCAATTTTTTGAATCATATTTCTGAAAATGTTTTGATAGTAACTCCCGGCGATCGTGGCGACATCATCATAGGTGCCATGCAAGCCAACCTTTCGGTAAACTACCCCAAAGTGGCAGGCCTTGTGCTCACGGGCGGCATTGAACCAGATGCTCCTATTGTAAGGTTGATCGAAGGTTCTAAAACGTTGGTTCCGATTGTAGCAGTTAACGCTGGCACATTCAGAACTACTACGCAGCTTGGTTCCATTCATTCACGTATAAGTGCCGACAATCCCAAAAAAATTCAACTGGCCATCATCGTATTTGAGAAGTACATCGACATGAATTTGCTGGAACAAAAGATCATCACGTACAAGCCCGAAGGCATCACGCCGCACATGTTCCAGTACGAGCTTACAAAAACTGCCAAATCTTCGAAGAAACACATTGTGTTGCCAGAAGGAAATGATGAAAGAATACTGAAAGCTGCAGCAAGACTTATCAACCAGGAAATAGTAGACCTCACCATTTTGGGCGAAGAAAAAGAAGTAGCTGCCAATGCAAAAAGGCTGGGCCTCAATCTCGACATGTCGAAGGTTACAGTCATTAACCCTGCCAACTCCGAATATTATGAAGACTTCTGGAAGACGCTTTATGAGTTGCGCAAAAACAAAAATGTCAACGAGGAAATGGCCCGGGATATGATGACGGATGTTTCCTATTTCGGCACTATGATGGTGTACAAAGGGCTGGCTGATGGCATGGTTTCCGGAGCAGTACATACCACACAACACACCATCAGGCCTGCATTGCAATTTGTAAAAACCAAACCTGGCATTTCCACCGTTTCATCAGTATTCTTCATGTGCCTGCCCGACCGAGTGGCCGTATTCGGCGACTGCGCTGTGAACCCCGACCCAACGGCAGAACAATTGGCTGAAATAGCAATATCATCAGCTGAAAGCAGTATGCGTTTTGGCATTGAGCCTCGTATTGCTATGCTTTCCTATTCTTCGGGAACATCGGGTGAAGGTGCTGATGTAGAAAAAGTGCGGGAAGCGACGGCTATCGTAAGACAAAAACGTCCAGACTTGAAAGTAGAAGGTCCCATTCAATACGATGCAGCCGTTGACCCAACTGTAGGCAAGCAAAAAATGCCCGGGTCTGAAGTAGCCGGCCAGGCAAGTGTGCTCATCTTTCCCGACCTCAACACAGGAAACAATACTTACAAAGCTGTGCAACGCGAAACCGGTGCACTTGCAATAGGACCTATGTTGCAGGGACTGAATAAACCCATCAACGACCTCAGCCGGGGATGCACAGTGGATGATGTTTTTAATACCGTGATCATTACCGCAATCCAGGCGCAAGAAGGGTGAGCTATTAATGATGCCTTAAACATTTTCAGGAAATCAGTTCTAAAAATCCATTACTACAAATTTTTCAGTATGCACATATTCGTTATCAATTCAGGCAGCAGTTCCATTAAATACCAGTTGTTCAAAATGCCAACAGAAAAACCAATCTGCAGTGGGCTGGTTGAGCGAATTGGCTTTGAGGATTCATTGATAACACATAAGGTTTACAATGCCGGCGAGGAAAAAGTGACGAAGAAAACGGTAGCTGTTGCGAACCACGAAGAAGGGCTTTATGAAGTGGCAGCATTACTCACCGATTCGGAGATTGGTGTAATCAGCAATCCTGATGAAATTGTTGCAGTAGGACATCGCCTGGTGCATGGCGGAGAAACTTTTGGCGCAACCACCATCATAGACGATGCCGTGAAAACGCAGATCAAAAAACTGTTTCCGCTGGCGCCGTTGCACAATCCGCCAAACTACCTTGGTGTTGAGGTGGCTGAAAAAATATTTAAGAAGGCAAAGCAAGTAGGGGTGTTCGATACTGCTTTTCACCAAACGATGCCTGCAAAGGCTTACAGGTTTGCCATTCCTGAGGAACTATATCGTGAGCATAGCATCAGGGCCTATGGTTTCCACGGTACTTCGCATCGATATGTCAGCCGTCAGACGAATGAATACCTACGCAATCCCGATGCAAAAATAATTACCATTCACCTGGGCAACGGGTGCAGCATGACAGCGGTTGAAGCCGGCAAATCGGTAGATACCAGCATGGGCTTTGGGCCAGTGAGTGGATTAGTAATGGGCACCCGGGCAGGTGATATTGATGCCGCCGTTATTTTCCATCTCATTGACCAGCTCGGTTATGAGTCGCAACAGGTAAACAACCTGCTCAACAAGCATAGTGGCATGCTGGGCCTCACCGGCTTTAGCGATATGCGTGATGTTCGCGATGCTGTGGCAAATGGTGACCAAAAAGCCGAGCTAGCCAGTGAAATGTATGCGTACCGTATCAAGAAATACATTGGTGCATATGCTGCCGTGCTCAATGGTTTGGATGCTATTGTGTTTACCGCAGGAGTAGGCGAAAACGACAAATCGACCCGCAAACGCATATGTGCCAATATGGAATACCTGGGCATTCATTTCAATGAGGCAGCCAACGAACAGCCGGGTTCAGGAATCAGAGAACTCAATACTCCCGAATCACCGGTGAAGATCCTGATTGTTCCCACCAACGAAGAGCTGGAAATAGCACAGGAATGCTTTGTGCTGCTTTCCGGAAAATAGTGCCGGAAATACTGGCGAATACACCATGTCTCGGGTAGTGAAAAGAGTGAAGTGAATTGAAATGAGCCTTCCGAAAGGGCTCATTTTTCGTTGGTGGAAATCAAACGCCTGCATGCCATCATTGATACATTACCCAACTGTCTGCCATTTTTGCGTAAAGCTGCAGTTGGCAATATTCTTGCGGCTTCTACATTTGCACACAATTTTTGAATATGGAACGGCAAGAATTACATAAAGAAAACCAAATGACTGACAATACCGCAGAAATGGAGGCAGGCGAAGTGCTGAATGCCGATGAAAATTTTGCAGGTACTCACCACCTGAAAGAAGAAGTGGCCACTGAAAATGAAATGGAAAAGCTACAGGCCGAATTGGGAGAACAGAAAGACAAGTACCTGAGGTTGTTTGCAGAGTTCGACAATTTCAAACGCCGCACTGCAAAGGAGCGCCTGGAACTGTTGCAGACTGCAGGTAGAGAAGTAATCACTTCATTACTGGATGTACTAGATGATTGCGAACGGGCTGAGAAAACTATGGAGAAATCGGATGATGCCGCTGTAATAAAAGAAGGCGTCAACCTGGTGTTCCAGAAGTTGCGCAGTACACTGGAACAAAAAGGATTAAAGGGCATGGAAAGTGTTGGGACAGATTTCAATCCGGATTTCCATGAAGCCATCACCGAAATTCCGGCACCATCTGAAAACCTTGTTGGGAAAGTGGTTGACCAGGTACAGAAAGGGTACAGTCTCAACGACAAGATTATCAGGTTTGCCAAGGTGGTAGTAGGAAAATAGGAAGGTTGAGAGCCACCAACGTCGAGCGATTGGCTCTCAGTGTGATGACAGGATAATCAAATGGGAGAAATAGGTAATTATAAATCTGCCATTTGGTGTCATTAATTGAGTATGTCCTGTTTCATCTTGACCTAATACAGAATT
>JBBIOQ010000128.1:0-10266 GCA_037443285.1 Sphingobacteriales bacterium | reverse complement strand
TTGGCCCTTCCCCAAAATTCAAGAAAGCCATCGTTGGTCATCGGGCCGGAAGCAGGTACCGTGTAAATAGCAACTTCAGCACCATTTCGCCAGAGTTTAAATTGTTCAACGGGTATGCCTGCCAATCCATATGCCAGTAGCGTGGAGTATGGAATGTGATATAGCTGGTTGTAATCACCTTTGTCTGCGTGGTTACTGGGGGTGCCACTAATAGTTGTCGACGGAAAGACCTGGAACCGATAATAAATTTTGCTGAAGTCTATCCATTCATTGCGCATTGATTGTCCGAAAGAATGCAGGAAGAAAATGAGTGAAGCTAACAACATCAGCAGTCTGCGCTGCCAATGAGGTTTTAAAAAGCATTGCGCCTGCGATGAAGTATTGAAATAATAGACACTGCAACAAGATTGCTCCATTCGATGGACTTTAGTGGTTAGGGTTCAGCAGGCAAAATAAAAAACAGGAATCAATGCTTCTCCAGTTTCTCCGTCATTGTATTATCACCTTTTTTGTACTGCAGAAAATAAATGCCTTTTGGCAAAGTGCCCGTTGGAATTTCTACCGTACCTATGCCCGACTTTGACATGATCAACTGGCCTTTCACTTCAAACAAGCGAAGTTGCCAGGTGGTTGAATTGTCGGCAGTTACAATGCGAACAAAACTGTTGAACGGGTTGGGATAGATAATAATCACAGCCGGATCGCCAACATATACTTTTTGTATAGCTGAATAAACCACATTGCCATTCTTGTCTACACCCTTCAGCCTGTAATAGTTGTAGCCTGGTGTAGGGCTGGCATGCGTGAAGGTATAATCAGCAGTACCGGCACCTTTGTTCGTTGCAGTAATGGTGGTTAGTGATTTCATCTTGGTGGAGTCCGTTGCGGTTTCAATTGTATAACCGGCAATATTGATTTCATTCAGGATACTCCAATTGGTCACTACCGACTTTCCATTGATTGCAGCAGAGAAATTGGTAAGTGAAACCGGTATTGATTGAAACGAAGTGCGGATGATGTTGCCCGAAGAATCTTTCACCGTAAGCCTGTAATAGTTTTTTCCAAATGAAGGCCCGGTGTGCAGGTAGCTGTAGTTAAATTCTCCAAGGCCGGTATTTGCCGCCGCCTGAGAGGAAACAACTTTGGCTTGTGTGCTATCAGTACCGTATTCTATTTCATACCTGGCAATCCTTATTTCGTTCAGGAATTTCCATGTATTGCTCACCGATCCTGTAACAGGCTTTGCATCATAGGCAAGCAGTTTTATTGGAATATTGATAACCCGTGAATAGGTCTTGTTTCCATAAATATCTGTAGTGCTCAGGCGATAGTAGTTATTACCTAAAGTTGGTGAAGGATGTTTGTAAAAATAGTCCTGTGTTTTTGCGCCTGCGTTGAAGGCAGTTTGAGAGTTTATTGCCAGCCAATTGAGGCTGTCCTTGCTATACTCTACATCATACTTCTGCACTTTTATTTCGTTCATCACACTCCATGTAGTATTTATACTGTTATTGAGCGGCGATGCATTGAAACTGAGCAGCGTTACCGGATCCTTGAGCGTGTCAACATAAAATGGGAGGTAAGCAATGTTGTTGAAATATGTTTGCTCAACAGGTTTGCGCAGGTCATTCACTTCCACCTTCAGGTAGCATTTGCCTTGCAGCAAATTTGTAAGTGCCGCAGTGCGAATGATTGCGGTGTCGGTTGCATTCAATGATTTAATCTTACCTGACTTGATTATGGTTTCGTTACCTGATTTATTGCCCAGCGAAACTTTGTAATCAACACTATCGAGATTGTAACGGGATACATTTTTGAATGCAATTCCAAATTGAAGCGTGTCGATGATAGCTGTTATCGTATCACCTTTCCAATTGAAGTAATCCCTCGCCGATAATGCTCCATCAGCTACCGGCAGGTAGGTGAGGCGCCAGTAGTCCAACTGCAAAGGTTTGCTGAAGATTGGTTCACGGGTTTTCATTTGCAATTGCAGCATGGGATATTGTGCTGCATTGATTGACGAAACGTCGATTAGTTTGTTGTCGGGCTGAAAAGTGTTGAGCAGCACAGCATTTCCTGCAACATCCCTGCCATATAGGTTCAATGCGGATATGGGTGGTGAAGTAGTGCCGGGATGCAAAGAATTATCCCAAAACAAGGATTTCCATTCTTTTGATGGTCCAAAGAGAGGAGAGGATAATGCACCAACAGAATCTCTTGTCGTTACGTTTACAGATGTGTTCAGCCTGTCATATACTCCTTCGCTAAAACGATGAAACGGCTTGAAAGAAAGCGTGTCATCTTTCTTGAATACGAAGCCAAAGGTTCTCGGCCTGTTCAATGAATCCAGGTCGTAAAAACCTTGTTTTACAAGTGAATGGTACAATGATTTATTCTTGCCGAAAATGAGTGTGTCGCGTTTCCAGTATTGTGCAAAGCTGGAATCTTGTGGAGCGTCTAGCACCAGTCTCGCTACTACATAATTTCCTTTTGGTATAGAATCAAGGAAATCCATAATTAGTTTTCGGTTGGCGCTGCTGAAATACTTGAATTCAAAATTGTATTCCCTGTACTGCCCGCAATAATAACCGCTGCCAAATCGCTGGTTGTAATTGGACCATGGAACAAAACTTAATGAATCGAATACATTGAAAATAATGGACTGACCGATACATGCACTTTGAATAAGCCGCTGACCATTTACCACCACACTGAAGTGTGTATTCTCGGTGCCACTTGTATTGTAGATGCCATGGCTGATGTAAATATTTTGAAGCCGGTTGCCAAATTCAAACCTTCGGGTATTGCTGTCCAGTTCGAATTTGTCGTAGGTGGATTGCTTGTGCTGGAAGTAATGTGATTGGTTGAAGCCGTTTTCTAAGCTGGAATTATATAGGAATGAGGCTCCTGACCAGTTTACTGGTATGCCTGCTGTGAGCGGTGTAACACGCCAATAGTAGACGGTGTTATTTTTCCATGCAATGCCCGGTTGGAAAACAATGGCGCCACCAACGGATAAGGTGTCTTTTGTAAATAATGCCGGCGAATTGAAAAGTTTTGTAGTATCTAACTGCAAACGATAAGGAGCCGCTTTTGCTACCGGGTTTACAGTGGATGCAGTCAGTTGTACAGATGGATAATTAATAATTGAAAGGTCATAAGGGAACACAGGAATAATAGCATTTGTATTCAGAGAAAAAGCGAGTTTGCCACTGTTGTTGCTTTTACTCTCTTCCTGTTTTTTGTTAGCAGGGTCAATGGTAGCAACTATATAGTTAGTACCGGTTTCAAACAATCCTTTCAATCCCATTTTTACACTAACACTGTCACTCTTGTACAGGTTAATGATTTTTTTGGTGAGCAGGGTTTTTCTGCTGCCGTCAGGGAATTCTCGGGCAATTTCTACTTCCACAGTGTCGCTTACAGCCCTGGCAATATTACTAAAGCGTGCAGTAACCCAAACTGAATCTGTGGCAGCATTGGGATCAACGGGCTTTAGGGATATCTGTGTTTCGCTGGTAGTATAGTCGGGGTATGCATAAGGGAATGGTGTGATGGCAGGGTCGGAATGCAATACGGCCTGCTGCAGGTTGATGCGGTTAAATGCATCGTCAGCCCCAACTGTTGCCATGCAATTCCTGATGGCCTCCTTGTGTATTTCGCCTAAGGATTTATTATAAAAAGCAGATGAGCCAAGTGCCTGGTGCCAAAACCTTGTAAATAAGTGCATGTAATTCAACACACCCAAACTTGAATTTGAAATATAACTGATGGCACCCTTGTTCTTTGCAAAGATGAAGTTCTCCGAAATGGATTGATTTTTAGAATAAAGTCTGTAGGTGTTGAAATCGAAAATGTTTCCTGCCCTGCAACCATTAGCCATGAAAATGGGAAATTTGCCATCGGTGTTTGTGTATTCTTCTGGGTTGTCGAGGTTGAAATCGATACTGGATGAAGATGAATGGCCAAAATAGGTGATGATTCCTGCGCCGCTATCAATCCGGTTCGAAATAACATCCATATCAGCGGCAAAATTTGGATTGTTCACCCTCCTGTACAAGTGAACTAATGCACCCACAGGGGGAGGCGTAATCGAATTCCTGTAGCCTACCATAAAACCAGTCTCAATAACGCTGGTAAGGAATGCGTCATCACCGCCAACTAATTGCAGTACCTCTTTTTGCCAGTCCTTTTGTCCAGCATTTGCACCGGCTGATTTTCTCAGGGCTTCATACTTCTTCACCTTGTCCAGGTAAGTACCTACCTCTTCATTTGCAATGGCGCTTAGCCTGCCGATGGGTACAAGTGGGGTTGGATCTAAATTATTAGCAGAAGCCAGCAGGTTATCAGAAGCCGGAGTGCCAAAAGTGGGTACGCCACCTAGTTGTTCAATCACCGTATTCGACCCCAGCCCTCTTATAGCTTCATACTGTGTGCCTCTTCCAATCAGGAAAATGAATTTGGGTTTTGTTGTAAATTTTTCCAACGAAAACTTGATAAAATTTCTGATAGCAAGCGGGTGTTTTCTTTGGCCAAAAGCAAATTGTTCGGCCAGTTCATCTATGTCATAGATTTTTGCAGTGTAGCCTCCGCCTTCCACAGATGATCGGTAAGCCCGGTAGGCTTCAATATTGTCAGGGCTTGCACCCTTTGTGAGAATTTTGTTGGTTATAATGATGAAGTCACCCTGCATATCGGCACTGGCAAAGGATTTGAAATTCTTTACGGTCAGGATATTCACCTGACCAAGGTTGGAAACCTGGTTAGCAATGACAATTTTTCGTTTGGTTGCTGATGCACCCAATCCATAGAAGGAACTGTCGGCCTTTATGATGCCCACATATCGTTTTGCATTAGTAAGGTCATATAAAATAGTAGCAACATTGTCGTTCCTGAAAGCACCTATTTTTAAATAATTCCCATTGGTGTTTGGTTCCAGTGAAAGTTCTGCGTAGGCGCTATTTTGAAAATTGAATTTGTGGGGATAACGCAGAGCAAAAACATTGAGGTAGTCGTTTTCCCAATAGAATGTATTGGTGCTTGAGAATTTGAAAACTACTCCGTCATTCGAAATGCGGGAAAGAGGAATGTTATTAATTGTATCTCGGATGGATGTGAATCCTGAAATGGGCGATGAAAGGGTAATGATTGAATCGTTCATGGAAACCTCAATACTCCGGGTAACAGAATAGTTACCAGAAGCACTGTAACTGAACTGCATGGGTGGCCCATTGGGATAAACCTGCAAATTGCTAAGACCTGTCAATCGGGGGTAATCCTTATTGAAAGGTGGAGCGGCCCATCCTTCGCCTGCCTCTACAACCGAACCGTAAACGGGTTGAGTAGGCGGGTAGCCTCCGTCATCAGCTTCTGGCCCAGGTAACCTGTATGCTGCCCCATAATTCCATGTATAAAAAGAGTAAGTGCGCAGTTCGTGCATGTAAAACGAATCGGGTCGGAGTGTTGTGGTGGTGGCATTGTTAATGGCGGCCAGTATCCGCTTATTGGGTTTGCCAGGGTTGATGGTGAGGTAGTACCAGGATGTATCTGAAAAATAACTGTAGTCGTAGTTTACCTGGCTCTGAGCAGAATCATAGAGTTCGGTATCTGGCATCCCATCATTCCTTTTGCCCATGAATTCAATGAAGCCATTTGCTGCAAGTGGCCCGGTTGTTTCAGTGGTGTAAATAGATACTTCTTCGCCATTGCGCCACATCTGGAAATCTTCGGCATTTACATTTCCAAGCCCTGCATTAGTCAGCACTGCTTTTGAAATACGGAAGAGCTTGTTTTCAACAATGGGGAACTTGTAGTATGTCTTGCTGTAATCAATCCATTCATTGCGATAAGGCTGCGCAAAAACATGGGTCAACAAACACGAGCAGGTTAGTATTGTAAGTAGGGCTACCCTCATGGATTGGATGAGTATTTGGTAAAGATATTGGCTTTTTGTGCAAGAATAGATGGTGAATAACACACACAAAATGGGCAGATTGTGTGTATCAACAAGGCAATTCTTCCGCATGATTGGCTGCTTCGGCTATTTTTGCCACCCAAATTCTGCATATGAACCTGATTGAAGAACTACGGTGGAGAGGAATGATTTCCGAAATGATGCCGGGAACCGAAGAGCAATTGCTGAAAGAAAAGACACTGGGATATATAGGATTCGATCCTACTGCCGACAGCCTGCATATTGGTAGTCTTGTTCCCATAATCCTGCTGGTTCACATGCAGCGAGCCGGCCACGTGCCGGTAGCCTTGGTGGGCGGCGCCACGGGTATGGTAGGCGACCCAAGCGGAAAAAGCGAGGAACGTAACCTGCTCGACGAAGCCACACTCAACAAAAACATTGCCGGCATACAGGCACAACTATCCCGTTTTCTCGATTTCTCTCCCTCAAATCCCAACCCGGCCTTATTGGTCAATAACTACGACTGGTTCAAAAACATTTCCTTCATCGGATTTCTCCGCGATGTGGGCAAGCACATCACAGTGAACTATATGATGGCCAAAGACAGTGTACGCAAACGCATTGAAGGCGATACCGGCATCAGCTATACTGAATTTGCCTACCAGATGATGCAGGGCTACGACTACTATTGGCTTTATCAAAACATGGGTGTGAAACTGCAAATGGGCGGCAGCGACCAATGGGGTAATATCACTACCGGCACCGAACTCATCAGGCGCATGACAGGTGGAGGCGAGGCGTTTGCTTTCACATGCCCTCTGATTACCAAGGCTGATGGAGGCAAGTTTGGCAAAACGGAAAAAGGCAATTTGTGGCTGGATGCAAGCCGTACAAGCCCTTACCAGTTTTACCAGTTCTGGCTCAATAGTTCGGATGAGGATGCCAGGAAATGGATAAAAATCTTCACCTTTTTGCCGCAACAGGAAATTGAAGACCTGGTAGCTGCACACGATGCGGCTCGCCACGAACGTAAACTGCAGAAGAAACTGGCAGAAGAAATTACCGTATTCGTTCATAGCCGCGAGGATTATGAGTTTGCCATTAAAGCAGCCGAAATTCTTTTCGGAAATGCAACAACAGAAGTGTTGCAAAGCCTGAATGAAACTCAATTGTTGCAAGTGATGGATGGCGTACCTGCCCACAGTTTTGAAATGGCGAGGCTGCAGGGAGAAGGCATTGACACCATCAGTTTCCTGGCCGAGACAGGCATTTTCCCCAGCAAGGGCGAAGCCCGAAAGATGTTGCAGGGTGGAGGTGTTGCCATCAACAAGCAAAAGGTGGAAGGCATTGAGGCCAGGGTAAATGCCGACCTGTTGCTCAACAACAAATACTTACTGGTACAAAAGGGAAAGAAGAACTATTACTTTGTCACCGTTCAATAATTCCATTATTCTTTTTCGGTAATCAGCACCGTTGAAACAATTTGAACTGTTTGATTCCCACTCCTGAATGAGAGGTGGCTAGTATTCCAGTTTCCTCAGTTTGGGTGCTTTAAGCCAGCTATAGCCGACCACAATAAGTGTCATGCATCCGCCGAAAATGACGGATGGAACTGTACCCATCAGTTTGGCGGCAACACCGCTTTCAAACTGGCCCAGTTCATTGCTACTGTTGATGAACATGCTATTGACAGAAGAAATCCTACCCCGCATGGCATCGGGCACAAACAACTGCAGAATGGTACTGCGAATGAGCACACTGATGCCATCGAACATGCCACTCAGCAGCAGCACTGCAAACGAAAGCCAAAACAATTTAGATACTGCGAAGGCAATCATGCACATCCCAAATCCTGCAACACAAGCCAACATAATAGTGCCTTGGTTTTTCTTCAGCGGCAGCTTTGCCATTACCAGCAAAACCAATACAGTGCCAATTCCCTGTGCTGCTTTCAGAACGCCCATGCCGGTTGCATTTACATGAAGAATGTCTTTGGCAAAAACGGGCAACATAGCCACTGCACCGCCAAACAGAACAGCAAACATATCTACGCTCAATGCCGACAATACTTCCTTGGTGCGCCATACAAATCGCACCCCATCCTTCACACTATCCCATGTTCGTTGTTCCAGGTTGGTGTGCTGAACCTGCAGGTTGGGTATACGGCTAACCAGGATACTTGCAGCGGTCAGCATAGCAATGGAGAATCCGAACATAGGCGTAATGCCTAGTTGTGAAATAAGTACACCAGCGACTACAGGCCCTGCTACTGCTGCCATCTGCCACGCAGTGCTGCTGTAGGTGACCGCCTTTGGTAGGTCTTCCCGTTCCACCAATTGCGCCACTATGCTGTGAAAAGTGGGCCCGGTGAATGCCCTGAACACACCGGTACAGAAAATGAGAAAATAGATGAAAAGTTGTGTACCCAGCACTCCCAGTGAGCCTGAAACAAGGTGGCTGCTGACAACGGCAAGCCCCATAGTTCCAAACAGGTAGAGCACCATGCCATTGCGCAGCATATTGCGTTTGTCGCTCTTGTCAATTACATGACCTGCATACAGCGCCAGCCCTATGGCAGGCACAACTTCGCTCAGGCCAAGCCAGCCCTGCGACAACACATCATGCGTCAACTCATACAAGTACCATGCAATGGCTGTATTGACCATTTGCATGGCGAAAATGAACAGGAATCTTGCTATCAGAAAGAAGCGCAGTGATGGATATTTTTTGAGGACCGGTCCGTTCAGCATAAAGTGGGGCAAATCTACACAGATTGTATTGGACGATGCGATGGCCAAAAATTGTTCCCACTTTCATAATAAGAACCGATAAATCATTGCTGAGTCCTTTAGGAGAGTGCGATGATTTTCATTTTTCAATGGTGTTTGTTTCAAATCAAAAATGACGAACCACATGCTCAGTTTCAGCATTAATCATTTTATTTGAAAACCATGAAACACCCGCCATTTGCACCGGTAACCTGGTGTTACAATACCAACCTTTACGAAGTAAACCTCCGGCAGTACACTACTGCTGGAACCATCAAGGCTTTTGAGCAACACTTGCCGCGGCTTGCGGCCATGGGTGTAGAAACCCTTTGGATGATGCCTGTCACACCCATCGGAATTCCACGTCGGCTCGGTAGCCTTGGCAGCTACTATGCATGCAGTTCTTATGTGCAGGTGAACCCTGAGTTTGGCAATTTCCGTGATTTTAAACGTATGGTAAAAAAGGCCCATGACCTTGGCATGAAGGTGATTATTGATTGGGTAGCCAACCATTCAGGTTACGGTCATGAGTGGATGGAAACCAACAGAGATTTTTACTGCCTTGATGAAAACGGCAGTTTTTTTGAACGCAACGGTTGGGAAGATGTGGCCGACCTCAATTATGACAATGCGCACATGAGGAAGTCAATGATTGAAGCCATGAAATTTTGGGTGAAGAAATGCGATATAGATGGTTTCAGGTGCGATATGGCCCACCTGGTGCCGCTGGATTTTTGGGTGCAGGCACGCACAGCGTTGGATAAGGTGAAGCCCCTGTTCTGGCTGGCAGAAACGGAGGAGTTGTCGTACCATGAAGCATTTGATGCGACTTATGCATGGGAATGGATGCATGCCACCGAAGAATATTTCGGCAACGGCTTTACCATCACCTACCTCGATAAAGTATTGTATAAATACCACGACAAATATCCTGCACCATCCTGGAAGTTGTTCTTCACCAGCAACCACGATGAGAATAGCTGGAATGGAACTGAGATTGAGAAATATGGCCTCGGAGCCTTGCCCTTGTTTGTATTCAGCGCCACCTGGTCTGGACTTGCCCTCATGTACAGTGGCCAGGAATTGCCCAATTTCAAGCGACTCAAATTCTTCGATAAAGATGAAATTGAGTGGACCGCTGATTTGAAACTCGAGAATTTTTATAGTACGCTTTTTCAATTGCGCAAACGCAACAAGGCTGCCGGTGGTCCAAACGGCGCCGTTGTTACAAACCGCATCATAACGGCCAGCGAAAAAGTACTTGCTTATTTACGGATTCATGAAGGGCAGGAGATAGTTGTTATCCTGAATTTTGGAGCCGATGCATTAGACCTCAATGTCAATGACCACCGGGTACATGGCAATTTTCTGGAAATTTTTTCAGGACATGCCCACAACTTTACGGCCGAAAGAACAGTCACGCTGGATGGCTATGGCTACCTGGTTTTTGAAAAGGTATAGGTAAGCAGGCGACAGGTAAGTAAGAGGCTTTTTGAATTTTGCGAAAGGCTAAATAATAGAAGGCCATGGTGCTCAATATTGTGCTTCAATCCTCATACCATAAACCATAAAACCTAAACCTCA
>JBBIOQ010000127.1:0-10278 GCA_037443285.1 Sphingobacteriales bacterium | reverse complement strand
ACAAATCCTATCCAAGAATAGTTGGCGAAACCGGTGGCAAAGATTTTGTGCTGGTGCACAAAACCGCCGATGTAGATGTGGTGGTGACCGCATTGGCACGTGGCGCATTTGAATACCAGGGCCAGAAATGTTCCGCAGCAAGCCGTGCTTATATTCCAAGCAATCTTGCTGAGCGCATCAAAACCAAACTGGTGGCTGAATTGCAGAGCATGAGGATGGGAACAGTAGAGGATTTTGGCAATTTTATTAATGCTGTTATTGATGAAAAGAGTTTTGATAAGCTGAAGAAGTATATCGACAACGCAAAAAAAGACCGAAAGGCAAAAATCCTGGCTGGTGGCAATTGCAGTAAGAAAGAAGGCTTCTTTATTGAGCCTACGTTGATTGAAGTTAAAGATCCGAATTATATCACTATGTGCGAAGAATTGTTCGGGCCTGTACTCACCATTTACACCTACAAAGCAGAAGAGTTTGATAAGGCTTTGAGACTGGTGGACACCACATCTCCTTATGCACTTACCGGTTCCATCATTGCGCAGGACAGGGCAGCTATTGAACTGGCCACCAACAAACTGCGGCATGCAGCAGGCAATTTTTACATTAATGATAAACCAACCGGTGCGGTAGTTGGCCAGCAGCCGTTTGGTGGGGCACGTGCCAGCGGCACCAACGACAAAGCAGGCAGCATGCTGAACCTTTACCGCTGGATGAGTGCAAGAACCATTAAAGAAACCTACAATCCACCAACGGATTACAGGTATCCTTTCCTGCAGTCATAGTATATCCATTGGAAAAAAATTAAAAGGCCGGCATCTGTTGAAGCCGGCTTTTTTGTTTGTATTGGAAGGAGAAAATATTACCAGGTCTTTTCTCCCTTTTTCATTTTCTCCAATGTTGATTCAAATTCTTCAATGTTGCTGTTGTTGGCAGCCTTTGCAATAGCAATGGTTTGCTCCTGTGCCTTGATGGCTTCCTCCTTTTTACCTGCCTTGTATAGCAGGTTGGCGTAGGTGTCCATGAAGTTAGGATCGTGGGTGGCAGCTGCACGCTTGCCCCAGTCGATGGCTTTTTCAATGCAGGCCATGTCATCGCAATTTTGGAAAATAGCCCAGGCAAAACTGTTCAGTTCGGCAGGTGTTACGTTGTGCCCGTATTTGCTCATATAGTCAACAACTGCCGGCGCAAAATTGTCCCAATCGCCCTGTTGCTGGTAAAAGAAAACTTTTGCGTATTCCACCACTTCAGCGCCCACGGAAGGATATTTTGCAACAACTTTTTTTTCCAGGTCATTCCAAATAAAACCTCCGTTGCCAGGTCCCCAAATCACCGGATAAATATCTTCCTGCATAATAATGGCTCTCACTGTGAATTGAGATACGCCCTGGCCCAATACTGCGTCCATTTCCTTTGGATGCTTCAGCATCATTTGAAATCCTTTATCATTCGAGGAAAAAGTGAAGTCTTTCATGAATTTGATATTCTCCGGAGTCAAAAGGTTCTTCTGGGTTGCAAGGTATTCGTTGCAGTATTTACGCATATTTTCAAGGTCGTATGCCTGCTGTGCGGCTTTGGTTAGTTTGTTCAGGAATGCTGGGTTGCGATTGCCCTTGTCGTGGCTTGCTTTGAGCGTATAGTATTGCTTAGAGGGGTCCAGTGCATCCTTGCCTTTGATGATAAAAGTTTGGGCGTCCGATGCTCCTACTGATCGGTGAACCAACTTTCCATCAGGCGAAAAGAATAGGTAAGTGGGAAACACACTCACGTGGTATTGCGTCATGATGGTGTGTGCATCAGCGTACCATTTTTTCACTTCTTCATTATCCCTGTTTGTAGTGTCCAGCTGCACTTTTACGCTGAGGTATTTAGCATTGAAAAACTGTCCCACTTCTGGCTTGGGAAAAACTTCTTTTGCCATCATGCGGCAAGGACCACACCAGGTAGTGAAGGCATCCATGAAAATGAATTTCTTTTCCTTTTTCGCCTTTTCCTTTATGGCAAGCCAGTTGCTTCCATGTTCGAAATGAATACCGGTTTCGACAGTTTCCTGTGAATAGGAGGAAAGGAATAGCAGGAGAGCAAGGGATAGGAGTATACTTTTCATAATGTACTATGCGTAGGTGAAATTAACGTGGAAGAGGCCTTAGGCATGTGAAAGGCTTGCAAAGGTTGCAGGTGCTGCCGGGCAACTGCCTTTTTGCTGGCGTTCTAAAAATGAATAACCTTGCAATACACAATGTTGGTGACTGAATCATGAAACAAATTCTTTCTGATAAGGAAACAAAACTCATCATTAAAAGGTTGGCCTGCCAGATAATGGAAGACCATCCCGATCCAGATAAAACTGTTTTTATAGGCATTCAGCCAAGGGGTGTGCCGTTCAGCGAAAGGCTGGTGGCTGAGTTGAATGAACTTTACGGCAGGCAGGTACAGTTCGGCAAGCTCGACATCACTTTTTACCGCGATGATGTGCGCAAGGAAATCATGGTGCCCAATCAAACCCACCTCGACATGAGCCTCGAAAACAAAGAGGTAGTTATTATGGATGATGTGTTGTATACCGGACGCACCACACGTGCGGCATTGGATGCACTGCTCGATTTTGGCAGACCTTCGAGGGTAAGCCTTTGTGCTTACATTGATCGCCGGTTCAATAGGGAGTTTCCCATTCAGGCCGATTACTGCGGCAAAACCATTGACACAATTTTTTCACAGAAAGTGAAAGTGCTCTGGAAAGAAAATGATGGGGTGGATGAAGTACGGTTGTTTGATTGAAACAGTCAATAAAACGTGTGTTCTTCATTTCTACCACCATTCACCAATCAATCATCATCCTGCTGTCTGCGGTTGGTTGATTCTTTTTTTGCAGGTATCCCATAGATTTCATTGAGTGCGGCAACATAAATGCTGCGGCCATGTGTTGCCAGCAGGATTTCGCCCTCACGTTCCTGTATGGCAATGTCGTGCACAGGTACCGAATACGGCATGCGTTTATTCCAGATGGTATAACTGGCGCCGCGGTCTTTGGAAACATACAAACCGCCATCTGTACCTACATACAAAATGCTATCGTTTTTCGGATCCTCTTTTATCACATTTACCGCTTCCAAAGGAATGTTTGCACTAATGGATTTCCAGGTGGCGCCGTAGTCCTCACTTACAAAAACATATGGTTTGAAATTATCGTAGCGGTAGCCGTTCAACGTGGCATACACCCTGCTTTCTTTGTGTGCACTTGCTGCCACACGGCTTACCCAAAGTCCTTTAATAGGGAGGTTGTTTGAAACGAGTGTCCAGGTATACCCACCATCCTTACTCATTTGCAGGTTTCCATCATCGGTTCCCACATACAACAAACCCATGCGCAGTGGGCTCTCGCTGATAGTAGTGAGGGTGGCAAAGGGTACATCGCCTTCCTTTTTTCCATTTGTAAGGTCAGGGCTAAGGGTTTTCAGGTCTTCACCTTTGTTGGTGCTGCGATGCAGCTTATTGCTGCCGATATAAAAAATGTCCTGGTTGTGTTTGCTCAGCATGATAGGCGTTGTCCAATTGAAACGATAGCCTTCTTCACCCAAATCATTTATTGGCTTCACATTCAGGCGGCCCCCTGTGTCCATATTCGTTCTTGCATAAACTCCAAATTGCGAACCGCCATAAACTGTCTGGTTATCACGGGTATCTGCAAACACCATCATGCCATCGCCGCCGAAAATTCTGCGAAAGGCCTGCGGGTCAAAGCTGGCATCGCTGGTGCTTTGAGAGGCAGCAAATCCTCTCCAAACGCCATTGTCCTGCAGGCCACAGTAAACATGGTATGGCGTAGCGTTGTCCACGCTTATTGAATATAGCTGGCCTACAGCGGGCATGTTTGCCTTGTACCAATGGTCTCCATTATCGTAAGTAATATTTACACCACCATCGTTGCCAAGTATCATGTGGCTGTCGCGTTTGGGATCAATCCAAATGAAGTGATGGTCCGAGTGGGTGTTTTGCTTTGCTATTCCTCTGAATGTTTTTCCCGAATCAGTACTCATCATGACACCCACTCCCAGGACTATTAATTTGTTAGCATTTTCCGGACTTACAGTTATCCTGCCGAAATAGTAGCCATAAGTGCTGTAGAGATTCGACATTTCCCTTTTGTTAGTTTTTGTCCAGGTTTTGCCGGCATCTTCACTGCGGTATATTTCGGCCCCGATCGGTGTTCCTTCGAAACCGGTGTTCACATTCAGGTAATCATACAAAGCAGTAGGCTTCACTTTGTCTGTGGCAACCATTTCTTTCACCTTTTGGGCCGTGTATTTTGGATAAATTTCATACCTCATCAGGAATGAATCCAGCTGAACACTGTCCAGCGCTGCAAATTGTTCTTTGTTCAGGTCTTTGAAATCGGCAAGGATGTACCTGTTATTCATCCTTTTTCCACTAGGCGGAATTTTTGTTTGGTTGTCAACTATGGCATAAACAATCTGAGGATTTTTTGGAAATATCGCCATACCGCTTCGGCCAAATCCTGACCCAGAAGGCAAGCCTGAGCCTTCACCTGAAATCAGTTGCCACTTGCTGCCCCCATCGGTGCTTTTATAAATACCGCTGCTTTTGCCGCTTTCTTCAAAATTCCATGGCTTTCTCACTTTGTACCACATGCTGGCATACAGTTCGTTCGGGTTTTGCGGGTTAATGTCCATTTCGATGGCACCCGTGTTTTCATCTACATACAACACCTGTTTCCAGGTTTTGCCGCCGTCAGTGGTTTTGTATACACCCCGTTCTTTGTTGGGTGAATAGAGATGCCCGGTAGCAGCCACCCAAACAATGTTACTGTCGGTTGGATGCACGATAATTTCTCCGATATGATGGCTTTCCGGAAGGCCCATGTACTGCCAGGTTTTGCCGTTATTGTTGCTTTTGTAAACCCCAATACCGCTGTAAGTACTGCGGCTTGCATTGGCCTCACCGGTACCCAGCCAAATAGTGCGGGTTGCCCATTGCACGGTTACATCACCCAGACCAATTACTTCAGCCGAGTCGAAAATGGGAGTGAATGACTGGCCATTGTTGGTAGTGTGCCAGAGCCCGCCGGTAGCATAGGCCACATAGAATTCAGTTGGGTCTTCGGGGTTTACATCAATGTCTACTACACGTCCGCTCATGACTGTTGGGCCAATATTTCTAAAGGTATTTTTCCAGGGGGATGCCTTTATCATTTCACTTTTCTGTGACAAACTTTTCAACCGGTCGGCTGCGGAGGTAGGGGGTACCGGCTGCGCTGGTAAAGTATTGTGAAGGATGCAGAGTAATCCTGCCGCAAGCAACCTGGTTTGTAATTTCGATAGCATAATCGTTTGCAATTAAAAGTATCCTCGTTCGTTTTTGATATTATGAAAGTAGCTCTCTCTTTTTGGGTCTCATTGTTACTTGTCATTTCGTGTGATGTAGAGTCAATGGCGCAATGCCGCAGTTTTAAGATCAGCGACCGTGGCGATACCTTGAATTGTGTGGATGTTAAAGGTCGTAAACAAGGCCCATGGATTGTAAATATTCCTGAATCACGTGGAGTGGTTGGTTATGAAGAGGAGGGAGTTTTTTTAGACGACAGAAAAGAAGGAATCTGGCGCAGGTACAGCAATGAAGGTGACCTGTTGGGGGTGGAGAATTATAAATGGGGACTGATCAACGGGAAGAATTCATACTATAGTGTACTTGGCCTTGAACGTGAAGAAAGTTGGATGGCTATTGACCCCAAGAAACTCTATGACACTTTTGATGTGCCCGACCTTTACGAAGACGGCAAATACAAACAAGTGATTGTCAAAAATGAAGGCAGAAGTCTCAAACACGGTACATGGACCTGGTACGACCCAAGCACCGGCTTTGTTCAGCGCAGCGAAGAGTTTTTTAGGGATAGTGCTGTGAATCCGCTGGCAGTATTTGGCGTGTCAAACAAAACACAGAAACAGCCTGCCGATTCCATGAAAACGGGTAAGAAAAACCCAAAGCCCGATGTGGTACAGGAATGGGAGAAAAAGAATGCAGGCAAAAAGAAAATAAAGGTTCGTGATGGATCAACAGGGTACTGATTCCAAATAGCTTTCACTCGTTGCCAATGTTATCGGCAATAATTTCAAGGAAATCCTGCCTGCTGATGAATGAAGCACCAAGGCTCTCCAAATGTTCGGTGTATACCTGGCAGTCAATAATTACCACGCCTTCTTTTTTCATCTGCTCCACCGACCAAATGAATGTGGCTTTGCTGGCATTGGAAATCCTGCTAAACATGCTTTCGCCAAAAAAAACATTACCCATTCTAATACCGTACAAACCGCCTGCAAGTTGTCCGTTGTGCCATGCCTCGTAGCTAACTGCCACGCCCATTTCATGCAGTTTTTCGTAAGCAGCAATCATGTCGTTTGAAATCCAGGTGCCGTCCTGGTCACTGCGTTCAATTTTGCTGCAATGCCAGATTACTTCACCGAAAGCCTGGCTTTGGGTAAATGAAAAAACGCCACGCTTCATTACCTGTTTCATCGATTTGCTCACATATAGATTTTCCGGAAACAGGACGAATCGTGGGTCGGGGCACCACCACAGCGGCATGTTGCCCTGGTACCAGGGGAAAATTCCTTTTTTGTAAGCAAGCAACAAACGGCTGACAGACAGGTCGCCGCCGGCAGCCAACAGCCCCTGCTCATCAGCAAGATGGTAAGGCGGGAACCAAAGTTTTTCGTCGAGAAAGTGAAGCGTAAACAAGATGTGTTGAAGAGGCCAGGTAGGTTATACACTTATGGTTTCAATGGTTGCACTAATTGCACGGTCGAGCAGCGCTTCACACATAGGTTTCAGTGTGTCGAAATCGCCATCTTTCACAGCATATTTACCTTTTACGTGAATGATGAGTGCGCATTGCTCTGCCTGCTCCTCTGAATGGCCGCATATATCTACAAGTGCTTTTATTACCCATTCAAAAGTGTTCACCTCATCATTCCACACAACCAGGTGATACACATTTGCTGTTTCTTCCAGCACGTGTGTTTCTTCCTGTTGGTATGGTTTTGCAGCGGCCATTGTTAGAAACGGTTTTATTGCCATCCAGCCACAAAAATACTGTGTATCATCACTTGGAAACCCTACAAAATTTCTGGTAAAACAAAGGCTTGTTAAATAGCAGCCCGGAATGTTGATATGTGAAAAATGCACCACAATGGCAGCCAATAATAGCAGGTTAATTTGCGTTAGGCTGGCTGGTAACATTTTTGAAGGGTAATCGTTTATCCAAACAAGGCGCTTAAAACATGGTAAAGAAATTTTGGAAAATGATTGGTTGGAAGATGGCGGCAAATAATAGCCGTTGGCAATTTTCTTTCGCTTTCGTTTCTATTCTGCTGTTCTTTTCTACAAGCAATGCACAGCAAACGCTTCTTATTAAAGACCCTGACCAATACCAGCGTTTCCTTGATGCGAGGCAGTGGTTTACCGAAGAAAATTACAAACTGGCATACCCGGTTTTCAAAGAACTGGAAGATAACCTTACAACTGAACTGACGGGCAATCAACAGTTGTACACAGATGAACTGAGATTTTACAAACTGGCCTGTCAGCTAATGGAAGACAATCCGGCTGCCGAAACGGTATCACAGAATTTCCTGCACTCGAATGCGGCTCCCAATCTGAAAAGTCAGCTGGGCTATTACCTTGGTTCTTATTATTTCCGCAAGCAACAATACCCCGAAGCCATTGAGGCTTTTAATGCAGCAGGTGTAGATAACCTGAACAATACGCAGGTGGCCACCATGCAATTCCAGCATGGCTACAGCTATTTTACGCAAAAGCAATTCAGTAATGCAAAGCCGTTGTTCAACTCTGTCAGGCAGTCTTCCGAATCGCCATATTATGTTGATGCAAACTACTACTATGGACTGCTTGCATTCAACGATAAGAATTATAAAGATGCATTGCAGAGTTTTGAAATAGCAAAAAAAGATAAGAAGTATGCTCCGTTAGTTCCTTACTATTCTGCAGGAATCAATTATGCAATCGGAGATAAGGACAAGGCCATGAAACTGGCCGAAGAATCAATAAGGAACGGAAATACCTATTACAAGCCTGAGTTATTGCAACTGCTCGGCCATGGCTATTTCGAAAAGAAAGATTATGCAAAAGCAAAATCGTATCTCGAACAGTATGTAGCTGTGGCATCTAAAGTGAGCCGGACCGATTTGTATGAACTAGCTTATTGTTATTATATCGACAAGCAGTATGCAAAAGCTATTGAGCAGTTCAAACCACTTGCCGGTGGCGATGATACATTGAGCCAGCATGCAATGTATTTATTGGGCGACACTTACCTGAAGAAAGGAGAGAAGGGCAATGCCAGAAATGCATTCCTTTTTTGCAGCACAAATAGTAGTAATGATTTATATAAACAGATCAGCCTTTTCAACTACGGCAAACTCAGTTATGAATTGGGTTTTGACAATGATGCATTATTGGCATTGAAACAATATGTAGCAGGATACCCCAAAGGTGATTACCAGGCTGAGGCCAAAGATTTGTTGGTTGGCGTGCTTGCAAACACCAGCAATTACAAAGAAGCATTGGAGTTGTATGAGTCACTGCAGGGCCGCAGTGAAAATGCAAAAAAACAGTATGCAAAAATTGCATTCAACCGTGCCCAGGAATTGTTGAATGACAGAAATATTAAGGAAGCGGAAGCGTTGCTGGCAAAAGCTATTGCCGCACCTTACAACGAACAGGTAGCGCCGTTGGCACACTTCTGGAAAGGCGAAATTGATTTCGCAAAAGGGAATTACAGTGAGGCTGTTCAGCATTTCAATGCTTACATCGGCAAGCCAATTGTTTCTGGTGAAGCCAACCTCAACAATGCACGTTACAATTTAGGGTACAGCTTGCTTCGTCTTGAACAATACAAAGAAGCAGCCCCGGTTTTTAATGACATTCAAGCAGCCCGTTTTGCCAGTGAACAACAGCAAACCGATGTTAAACTCAGGCTGGCTGATTGCCACTACATGCAAAAGGATTTTGGCAAGGCACAGCCATTATATACTTCTGTGGCTTCGGGGCGTGGATTTGGTGCTGATTATGCCCTTTTTCAAACAGGAATGATATCGGGCGCACAAAACAAACCCGGCGACAAAATTGCTACGTTACGTTCCATAGAAACACTTTATCCGAGCAGCCAGTTGGCTGGTGCCGCCAACATGGAAATTGCAGATACCTACATGTCGGATGAAAAGTTTAAAGATGCGCTGGCTCCGCTCAATAAAATTGTAAGCGGCAAAGGCAATGAAAGTTTGAAACCGCAAGCCTACCTGAAACTCGGTTTGGCAAATTACAATCTTGGCAATAACAATGAAGCACTCGCGGCTTTTAAAACATTGTTGAAGCAATACCCGCAATCACAGGAAAGCGAAGAGGCCATAGACAATGTTCGGTCCATTTATGTAGAACAAGGCAAGCCGGAACTTTATGTGAGCTTCATGAAAGAAGTGGGACATAATATCGATAACAATACAGCAGATTCACTCACTTATACTGCAGCCGAACTTCAACTGAGCGATGGGAAGAAGGCCCAGGCCCTTGCCGCCTTCAAAAATTACCTGCAGCAATACCCGAATGGGATGTATGCAGTCGAAGCCAACTATTATGCTGCAGAGATAAGCAGGGAAAACAAAGCACTCAAGGATGCAGCTTCATTTTATGAGCAGGTTGCAGAAAATGCACCCAACAAATTTGCCGAAAAATCACTGCTGCAGCTTTCCAGAATTTACTATTTCGAATTCAAAGATTACAAAAATGCCGCCATTTGGTACGACCAGTTGAAGACATACTCTACAGCAGCCGACACCAGGCTGGAATCATTGCGGGGATTGGTGCGTTGCCAATACTACCTGGGCGATTATTCAACCGCTACCACCAATGCACAGGAGTTGCTTCAGCAAGGAAACGCCGGCAGCGATGATAAGATATTTGCCAACCTGTTGCTAGGCAAACAAGCTAAAGAAAAAGGGAGTTGTGCAGAAGCTATTTCCTACTTCAAGGCAGTAACAGCCTTGTCGAAAGCTGAGTTTGGAGCCGAAGCGCAATACAGCATCGCACAGTGCCAGTATGAACAGGATAAACTTGCTGAAGCGGAAAAGGCTGCCTTTGTAGTCATACAAAAATCGGGCTCTTATGAAATGTGGGTTGTAAAAAGTTATATGCTGCTTGGTGATATTTACATGAAGCAGAAAGATTATTTCAACGCTAAAGCTACATACAAGA
>JBBIOQ010000126.1:0-10344 GCA_037443285.1 Sphingobacteriales bacterium | reverse complement strand
GACTGGACCAACAACTATCCCAACACCCGTTCTATTGTATTTGGTGTAAACGTAACGCTCCGCTAATTGATCACATCAAAATCTGTTTCAAAATGAAGAAGAATCATATCATAATAATTGGGGCTGCATTTGCTACAATTGCGGTAGCGTCGTGCAACAAGGATTTCCTGAAAGAACAGGTTTATTCTTCCTATACCCCGGAAACATTAACCGACTCACTGGGCCTCGAGGCATCTATAAATGGTTTGTATAATCACCTGAGTACTTTTTTCAGCTACAGCGACCCGCAAGGATGGCCCAGCGTGTGGCATGCCGGTACCGATATTGCATGGGTGCCACCTACACAAAAGCAAGGCATTGAAGTGCCATACTATGATTATACCCAACTCATATCAACCGATGGAGGTTCCTCATTCACATGGGGTTGGGCATACCGCATGATCAACAATGCCAATGTCATCATTAAAACTGTTGACAATCCCAACCTGGGTGGCATGACACAAAACAACAAGAACCAGGTGAGTGCCGAGGCAAAATTCTTCCGTGCATATGCTTATAACATACTGGCTACCCTTTACGGCAAAGTGCCATTATTAACCGAGCCACTCACTGCTCCCAAAACTGATTTTACCCGTACTTCACTCGATTCGGTTAACGCAGTTATTGTGTCGGACCTGCTTTTTGCCGGAGACAAACTGCCTGACATTGACAATGTAAAGGCAAATTCAAAAGGCAAAATGTATGGCCGTGCAAACAAAGCTATGGCTCAGCAATTGCTGGCTGAAGTGTACCTGCGCATAGGCAAGCCCGATTTGGCAGAAGCGCAGTGCAACCTGGTCATCAACAGCGGTAAATTCAACCTGATCACAGCCCGCTATGGCAAGAATACAGCGCTTCCTGGTGATGCTTATTCCGACATGTTTGTCTATGGCAACCAGCGTCGCAGCCAGGGTAACAAGGAAGCCATTTGGGTAATGGAACAGGAAAACCCGAGCACTGTGCCCGGTGGTATTACCAACAATCCGCAGCAACGCCGCAATTGGGGTGCTGCCTACTACCAAATCTCCGGAATGACCATCTGCGATTCACTCGGGGGAAGAGGTATTGCCAGGATGAGGCTTACCAATTGGGTGATATATGACCTGTATGAACCAAATGATATGCGCAACTCTGAATGGAATCTGCGTCACAGGTTCTACTACAATACACCAGGCAATGCAAATTTTGGAAAACAAGTGCCTTATACCGGTGCCGATACAGTTTTCAAAATTGCTCCGCATACTACCAAGTGGTACCAGTATGATCCAAACGACGTATTTGGTTTTGCCATGATCAAGGATTTCATCCTGATGCGTTTGGGCGAAACCTACCTGCTGCGTGCCGAAGCGCAATTCAAGCAGGGTAAACTGGCCGATGCTGCTACTTCACTGAATGTTATCAGGGCAAGGGCAAATGCATCACCGGTAACCTCCGATAAGATAACGCTGGATTACATTTTGGATGAAAGGGTACGTGAATTGCTGGCTGAAGAAAACAGGCGCATGACTTTGATGCGCACTGGAACGCTTGTAGCACGTACACTGAAATACAACACACAAACATTTAATCCTGTGTTGGGTATTTCTTCCAAAAACCTGCTGTTGCCAATACCGCAATCTGAAATCAACCTGAACAAGGATGCGGTACTGGAGCAAAACCCAGGTTACTAATTCTTTGTGTTGATTGTACGTCTTATATAGCAAACAGTTAAGAAGCTGGTTGATTTCTATCATGCCGGCTTTTCTTTCTTCCATGTTGCTAAATAGCATAGTATGCAACGTCTATATTGTATGTTGACCCTACTGTTCCTGGTATGCACATCCTCGGATGTAATGGCACAGCCATCCGGCGGCAAAAGCAGGAGCAGCAAAGAGCATGGTAAGCCTCACAGCAATGAAAACTGTAGTGCATATCTGTTTGTTTATTTTACCGGCAATACAAAATCGGAAGAGGCCATTCGATTTGCATTGAGCAATGATGGGTACAACTTTCGTGCTTTGAATGGCAACATGCCGGTGGTTGAATCCGAAAAAATCAGTTCTAGCGGAGGTGTGCGTGACCCGCACATTCTGCGTTGCGCCGATGGCAAAACTTTCTACATGGTAGCTACCGACATGGTGTCGGCAAATGGCTGGAATTCAAACAGGGCAATGGTTTTGCTTAAGTCGAATGATCTGGTTCACTGGACTTCCCATGTAGTGAATATTCAATCGCGGTTTCCAGGTAACGACAGCCTGCTCAGAGTTTGGGCGCCCCAGACTATATACGATGCCAGTGCCGGGAAGTATTTGATTTATTGGTCTATGAAGCATGGCGGCGATCCCGACAAGATTTATTATGCGTATGCCAATGATGATTTCACTGACCTGGCAACAGCACCTAAGCAACTTTTCTTCAGCCCCACCAACGGGGCTTGCATTGATGGCGATATTGTTGAGAAGGATGGGCGCTTTCATTTGTTTTTCAAAACAGAAGGTGAAGGTGCCGGAATTAAGATTGCTGTTTCGGACAAACTAACCGAAGGCTACGTGTTGAGAGATAAATATGTGCAGCAAACAAAAGACCCCGTTGAAGGTGCCGGCGTTTTCAAACTCAACAACAGCAAGGACTACATTTTGATGTATGACGTGTATACAAAAGGAGGTTATCAATTTACCAAAACCAGCGACCTCGAACATTTCAAAGTTATAGATCAGGAAATGTCCATGAATTTTCACCCGCGTCACGGCACGGTGATGCCTATTACAACTACGGAAGCCAAAAGCTTGGTAAGCAAATGGTACGCTGCAGAGGATGTGATGCATGCACCCACTGCAAAGGAAGTAAGGAAGTTGAACACGAAAGTGGACACAGCCGAAAGGGCAGTGTATTTATCACTGAAGCCTGGTACAAATCTGCAGGCATTCAATCCGGCATTCATGCTGTTGCCGGGTGTGCAACTGCATCCTGCAACTGTGCAGAATTTCACGAATGGTCCAGTGCCATACAGCATTTCTATCGAGGGTAAGCAACCACAAGTTTGGAATGTTTTCGCCTCGGTCAACCACAATCCTGTGCTTGATGGATATTATGCCGACCCTGAAATATTGTATGCCGAAAAAACTGGAAAATTCTATATCTACCCAACCACTGATGGTTTCACTAATTGGTCGGGCAATTATTTCAAGGCATTTTCATCCACCGATTTGGTGCAGTGGAACGACGAAGGTGTCATACTTGATTTGTCGAAGGATGTAAGTTGGGCAGACCGAAATGCATGGGCTCCCTGCATCATTGAAAAAAAGTTGAATGGTCAATTCAAATACTTCTATTATTTCACTGCAGCACAAAAAATCGGCGTAGCTATTGCTGATAATCCGACCGGACCTTTCCACGATTCGGGAAAGCCGCTAATAGATTCATTTCCTGCAGGAATAAAACATGGCCAGCAAATTGACCCGGATGTTTTCACTGATCCTGCAAGTGGTAAGAGTTTTTTGTATTGGGGCAATGGCTACATGGCCGGCGCAGAACTGAATGAGGATATGGTTTCGCTGAAGCCCGGAACCACCACCATACTTACGCCCAACCGCAGTTTCAACGAAGGAACCTATGTGTTTTACCGTAAGGGTAAATATTATTTTACCTGGAGTGAAAATGACACACGCAGCGAAGATTACCGTGTTCGCTATGGAATTTCAAATTCACCTTTGGGAAAAATTGATGTACCCGAGACAAACCTTGTTATAGCAAAGGATTCCGCGACAGGCATTTTTGGAACAGGTCATCACTCGGTTTTGCAGATCCCCGGAACCGATGAATGGTACATTGTATATCATCGTTTCAATTATCCGAATGGGATACACATGGGAAGAGCCGCTGGTTACAATCGTGAAGTGTGCATTGATAAATTGAAATTTGATGCTGAAGGACACATTATACAGGTGATACCAACACATAAAGGAATTGAAGCATTAAAAAATATTGGGAATAAGAAATAAGAGATAAGAAATGGCTGGAGGGGGGTGAGATATTTGTTTCTCTTCCATGCGACGGAGGAGCTAATCGCCAAATAGGAGGATGCCACATATGCTGAAGCAATTTCTAATAATAATTTTTCTTTCCGCATTGAGTGCTGCAGGTAGTCGCGGCAAGGCTATTTCGAATTTGTATACTAACGAAGGCTACAAATTGGGTTGGGCTGATGAGTTCAATCCATTTAGCCAGCCGCATTTTATACTTGTCAACCTTGCTATTGGCGGACAGATAGGAAGAGATCCTTCGCCGTCTATTTTCCCCAAGAAGTTTGAATTTGACGATGTCAGAAGTATCAAAAATAATAAGGTCGAATGCATGGTTCGCTACCTGGAAAAACTTATAAACTGACCGATAATTATATTTTTATTCGACACCCTTTGATTTTGAAAGCATATGAAAAATAGATTTTCAGTATTGTTCGTTCTTTTCATGCTTGCCAGTTTTTACAATTGGGCGCAGCAGCAACACAGTTTTACTTTGGGCGATTCGGTTTTTTTACTCGATGGAAAGCCTTTTCAGATCATCTCAGGTGAAATGCATTATCCACGTGTGCCAAAAGAAGCCTGGCGTCAGCGGATGAAAATGGCAAAGGCAATGGGTCTAAATACCATCGGCACCTACGTATTCTGGAATTTGCACGAATCACAGCGAGGCGTATATGATTTTACAGGCAACAACGATATTGCAGCCTTTGTGAAAATTGCACAGGAGGAAGGACTTTGGGTTGTGCTTCGCCCCAGCCCCTATGTATGTGCTGAGTGGGAATTTGGCGGTTATCCCTATTGGTTGCAAAATGAAAAGGGATTGATTGTTCGCAGTAAAGAACCATCGTATACAAAAGCGTACAGGAATTATTTAATGGCAGTAGGTAAACAACTTGCCCCTTTGCAAATCAATCATGGAGGCAATATTCTCATGGTGCAGATTGAAAATGAATACGGCTCTTACGGAAGCGATAAGGAATACCTTGCTATGAATAGGCAAATGTTTATTGAAGCTGGTTTTGATGGATTGCTATATACCTGCGATCCCGGCAGGGATGTTGCCAATGGCTCTTTGCAGGGTTTGATGCCAGCTGTGAATGGCATCGACAAACCGGCGGAAGTGAAGAAGATTGTTCGTGAAAATCACAATGGGAAAGGGCCTTTTTATATTGCAGAATGGTATCCTGCATGGTTTGATTGGTGGGGAACAAAACACCACACTGTTGATGCCAAACAATATGCCGACCGATTAGATACCGTGCTGGCTTCTGGCATTTCCATCAACCTCTACATGTTTCATGGTGGTACAACCCGCGGCTTTATGAACGGAGCAAATTATAATGACAAGAATCCTTACGAACCACAGGTTAGCAGCTATGATTATGATGCGCCTTTGGATGAAGCTGGTAATGTCACCGAAAAATTTATGCTGTTCAGAAATGCAATTCAGCACCATCTTCCAGCCAATATTGTTTTGCCCGAAGTTCCAGCTAAAAAGAAGTCTATCACCATCAGTAATATTCAATTTTCAAAGGCTGCTTCGCTGCTTACTATTTTACCAAAACCAATCAGCAACAAGACGCCCTTGACATTTGAAGAGTTGAAACAGCCTTATGGTTATGTATTGTACCGAACTACCATTAACCCTCATCAGAATGCGCTACTTAAAATCAAAGGATTACGTGATTATGCAGTGGTTATGTTGAATGGAAAACGTGTTGGTACGCTCGACAGGCGGTTGTACCAGGACAGTTTGAGAATAGATGCTTCTTCTGAACCTCAAACGCTGGATATACTTGTTGAAAACATGGGGCGTATCAATTTCGGGCCATACCTGCTGAAGAATACAAAAGGAATTGTTGAAGGTGTTGAACTCAATGGCCGGCCTGTAGAAAACTGGCAGATGTACAGTTTGCCATTTGATGATCCGGGCAAAATGATATTAAGTAAAACAGCTAATCTTTCCGATGGAATTCCTGCAATCAAGAAAGGCGAGTTTGAGTTGAAAGAAACGGGAGATACCTACCTTGATTTGAGCACATGGGGCAAAGGCATTGTTTGGGTAAACGGTCATCAACTTGGAAAGTATTGGAATGTTGGACCGCAGCAAACAGTTTATGTTCCCAAAGAATGGTTGAAGGAAGGGAAGAATGAAATAATGATTTTTGAATTACTGAAACCGCTGGAAAATACCTTGAATGGAATTTCAGAGCCAATCCTGGATCAATTGCAGAAGTAAATGCAGGACATAAATGGCTGTATGAAAAGGATTTCTTTATTGGTAATATTGATTGCATTCAAACTAGCTGCCTGTTTTTCACAAAACAGGGAACAAAGGTTTCGTGAAAATATTCCACTTGATTCTATTCGCCTGAGTGACCCATTTATCCTTGCAGATAAAAAGACTGCTTTGTACTATATGACCGGTACCGGCGGCATGTTGTGGAAAAGCATGGACCTTGAAAAGTGGAGCGGTCCTTACAAGGTAGCCCAAACTGACAGTGCATCCTGGATGGGAGCAAAACCTATGATATGGGCTGCTGAACTGCATGCGTACAATAACAGGTATTACTATTTCGCCACCTTTACTAACAGGGATGTGAAAATTGACACTGTAAAAGGAAATGTGATTGAACGCCGCGCCTGCCATGTATTGGTAAGTGACTTGCCCGATGGACCTTATGTGCCCATGAAGGATTCTGTTTACCTGTCGTCGCACAAACCCACGCTTGATGCAACATTCTGGGTTGACAAAGATGGAAAGCCTTACATGGTGTATTGTTGGGAATGGCTGCAAAACTGGAACGGCACTATTGAAAAAATAGCATTGAAACCTGATCTAAGTGGAGTAATTGGCGACGGCAAAGTTTTATTTCGTGCAAGCGATTCGCCGTGGAGCCATGAGAAAGATGAACAGGGAAATGACAAGCCGAATAAGGTAACGGATGGCCCGTTTCTTTTTAAAACACAAACGGGTAAGCTTGGCATATTGTGGACCAGTTGGGTTTACGATGTATACACGCAGGGCGTGGCGTATTCTCTCAGCGGAACGCTGGATGGGCCATGGATTCAGGAGAAAGAACCCATCACGCCACCTAATTTTGGTCATGGTATGATGTTCAGAACATTTGAAGGAAAGTTGCTGATGGCACTGCACAGCCACAAAAATGTAAATGGCAGATACATCCGCATTCCATGTTTGTTTGAAGTGGACGATAGTGGCGATAAGATTATTTTAGGCAAGCCTTTTAATAAATAACTAAATCAAAATCCACATCAGTGTATTCCAAAAACAGCTGCGTTGCAGGCGAAATCAAAAATGACTTTTGAAGTGCCTTCTTGTTCGCTTTGTGTGATTCGTATAAGTAAAAAGAAATAGGTGGAGATCATAGCTGCGCTCAAGTTAATAATTGTGATTTTACTTAAAGTAAATGTCAATGAGTTGGGGGGATTTGTACCTAAAGATTTCAGAACAGAACCTAGACAATTTGAATAAACATGAAAAGCAATTATTGGAAGTATATCTGCACATCGTTATTGATGTTTGTATGTTTTGATATCTCACTGATAGCACAGAAAACAAATATCTCATTGCCTGCTTATTCCGAACAAGTAGGGGAGAGTTCCATTTTCAAAGTTGCCCAGCCTGATTTTAAAACCAGCCCATTCACAGGCATGACACGCAAGCATTGGAAGGATGCCGGCATGTACCTGTTGCAGGGGGCATTCAGTTATATCCATCAGTTGGATGATCCAATGAAATTCCCAAAGCAACCGGGCAAGAGTTATCCGCGTAATGAGGGCCAGGTGCCTACGGAAAAACTGGAGGGCTTGTGTCGCACACTTTTAATTGCGGCACCCTTGCTGAAAGAAGATTCAAACCTTGTCATCAACAACATCAGGCTGGCAGATTACTACCGGCACCAGGTTAGAATGTTAATCGATTCATTAAGTCCAAGTTACATTAAGCACCGTGCTCCGAATGGCGGGCCAAGCCAGAACCTTGTTGAATTTGGTGCGCTTTCGCTTTCCCTGTTCGCCATCCCCAACTTGCTTTGGGAACCCTTGTCCAAAAATGAAAAGGATGCGCTGGCCGCCACCATGATCAGTTATGGCGATGGACCTACTGTGCCATCCAATTGGAAGTTCTTCAACATTTTTGTGTTGAGTTTTTACAAGAGCAAAGGATACGCGGTTAATGAAAAGTTGCTGGAAGAATACCTGCAAAAATCCTTACAACATTATCGCGGCGATGGCTGGTACAACGACAACCCGGCGTTTGATTACTACAGCATGTGGGCTTTCCAGATGTATGGTGTAGTATGGAGTGAATTTTTCGGTAAGCAGTATTATCCGCAATATGCTAACCAGTTCCTGGAAAATTTTAAAGCAGTAAAGGATAGCTATCCCTACATGTTTGGCCGGGATGGAAAGATGATTATGTGGGGACGAAGTATGAGTTACCGCTTTGGCTCTACTGTTCCTTTTCCACTGATGGGCTTTGCCAATGTTGATGGCACCAATTTTGGCTGGATGCGTCGTATTGCATCCGGTACCATTTTGCAGTTTTTGCAGAATCCTGAATTTCTGAAAGACAGAATTCCAACACTGGGTTTTTATGGTGCATTCGAACCTGCTGTGCAAAGCTATAGTTGTCGGGGTAGCGTGTTCTGGATGGGAAAAGCATTTCTAGGTTTGTTGGTACCGGCCGACAACCCATTCTGGACGAGCAAGGAAAATGAAGGCCCATGGGCAAATGAATTCGATGCAAAAAAGGTGTACAACAAATTTTTGCCTGGACCGAAAATTATGATTACCGATTATCCTTCCATCGGCGCTTCTGAAATAAGGGCATGGTGCCATGTGAAGGAAATTGGTGCATCAGAGTCTTACAGAAGCAGCGAAAACTATAATCGCCTTTCTTACAACAGTGCATTTCCTTGGCAGGCTGATGGACCCAATGGGGAAGTGGCAATGAGTTACGTTTTTCGCAACAGGAAAGGAGCGTGGGAGCCTTTGCGTTTGTATGATTTTAAAAAGTTTGATGATGGCGTGTTTTACAGGAGTGCTGTGTTGGAAACCGATTCAACAGTGCAGTTTCATCTTGCTGATATTCCCTTGCCCAATGGCATCCTGCGCATCGACCAAATCATTTCGGAAGATTCTATCTCAACAAGACTTGGGCATTACGCTCTGCCACAACTTTCAACTGAAATAAAAGAAAGCAGCAAGAAATTAGGGGCACACAATGCCACCATTATTTCCAATGGTGTTTACCAATTGGCAATGGTTCCCTTGAGTGCCTGGCAGCAAACCGAAATTGTTCATACACAAGGCTTACATCCGGAGGCTCCATCCAGTGTTGTGATAAATGCATCGGCAAAAACAGCAGGTGGTAAATCCACTGTCGTTTTTGCAACCCTGCTGCTATGGAAAAATGCAAAGGCTGCATTTAAAAACGATGAATTGATGCCGGTGAAGACATTGAAGATTGCTGAAGACCAGAAATCGGTTATTGTTTTGTTCAGAGATGGCAGTAAGAAATTGGTGAGCTTTGAATAGCATTAATTGTTCAATGTGAAAGTACAAGCAGTTTCATGGTACAACAGTTCAAACAAGATTTTCAAATGTGAACCTGTTTTGTGGCAAGTGACTACAGTGAATTATTTCGTTATTTAGTGCAACAAAAAAACAATCCTATGTCGGTAAACAGGAGAAGGTTCCTTGAACTAAGCTTCAAAACCGCTGTATTGATTGGAGCGGGAAATACGCTGCAAACATTTGCTGCTTCAGGTTTTAGCCTTCCAAAGAAGGACCGGGTTAAGTTGCGATTTGCACTTGCATCCGATGGGCATTTTGGCCAGCCGGAAACAAAATACGAGCAAATGCACGATGAGATGGTGGCCTGGCTGAATGCAGAACAGAAGAACCGTGGATTGGATTTTGCCATGATTAATGGCGACCTGTATTATGATAACAAAGAGATGCTGCCATTGGTCAAAAAGCAATGGCATAAACTCAGTATGCCTTACCATGTATCGCATGGCAACCAC
Organism: Sphingobacteriales bacterium; assembly: GCA_037443285.1. Taxonomy (GTDB): domain Bacteria; phylum Bacteroidota; class Bacteroidia; order Chitinophagales; family Chitinophagaceae; genus Phnomibacter. The sequence continues at coordinate 251 of JBBIOQ010000126.1, read as the reverse complement.
GACAAATGTTCGGAGCAGGAATGGGAGCAAACCTGGGGCGAAAAATGGCATTACTCGTTTGAGAAAAATGGTGCCACATTCCTGGTGTTGAATACAGCCAATGAAGCAGGCAAATACATTTGTCCGGACCTCGATTGGTCGAAGAAGGCGCTTGAAAAGTTTCAGTCAAAGCAACATCTGTTTGTTATCATGCACATAACACCTTTCACCTGGACGAAGAACGGAATCCCTTGCCCTGAACTCACAGACAT
>JBBIOQ010000125.1:0-10379 GCA_037443285.1 Sphingobacteriales bacterium | reverse complement strand
TTTGCGGTTGAAAGAGCCAAAACGGACGGTGCAGGGGATTAATGCTCTCATGCTCCACAAGAAGCTCTCAATGATTTGGAAGCCTGAACATTTTTTGCTTCCCGGCTTGTTGTAGGGCATTAATGTGAAAAGCTTTTGCAGAAAGGCTTTTGCGGCATTTGTAAATATCCATTTCAGATGCATAACGTACACAAGAAGCAACACATGCTTCAATACTATAAGTATCTTCATTCAAAATGAATTGTATTGCCATGAAAATCCTGCTTTGGTCACTTTCATTATTGATTGTACCAATACTTAGCCAGGCACAACACCTTGCCACACCTGATGAGTTGTACGGCGACTTGTTTAAGGATGTACAGATGAAACGCATTTTCCCTGACGGCAAAACGTTCGTGGATTGCACTCCAAAACGTGCCATTAAAGACATCATGTATGACTTTGGTTTGCACAAAGGACCAAATCTGGATCTGAAAAAATTTGTGGAGGATAATTTTAACCTGCCCCAATCGCCAAACATCAAATATGTAACAAAGGAAAAAGATGTGGTTGCACACATCAACAGTTTGTGGAGTGTGCTGAAACGCCAACCTGACAAGGCTTCCGAAGGAAGTTCACTGCTTCCATTGCCTCATCCATACATCGTTCCCGGTGGTCGTTTTCGTGAAGTGTATTACTGGGATTCGTATTTCACCATGCTGGGCCTGAAAGAAAGTGGTGAGTTGCAATCCATTGAAAACATGGTTGACAATTTTGCATACCTCATTGAAACCTACGGCCACATTCCTAACGGCAACCGAACCTATTATCTCAGCAGATCGCAACCGCCATTTTTTGCTTTGATGGTCGAATTGCTGGCAACCATCAAAGGCAATGATGTTTTCAAAAAATATTTGCCTGCCTTGCAAAGGGAATATGACTATTGGATGCATGGTGCAGATGGTTTGAAAAATGGTGAAGCTGCACATGGTGTGGTAAAACTGCGCAATGGTGATGTGCTCAATCGCTACTGGGATGAATCGAACACTCCGCGCCAGGAAAGCTATCGTGAAGATGTGCTTACTGCCGACACATTTGCCATGGAAAAAATGGCTGTCATTCGTTTTGCCAGCAAACAGGCGGAAGATGCCATGCGCAGGCAACTGCATGAGGAAGCATACCATCATTTGCGGGCTGGCGCCGCTAGTGGCATTGATTTCAGTTCTCGATGGTTTGCTGACCAACAACACATTTACACCATCCGCACCGGCGATTTCATTCCTGTTGATTTGAATGCATTGCTCTGCCAACTGGAAACCACTTTATCCAAAGCCTTTCAACTGTCAGGCGATGATGCAAAAGCTGTTGCGTTTACAAAGCAGGCCAACCTGCGTGCAGGCCTCATCAACAAATACTGCTGGAACAACCAGGCGGGTTATTACTGCGACTATGATGCAGTGAATGATAAAGTAATGGACATCATTACACCTGCAGGCATGTACCCGTTTTGTGTGTTGCCCGCAAACATGCTCACAGGCAAAATGGATAAAGCAGCTGAAACGCTTAGCAAAACCCTTTTGAAAGAAGGCGGTATTGTTAGCACCACCAACCACACAGGGCAACAATGGGATGCACCCAATGGCTGGGCGCCGCTGCAATGGATGAGTATTTGGGGCCTCGACAGGAACGGTCAGCAGGCATTGGCAAAAGATATTGCCACACGCTGGGTAAAACTGAACATTGCTGTTTTCAACCGTACCGGCAAACTCATGGAGAAATACAATGTTGAAAACACCCACCTCGATGCCGGCGGTGGCGAATATCCATCGCAGGACGGCTTCGGCTGGACCAACGGTGTGCTGCTTGCGCTGATGAAGAAATATGAGTTGTAACGCCAATAGTTTTATCTTGGTAGCCATTATTTCTATATGCCTACCATTTTTGACAACATTGTACATTCTTTAGCAGAGGGGCTAAACAATTACCTCCTAAACGTAAATCGACTCGATTGCAGCGTTGGTTATTTTAATCTAAGAGGATGGAAGGAGATTGCCGATCAAGTTGATAATTTGAATGGAGAAACTATCGAGGAAAGAAATGGCGAGGTTCCCAGATTTTGTCGGTTGCTAGTAGGAATGCATAAGGCACCCATTGAAGAAATAAAGGAATTATTTTCAGAGACATCAGAAAATAGTCAAATCGATAACAGAAGAAAAAATGAGATAAAGAAGGAAATCGCTTACGAGTTCAGGCAACAATTAATAGTTGGTTTTCCAACCAACGAGGATGAGAGGAGGCTTCAACAACTTTTGAGGCAACTTCAAACCGGTAAATTAGTAGTTAAAGTTCACGGAAGCTTTCTGCTTCATGCAAAACTCTACATCTTACATCGTACAGATCCCGCAACTCCAATCATCGGATTTCTGGGCAGTAGCAATCTCACAATGGGAGGATTGCGAAGGCAAGGCGAACTAAATATTGATGTAGTTGAGCAAACAGGCGCAGCCATTCATCTCAGGGATTGGTTTAACAACCGATGGGATGACTGGGGCAGCATTGACATTACTAAGGAGCTAATTGAGCTTTTGCAAGAAAGCTGGGTAAGTGAGACTATCAGAGAGCCGTATCACATTTATTTAAAAATGGCTTATCACTTAAGCCAAGAAGCTCGTTCCGGATTATCAGAATTTACTATTCCCCTTGTCTTCAGAGATATTCTTTGGCCCTTCCAAAAAGCTGCTGTAACACTCACTGCGAAGAAATTGCATCAAAAGAAAGGTGCTATGCTTGCTGATGTTGTTGGGCTTGGAAAAACTATGGAGGCCTGCGCTGTGGCCAAAATGTTTGAGGAATCCTATTACTATTCCACATTGATAGTTTGTCCAGCACCACTAGTAAAAATGTGGGAAGCATATAAAACCAAATTCGATCTTAAAGCGCATATAGTATCAATCGGTGCTGTCTTAAACCGACTCAAAGATGAACAGCGCTTTAAACTGGTAATTGTTGATGAAAGTCATAACTTAAGAAATGATGCTGGAAGCAGGTATAGAATCATTCGCGATTTTATTAGAGAAGGCGAACGTATGGTTTTGCTACTTACCGCTACTCCTTACAATAAAACGTATTTAGATCTTTCAAACCAACTAAGGCTCTTTCTGGCAGATGATGCAGACCTTGGTCTGATGCCTAATGAATATATTTCTCAACTAGGGGGTGTCCAAGACTTCGCAAATCAGCATCCTGATACTTTCATAAGAAGCATACGAGCTTTTGAACGTGGCATGATTGCAGAAGATTGGCGTGAACTGATGAGATTGTATATGGTACGCAGGACCAGAGGCTTTATCAAGGAGCATCATGCAAAAACTGACGCTGACAATGGGCGCAAGTATTTGGAGAGGAAAGATGGAACAAGGGATTATTTTCCTGACCGCATTCCAATCCGAGTAACTTACAAATACGATCCAAACGAAATCAATGACCAATATGCCAGGCTTTATTCAACAGATATTGCAAATGCAATCGGAGGACTTTTTCTTGCACGTTACGGCTTAGGTGTTTTTGTTGATCAGGGTAAACTCACAAGAGCACCGGCTAACGAAAGAAAGGTACTTGAAAACTTAGGGAGGGCTGGTCAACGGCTTATTGGCTTCAGAAGAACCAACCTGTTTAAACGGCTTGAAAGCAGTGGCTATTCTTTTTTACTCTCCCTTGCAAGACACATCCTCCGCGATCATTTGTTTTTGTATGCTATAGAAAATGGCTGGCCCTTGCCGATTGGCAAACCTTTGAGTGAAAATCTGGATGGCTTATTGGAAGACCAGGACCCGGATGCTGATAATATTATTCGCTTTACAGGAGATCCGGAATATATGGAGCAGGCAGCGATAAATGCCTATGAAAGATATGAAAGCGATGAATGGGTCGATAAGTTTAACTGGATTGATCCTATCTATTTTACAAGAGAACTAAAAAGGCGGCTTAAAGCGGACATAGAGACTGTAGGTAATATTCTAATGGCATACGGTGAATGGAATCCAGCAAAGGATAGACAATTAGAGGCCTTGCATAAACTCCTCACTAAAAAGCATGGTAAAGAAAAAGTTCTTGTATTCACACAATTTGCTGATACAGCTAATTACCTTTTCAGAGAGCTAGCAAAACTTGGCCTACAACAAATTGCTGTTGCAACCGGCGACTCAGAAGATCCCACATCGCTAGCTTATCGCTTCAGCCCGCATAGCAATGAGCAAATCAAACATATCAAGCCTGAAGATGAACTTCGCATTCTAATAGCAACCGACGTACTAAGCGAAGGGCAAAATCTTCAAGACGGACACATCATCGTGAACTACGATTTACCCTGGGCTATCATTCGTCTTATTCAGCGTGCTGGAAGGGTGGACCGCATTGGACAGCAACATGACAAAGTACTTTGCTATTCTTTTCTGCCGGAGGAAGGGCTTGAGCAAATTATTCGACTCAGAAGGAGACTTCAACAACGCATCGCTGAAAATGCCGACGTAGTAGGCAGTGATGAACAATTCTTTGAAGGCGACCCCGTGAGTGAGCAAGCTATAAGGGATTTGTACAACGAAAAAGTTGGCTTGCTCGATGATGAAGAAGCAGAAGGCGATATTGATGTCACCAGCTATGCTTACCAAATATGGAGCAATGCCATTAAAGCAAATCCAAGGCTTCAAAAACTCATCCCCGATTTGCCTGAAGTAATTTTTAGTACTAAGGCAAGCGAACAAGAAAACGAAGGGGTATTGGTATACACTCGCACTTCTTTCGATAATGATGTGCTCATGTATGCTAATGCAAATGGTGAAGTGATGAGCACATCCCCTTACAAAGTATTGAAAATGGCAGAATGCAGTGTGGAAGAAAATGGCCTGCCTCATGCCGATTGGCATCATCCAGTAGTGCAACAATCATTGCTTAAAATAAAAGATGAAGAACTACATCATGTAACACCCTTAGGTAGAAAAACCGGAGTGAAATACAGGATTTATACCCGCCTGAAAGATTATGCCGACCAAAATAAACAATCGCTTTTTGTAACTGATGATTTGAAACGTGCTATTGACGACATGTACAAGCATCCGCTCCAGGAAGTAGCAAAAGATTATTTGAGCAAAAACCTCAAGTCAAACTTAGGCGATGAAGCCCTTTGCACACTCGTGGCTGATCTTTGGCAGGAAAACAAACTGGTGATTAAAGATGCTTACGACGGCAGCTTTAAACTGCCCCAAATCATTTGTTCACTCGGCCTCAAAGCATAACACACATGACATTAGCAAGAAAGCAGTTTGCCCAACTGATTAAAAGTGTAAAACTGAAAGAGTTGTTTATCCAATTAGGATGGAACAATGACAATACAAGGTTTCAGGAAAAGCTGATGGATGATACCTTCTCCTTCGAAACCGTTGCTGAAAAATCAGGATTTAAAATTATTTGGGTAAAGCCATTACACTCCAAAGAGCTGCCTTTATACAGCACCCGTAAACAACTCAGCAACAAAATCACCAAACGATTCCGGGAAAACCTACTCATATTCAGTACAGGCGATGGCCATAAACAAGTATGGCACTTCACATTGCGCAAGCCCGGAAAACCTGCTATCATTTCTGAAACACCGTATAATACTCAGCAAGAACCAGAGCTTCTTTTCCAAAAGCTGCAAAACGTCTTCTTTGATTTAGACGATGAAGACAACATCACCATTGTTGATGTAAGCCAGCGGGTAAGCGACAGCTTTGAAAAGAACACCAAAGACGTTGTAAAAAAATTCTACCGCGAATTCCAGGCGCAGCACCGCAATTTCTTGAAGTTCATCAAAGGCATAAAAGAGCAGGTAAACCAGGAATGGTATGCCAGCCTGATGCTCAACCGCCTCATGTTTTGCTATTTCATCCAGAAAAAAGGATTTCTGGATGGCGATATTAACTACCTGCAAAACAAGCTCAAAACCTGCGGCGAAGAATTTGGCAAAGACAAGTTCTATAGTTTCTACCGCACCTTTTTGCTTACCCTGTTTCACAAAGGCTTAGGCCAACCGAGTGATGAACGAACTAAAAAGGAAATAGCGTTACTGGGTAATATTCCCTACCTCAATGGCGGCTTATTCGATCAACACCGCATAGAAAAAGATAACCATGAAACGATCCAAATAAAAGATGAAGCCTTTGAAACCATCTTCAACTTTTTTGATGAATGGAACTGGTACCTCGATACCCGTGAGCATGCCACGGGCAACAATATCAACCCCGATGTAATTGGCTACATCTTTGAGCAATACATCAACGACAGGGCCCAAATGGGGGCGTACTATACCCGGGAAGACATTACCGATTACATCAGTAAAAACTGCATTTTCCCTTGGCTGATGGAAGAAACCAATCGCCACCACAGCAAGCCTTTTGAGCCAGGCGGGGAGTTCTTCGCAATGATTCAACAAAGTGGCGACCAGTATATCTACCCTGCTGTAAGGCATGGCATTAGCTGGGATGTACACCAACAACAGCCCATTGATGAACCCACGACTGTGCCAGCCCATATTGCCAAAGGCATAGATACCAGCAAGCCCAAACTGCTGGAACGGCGGGCCGACTGGAACACCCTGGCGCCGGCCGAATCCGCCCTACCTACCGAAATATGGCGGGAAGTAATGGAACGCCGCAAACGGTACGATGAATTGAAAGGCATCATTAACAGTGGTGGCATTGCCCACATCAACGATTGTATTACCTACAACCTCAACATTACACAGATAGTACACGATTGGCTGGCCAATACCACTGATGCCAAAGCCATAGAACAGTTTTACAAAGCGCTAAATAAAGTGACAGTGCTGGACCCCACCTGTGGCAGTGGCGCTTTTCTGTTTGCCGCCCTCAACCTGCTGGAGCCACTTTACGAAAGTTGCCTCATGCGAATGCGCAGTTTTGTGGAAGAAGAAGACAAGCAAAATGCTGCCGACCGACAAACCTTTAAAAACGCCCACAAGTTTTTCAGAACCGTATTGGAAGATGTGCAACAGCCATCGCACCCCAACCAGGCTTACTTCATTTACAAAACCATCATTCTGCGCAACCTCTATGGTGTGGACATTATGAACGAGGCGGTAGAGATAGCCAAGCTGCGGTTGTTTTTGAAACTGGTGGCTACCGTAACCCCCAATCCTAAAAAAGACAATCACGGATTAGAGCCCCTGCCCGATATTGATTTTAATATACGCTGCGGTAACACTTTGGTAGGATTTGCTACCATGAACCAAATGAGAGAGGGTTTGCGCTACGACATTGAAGGTGCCAGCCACCTACCTCATATAGAAGAACAATGCGACCTGATAGCCAAAGCATTTGAACACTTTAAGCGCATTCAACTATCGTATGGCGATGAACACAAACAATTTAAACAAGCCAAAACCGACCTGCAAAAAAGACTGCATACCCTCAACAACAGCCTCAATACTTTTTTGGCCAAAACCTATGGCATACTCGATAAAGAGAAAGTAATAACCATAGAAACCAAGGAAGGCAAGGAAACGAAAAGAAAACGGGTAAACCAATATGAACACTGGCTAACCACCCACCAGCCCTTTCATTGGTTTGCCGAGTACTACGAAATAGTAGTACAGCGGGGTGGCTTTGATGTGATTATAGGGAACCCGCCGTATCTGGAAATCAATCAAATTAAGTATGAAGTAAAAAATATTATTTCTGCTGAAAGTCGTGCGGTTCATTGTATGTGTATTGAAAGATGCTTAGCCACACTTAATACCAATGGAAATATTGCAATGATTGTTCCAATGGCGCTTGTTTGCACTAAGCGTATGCAGAATACCCAAAAACAAATTGAGCAGCATAGAAATACTTGGTATGTGAACTTTTCTTGGAGACCAGGAAAGCTTTTCGACACTGTTAACAGAGCACTCACAATTTTTATTGCAAACGCTGAAATCAGAAATCAAATTCACGCAACAAACTATATAAAATGGCGATCTGAATTGCGTGAATCATTATTTGAAACACTTTTTTAATTGAGACAAAAAGAAGTACAAAGCAATATTGGATTCCAAAACAAGGCGATATAATAGAAACTTCGATTATAAGTAAATGCCATTTACAACCAAAGAGGTTTTTGAATATTCAAATCAACAATACTGATCACAAAATCTATTACCGTACTACCGGCGGTCTGTACTGGAAGGTTTTCACGGACTTTCAGCCCGAATTTTACTTAAATGGGAAAGCCGGTAATTCATCAAGGGAAACTCATCTCTGTTTAGCAAGAAAATCATTTCAAAAGCCGGCACTTTGCATACTCTCCAGTAATCTTTTTTGGTGGTGGTATACAATTTCTTCCAATCTCAGAGACTTGAACCCTAGTGATATTGAAGGATTTCCAATCTGTGACAACATATTTCAAGATGAAAGGCTTGTTGGTCTTGGAAAAGGTTTAATGAAAGACTACCAAAAAAATTCTTCTCTTCTAGTTCGAGAACAAGCAAGGACTGGCACTACTGAAACGCAATCCTTTAAGATTTCTGCATCCAAGGCCATCATCGATGAAATTGACAAGGTATTGGCGGAGCATTACGGGTTTACGGAAGATGAGTTGGATTTCATCATCAACTACGACATAAAATACCGCATGGGCTTGGGCAAGGCCAGTGCGGAGGAAGAGGAAGAAGAATAAACACGCTTACACACCAACACATTGTTCAGTATTAGCACATGCAACACATTGCCATACCACAAGATCAGGGTTTTAGTTTTGGGCATTCCATCAATGATTTATTTAGGTTGATGATGGATTTGGAAAGGCAGCCGGAGGGTGCGGTGACGCTTGATTTTAGTCAGTGCCGATTTCTTAATCCGATTTTCCTGCTCGGTGCCAGGCTCATAGCACAACACTATCAGCGATTGGGCAGGCCAATCATTTTAAACACCCAATGCCATAACCGTTTCTTTCATGAGTATCTGCAACTCACCCATTTTACCGAAGGCTTTCAACCCGCCACTTTATCAGCCGAAGCATGCAATGAAGTGCTGCAAGGTTACTATCCGAAAACGTATTTGCCATTAACGGTTTTTCCATTAGGGTTGTCAGATGAAGCCACATCGATTCGTGAAAATCTTCAGGCTGCCATTGCCAGTCATATCAAAACCAGGCTTAGTCTTTCGGGTCAGGTCTATGAATCTGTTTCGTATCTCATTACAGAAATGGTCAATAATATTAATGACCATAGCCGCCAGCAACACGGCTACCTGTTTACCCAATTTTACTCAAGCAAAGGGTACATAGATATTGGCTTTGCCGATATTGGCATCGGCTTTTTAGGCTCCTACCAACTTACCGGCCATAGCACCATCAGCACACACGAAGCAGCTATTAGAGCGGGGCGATTGGGACAGAGTACAAAAGATGATCCACAACGAGGGTTTGGGTTTCGCACCAGCCGAAGCCTATTGGTAGATGGTTTGGGAGGCAAATATTTTCTTTTCTCTGGCGATGCCTTTTTGTACAACGATAAAGAAACTCCTGAAACCATTAGAACCTTGAAAATCAACCCATTAATAGCTTGGCCGGGTGCGCTGGTAGCCATGCGAATACCTATGATAGCTTCCCAAGATTTCAATATTTATACGTACCTGGAATAAATATTTCACTTGACTTTAAATCGTTTTGATGCTATTTTGCGTTATCTCCTACATGAAAATTGCCAGAACCATATTTGTTTGCAGCTTTTTAGGCACCGCCAGTTTACACACCCGTGAACAAGCACAACGTTTGATTCAGGAAACGGAAATTGCGATGCTGCACCACCAACCTGTTTGGCTCGATTTTACTGGCATTGATTTCATGAGTCGTTCCTTTGCTGATGAATTTTTGAAGTTAGCTGCCCTATGGAAACGTGACCATCAATTTGATTGGTTGGGATTTTCCCCCACATTAGCCAAAATGCTTGATATGGTTGCAAAGAGCAGAAGCAAACAAAGTAACTCAAGTAAAGAAATTCCATTTGTGACTGTAACGGATGAAAGTGTTCTTTACCGCTTTTTTGAGGCTGTATAATAAAGTATCAGCTTTTTAGTCAGAATAGAGCTACTCAGAAAACTTTTAAAAGCCATCCTTTTTGGATGGCTTTTTGCTTCCTTCAGCGGAATTGATTTATTAGTTTCAATCATCTCACTCTTCAAATTCATGGGCACATAGATGATGGATTCACTAGGAAATATTGAGTTGTTGAAATTGTCTACCACTGCGTTTCTATGTAGCCGAAAAATTCCTGCCTCAGCAGTGCTTAAATGCTATGATTGGGCTTTAAAAATGCGAAGCGAAGGCCGCTGTGTTATTAGTGGCTTTCATAGTCCTCTTGAAAAAGA
>JBBIOQ010000124.1:0-10394 GCA_037443285.1 Sphingobacteriales bacterium | reverse complement strand
CCAGGGCGCTTTCTATGCTTTTAAATATGATGTTTCCAAACTGCTGAAATACGGTAAAAAGAATGTGCTGGAAGTAACAGTGGCAAAACATTCGGCCAACGAAAGTGTAAACAGTGCAGAGCGCCGTGCTGACTTCTGGATTTTTGGCGGCATTTTCCGTCCTGTTTTTCTTGAAATATTGCCCACATCGCATATCAACAACGTGGCCATCGATGCCAAGGCTGATGGTAGTTTTAATGCAACCATTTTCACAAAGGGCGAAACAGAAAAAGTAACTGCACAGTTGTATAACCTGCAGGGTGAGAAGATTGCTGAAGAAATAGGCGCTAAAGGTGATTCAGGTAAATGGAAGCTAACAGCAAGGGCCGAAAATCCATCGCTGTGGAGCAGTGAGTTTCCAAACTTGTACAAAGCTGTTTTCAATGTATACAGTAAAGGGAATTTGGTGCATACAGTTGAAAAGAAATTTGGATTCAGAACGGTGGAAGTTCGCCAGCGTGATGGCGTATACGTGAATGGCGTGAAGGTGAAAATGAAAGGCGTGAACCGTCATTCTTTCAGGCCGGAAACTGGGCGCACTACCAGCATGGCAGTGAGTATTGAAGATGTTCTCCTGATGAAGGACATGAACATGAATGCTGTGCGCATGAGCCACTACCCGCCCGATGAACATTTTCTTGATGTATGCGATTCGCTCGGTTTGTATGTGATGGATGAACTGGCCGGCTGGCATGGGCATTATGATACAAAAACTGGCAGCCAATTGCTGAAGGAAATGATTGATCACGATGTCAATCATCCATCCATCATTTTTTGGGCAAATGGCAACGAAGGCGGGCACAACCTTGAACTTGACAGTCTCTTTGAATCTTTCGATATTCAGCAGCGTCCTGTTGTACATCCATGGCAATTGTTTGGCGGAATAGATGCGCAGCATTACCGTGAATACAATTACGGTATTGGCAATTATGAAAACGGCAGGGAGATTGTAATGCCTACCGAATTTCTGCATGGGCAATTTGATGGCGGGCATGGCGCTGGCCTTGAAGATTACTGGGAAAAAATGTGGCACAACCCTTTAAGTGCAGGCGGTTTTCTTTGGGACTTTGCCGACCAGGGCGTGGTACGCAAAGACCTGCATGATTCACTGGATACAGACAAGTATCGCGGTGCCGATGGCATAATGGGACCGCACCACGAAAAGGAGGGAAGCTACTTTGCTATCAAAGAAATATGGAGTCCTGTTCATTTTGAAAAGAAACAAATAACAGGTGCCTTTGATGGAAAGTTGAATGTTCAAAACCGCTATCATTTCACTAACCTCAATCAATGCAGTTTCAGCTGGAAACTGACTCGTTTTGGAATGCGCAGCATTAATGAAAAGAGAGGAAATGCTGTGGCACCCGATATAAAACCATTGGCAAATGGCGTGCTCCAACTTACCCTCCCTGCTGATTGGAAAAGCTACGATGTGTTGTATGTAACCGTGAAGGATGCACACCAAAGTGAGTTATTTACCTGGAGTTTTCTCATTAGCCGCCCTGATTCATATGTTTCACGTATGGTGGTGCAAGATGGCGATGGTGCAATAAATCTTACTGAAACAGATTCAGTTTGGCAGGTATCGGTGAAGGAAATTAAATTGTCAATCCATAAACGAACTGGCGCATTGGTTTCAATAAGCAATGCAAAGGGTAACCTGCCATTTAATAACGGGCCTATGCTGCAGGAAGGGATTAATAATTTCGGTCGGTTTACGCAACATTTCGAAGGCCGGCAATTGGTGATTGAATCGGCATTCAACCAGAAGGAACATTACAACACCTTGCAATGGACCATCTATCCTTCAGGATGGATTCAACTCCAGGTGAAATATTTTCCATCTGCTTATTTCACCAATTTCGTTGGTGTGAATTTTAATTTGCCGGAGTCAGAAATCAGGTCGGTTACCTACATTGGCTATGGGCCTTATCGCGTTTGGAAGAACAGAATGAAGGGTGATCGTTTTGGCATTTGGAACAAGGAATACAACAATACCGAAACCGGAGAATACCCATGGAAGTATCCTGAGTTCAAAGGCTATTATGCAGGCTTTGTGGGTGGTTTCTTCTTTACTGCCACCAATCGCTTCACGGTTGTTGCCAATACGGAGGACGTTTTCCTGCGGCTGTATTCGCCGGCATGGAAAACTGACCAGTGGCATAATTATGAACCGCTTTTCCCTTCGGGTGATATTTCATTCATGCAGGGCATCGGCAGCATAGGCACTAAAACGCAGCGTAATGAAACAACAGGCCCCATGGGCATGAAGAATATTTTTTACGACTATGAAAAGGATCCTTCAAGGGCATTGAAGATGGTTTTGTATTTCGATTTCTCCGGCAAGTAGTAATGGTACAAATGAAGTGAAAACCGAAAAGCAAATGGATGATCATGAAAAGTAAATTACTGATAGCAGTTTTATTCCTGTGCATTGTTTCTTCAGCTCAGGTGACAGTAAGTAATCTGCGTTGCGAAATGCTGAATAATCCTTTGGGTATTGATGCTGCCCATCCGCGACTTGGCTGGCAAATTATCTCAGAAAAGCGAGGCGTAATGCAACAGGCATACCAGGTTCTTGTGGCATCGAGTGAAGAAAAGCTCAAACAGAATATCGGCGATTTGTGGAATTCTGGCAAAGTGAATGCTGATAGTTCCTGGTTGGTAACCTACAAAGGCAAAGCATTGAAGAGCCGAACAAATTGTTTTTGGAAGGTGAAGGTCTTTACCAACAAAGGTGAATCTGCATGGAGCGAGAAGGCACACTGGACAATGGGTTTGCCGAGTAATACTGACTGGCAGGCTAAATGGATTGGGTACGACAAGGCATCACCGTGGGATAGTGTAACACAATGGTCACGCCTTTCAGCCCGCTATTTCAGGAAAACATTTCAGCATACTAAAACAGTGAAACGGGCCACCGTGTACATCTGTGGTCTTGGTTTGTACGAATTGTACATCAATGGCAAAAAGGTTGGCAACCAACTATTGGCACCTCCGCCTACTGACTACCGCAAGGCAGTTCTGTACAACAGTTTTGATGTGACATCCCTCGTACAAGGCGGCAACAATGCCATTGCTGCTGTATTAGGCAATGGCCGCTTCTTCACCATGCGGCAGCATTACAAGGAATACAAGATTAACAACTTCGGGTTCCCGAAAATGTTACTGCAACTCGAAATGGAATATGCTGATGGCACCACAAAAAGAATTGTAAGCGATGCATCGTGGAAGTTGAATGTGGATGGCCCTATTCGAACCAACAACGAGTATGATGGGGAAGAGTATGATGCCACAAAAGAATGGAAGGGATGGGATACAATTGGTTTTAATGATGCAGACTGGATGACGGCGCAATTGGTAAAAGCACCCGAAGGAAAATTGATTGCTCAGATGCAGCCACCCATGCGTGTGATGAAGGAAATCAAGCCTGTAACCATTCGGCAAATCGGCGACAAATATATTCTCGACATGGGTCAGAATTTTTCGGGATGGCTGCAGATTAAAGTGCGTGGAAAGAAAGGTGATAAAGTGCAGTTGCGTTTTGCCGAAAGCCTTTTGCCCAATGGCGAATTATACACTGCCAACCTGCGTGATGCAAAAGTGACTGATGTGTATTCGCTCAAAGGCGAAGGAACTGAAACATGGCATCCCACTTTTGTATATCACGGTTTCCGTTTTGTAGAAATTACCGGCTGGCCTGGAACACCGGCACTCAACGATTTTGAAGGTCAGTTGGTAACGGACGATTTAGCTACCATAGGCAGTTTCAACTGCTCCAACCCAACCATCAATGCTATTCATCGCAATGCATGGTGGAGCATAGCATCCAACTACAAAGGCATGCCCGTTGATTGCCCTCAGCGCAATGAGCGTCAGCCCTGGCTGGGCGACCGTGCTCAAGGTGCATTGGGCGAAAGTTTTTTGTTTGGCAATGCAAGTCTATATGCAAAATGGCTCGATGATATTGAACAATCGCAAACTGCAGACGGCGCAATACCTGATGTAGCCCCTGCATTCTGGAATTACTATGGCGATAATGTTACCTGGCCTGGTACCTACCTGTTGGTTGCCGACATGCTTTACCGGCAGTTTGGAAATGCACAGGTTATCAAACAACATTATCCTTCCATGAAGAGATGGATGCAATACATGCAGGGTAAATACCTGAAAGGTTACCTGTTGACAAAAGATAAATACGGCGACTGGTGTGTGCCACCCGAAAGCCTTGAACTCATTCGTTCAAGGGACAGCCTGCGCAATACAAATGGTGAACTCATTGCAACTGCTTATTATTATCACCTGCTGGATTTGATGAAGAAGTTTGCAGTAGTCAGCGGAAAAACGGAAGACGTAAATGCCTATGAAGAACTATCAGAAAATATCCAAATAGCCTTCAACAAAAAATTCTTTAACCAACAAAAGAAATATTACGACAACAACACGGTGACTGCCAACTTGTTGCCTTTGTATTTTGGTATGGTTCCCGGCGATGCCAGGGATGCAGTGTTCAACAACATTTATGCTAAAATTAAAATGGTTGACCACATGCACATAAGTACAGGTGTAATTGGCACACAATGGCTGCTCCGTGGTCTCAGCAATTTCAACCATTCCGACATTGCGTATACCCTGGCCTCCAACAATACTTATCCAAGTTGGGGCTACATGGTGGAGCAGGGTGCAACCACCATTTGGGAATTGTGGAATGGCAATACGGCTAATCCCCAAATGAATTCGCAGAACCATGTGATGCTGCTTGGCGACCTGCTCACCTGGCTGTATCAAAATGCAGCGGGCATTAAAAGTGATGACTCGGCTGTGGCATTTAAGAAAATTGTAATGAAGCCTGAAATTATTGACGGGCTTGATTTTGTAAATGCATCATACCTGTCGCCATATGGAACCATTGTGAGCCATTGGAAGAGCACCATTGATGCATTTGATTGGAAGATAACGGTGCCCGCAAATACCACTGCCACGATTTTTATTCCGGCTGATGATGTAAAAAATATTAAGGAATTTAATCTGCCTCTGGTACAAAGGTCAGATGTGCATTTCCTGCGTATGGATGGGAAATATGCTGTGTTGGAAATAGGTTCGGGCAACTACGCTTTTCATTCAGACTTCAACTACCGCAAGGGTGTGGTGACCGATGAATTTATTTTCGATCGTGCTGCATTTCCTGAAAGCCATGCCTCCACTATCGCCGAAACACCTGATGGTTTGATTACATCATGGTTTGGCGGAACGAAAGAGGGGTACAAGGATGTTTGCATTTATACCAGCCGGCTTGAAAATGGCAAATGGACAGCGCCTTCAAAAGTTGCCGATGGAATTCTCAATGATTCAGTACGCCATCCTTGTTATAACCCGGTATTGTTTTATGCGCCCAATGGTGAGTTGTTGCTGTTTTATAAAATTGGTCCCAATGTAGCGGGATGGAAGGGCTACATGATCCGTTCGAAGGATAATGGAAAAACATGGTCGGCGCGGGAAGCATTGCCAGAAGGATTTCTGGGCCCTATCAAAAACAAGCCCATCATGGTAAATGGTGTGCTGGTATGCCCTTCGAGCACAGAGAATAATGGCTGGCAGGTTCATTTTGAAATGACTCCCGATTTCGGACATACCTGGACGAAAACCGATGTTATTAACGATGGCAAAATTGTTTCTGCCATACAGCCAAGCATACTTACTTACAAGGATGGAAGCATGCAGGTGATGTGCCGGAGCAAGAACAGAACAGTTAATGAATCGTGGAGTAAAGATGGCGGTAAAACCTGGAGTGAAATGAAAGCATCACCACTGCCTAACAACAACTCAGGCACCGATGCAGTAACGCTGCAGGACGGCAGGCAGTTGATAGTATACAACCATGTGAAACCTGCCCCTGATTTGCCGAATGGAAAAGGTGCCCGTACGCCTTTGAACGTGGCTTATAGTATTGATGGCAAACACTGGTTTGCCGCTGTAGTGCTCGAAGATTCACCGGTGAGTCAGTACTCCTATCCGTCGGTAATTCAAACAAAGGATGGCATGGTTCACATCGTTTATACGTGGCGTCGCGAACGAATCAAACATGTGGTACTCGTCCCGTCAAAACTGGAAGGAAAAGAAATAGTAAATGAGCAATGGCCCGGAGGATTGTTGAAAGTGGAAAAGCCATTTGATGATTAAGCAGAATGACCATAATCGCTGAAGTAAAGCGACAGCCTGAATATTTTTTTAAAAGCAATAGCCTTCGAAGTTCAAATAAACTACCATGCACAATTTGCCCTTTATCGACCTGGCTGTTATTGCCTGCTATATGCTGGCTATGGTTGGTATTGGGTTCTATTTTTCACGAAAGAATACAAACAGCGACCAGTTTACGAAAGCTTCAGGAAGAATACCGGGCTGGGCAATCGGCTTATCGATTTATGCGACATTTTTAAGCAGCAATACCTTCTTAGGTGTGCCGGGCAAGGCCTTCGGCAGCAATTGGAATGCTTTTGTGTTCAGCATTTCCATGCCACTTGCTGCATGGGTCGCTTCAAAATATTTTGTGCCGTTTTACCGGAGCACAGGTGAGATATCAGCCTACACGCATTTGGAAAAACGTTTCGGTCCATGGGCCAGAACCTATGCAGTCGTTTGTTTTCTGCTGACACAATTCGCAAGGATGGGTTCCATATTTTTTGGTATTGCTTTAAGCCTGCAGGCACTCACCGGTTTCAGCATGCAATCCATTATGATAGTGATGGGAATCTGTATCATCGTATATACAGTGCTGGGAGGAATGGAAGCTGTCATCTGGACCGAAGTGGCACAAGGCATCATCAAAACATTAGGCGCACTGCTCATTTTGTATTTGGTAGTAACAGAAATTCCAGGGGGCATCGAAAAAATAAAGATCATTGCATCCACCGATCATAAAATAAGTTTGGGCAGTTTATCACCCAATTTTTCTCAGTCTACTTTTTGGGTTATTCTACTGTATGGCTTCTTCATCAACCTCAATAATTTTGGTATGGACCAGAATTATATTCAGCGTTATCATACGGCAAGAACATCCAGACAGGCAAGCAGATCTATTTGGATGTGTGTTGCCATCTATGTGCCGGCTTCCTTTCTTTTTTTTATGATTGGCACGGCTTTGTATGCCTTCTATCAATCACAACCGGACCTGATTGATCCTGTGAAGTGGCAGGTAGCTGCAGAGCGATTGGGCACTGGTGCCACACAAACTCAAATACATGCATTGGCTGCAACTTTCAATCCTTCGGACTATGGCGATAAGGTGCTGCCTTTTTTTATGGTCAACAACATTCCCACAGGGCTGGTGGGCCTAATTGTGTCAGCCTTGCTGTCGGCAGCTATGAGTACCATCAGTTCCAACATGAACGCTTCCGCCACCGTTTTCACAGTTGATATTTACCAGAAATATTTTAAGCCAGACATCAATGATAAGCAGAAACTGTACCTGCTGCATATTTCAACCGTTGTGTTTGGACTGATTGGTCTCTTTGCCGGGCTTGCCATGATTGGTGCCAAAAGCCTGTTGGACATCTGGTGGGAGCTTTCGGGCATTTTCGCAGGTGGCATGCTCGGGCTCTTTTTGCTTGGCCTCATTAGCCGAAGAACTAAAAATGCCGAAGCGGTTATTGCTACCATCATTGGGGTGATAGTGATTTTGTGGATGACATTTTCCGACAAGATTCCTGACCAGGCATCTTTCCTAAAATCATCCATGCACAAGAACATGATAATTGTTGTAGGAACACTCGCCATTTTCCTGAGTGGACTCTTGATTACACGATTGAAACAAAAACAAACTATTGCTCTTACATAAAATTTCCTTCTCATGAGTTTGATATCAAAAGAAATTGTATTGGTAGCTAGCGGAGATTCCCGCCCTTCGGTCAATATTACCTGCTGGCCTGCACAGGAGCAAATGGAAAAGCAGTTGACAGTTGTGCTTACATCGTACGGCTATACAATTAAAAGAGCACATGCCTATGACCCTGTTAAGCAGCATGGATTGATTGATTCACAAAAAATGGGCATGGAAGTTTTTGGAGAAATTGATGAATATGCGCCACTTATTGTGGCTGAAAGTTTATGGCAGTATAGTCACCATGTGCTGGCCGGATTGACTACACACAAAGGACCCATATTGACTGTTGCCAACTGGAGTGGCGAATGGCCGGGTTTGGTGGGTCTGCTCAACCTGAATGGTTCACTCACCAAAGCAGGTGTTGATTACAGCACTTTGTGGAGTGAACAGTTTGATGATGTATTCTTCCTGGATGGATTGAAGGAGTGGTTGGAAACAGGAAAAATTACGCATGATTGCAGCCACGTCACGAGTTTTGACCTTTTAAAGATTCCGCGGGCTGAAGAAGAAACAGGCCGGGCATTTGCACGTGCTTTTCGGAAAAAGAAAGCCATCATGGGCGTGTTTGATGAAGGGTGCATGGGCATGTACAATGCCATCATTCCTGATTCGGTGCTGCACGAAACCGGTATTTTCAAAGAGCGACTCAGCCAAAGTGCTTTATACGCTGAAATGCTCAAGGTGAAAGAGGATGAAGCAAATGCAGTATTGCAATGGCTGCTCGACAAGGGAATGACTTTTGTGTGGGGCAATGATTATGCAACTGAACTTACAAGAGCGCAAACATTGGAGCAATGCAAAATGTACATTGCTGCTGTACGCATGGCCAATTATTTTGGTTGTGCAACTATTGGTATACAATACCAGCAAGGGTTGAAAGATATCTGCGCATCCAGCGATTTGGTGGAAGGGCTTTTGAATAATACTGAGCGTCCTCCGGTGTTTGATGCAGCCGGCAACGAATTGTTTGCAGGGAAAGCCATACCACATTTCAATGAAGTGGATGAGTGTGCCGGTTTGGATGCGCTGCTGACATACCGGTTGTGGAATGCTTTGGGTATGAGCGGTGAAAACACGTTGCATGACCTGCGCTGGGGTCAGCAATACAAGGATGAGAAAATAGATGAGTTCGTTTGGGTTTTCCTGATTTCAGGTGCTGTTCCTGCTGCTCATTTTCCCCATGGTTACAAAAGTGCCAGCAGCGAACGCCAACCGCCCATGTTTTTTCCAAAGGGCGGCGGCACCTTAAAGGGAAACAGCAAGCCCGGTCCCATTGTGTGGAGTAGAGTTTACCTCGTGAAGGATGAGTTGCATTGTGATTTGGGCGTAGGCGAAGTGGCCGATTTCCCTGAAACCGAAACACAACGCAGGTGGAAAGCTACAACGCCGCAATGGCCTATCATGCATGGTATTATCAAAGGTGTCAGCAAAAACCAGATGATGGCCAGGCACAAAGCCAATCATATTCATGTGGTGTACACTAATGATGAAACAATGGCTCATAAAGCTTGCCGCATCAAGGCTGCCGCCCTTGCGGAACTCGGTGTCAGCGTGCATTTTTGTGGCGATGTTCATTTACAATAATCGGAGCAATGAAACTTTACAGAACATCGGCGGGAATTATTGCGGCAAACCATGATCGCTGTTATGTGTTGCCCGATACAAATTGGGATGCATTGATCAATCGCGACGACCTGTATGCATTTCTGCAAACACATCTTTCCTCATTGCAGCCATCGAGTGATGAAAGTTGGTTGAAGAGTTTGGCCATTTTAGCGCCCATAGGTTCGCAGGAAGTCTGGGCTGCAGGTGTAACCTATTTGCGCAGCAAAACGGCACGCATGGAAGAAAGCAGGGATAGCGGTGGAGCCACCTTTTACGACAAAGTGTATGATGCAGAGCGCCCGGAGTTATTTTTTAAATCAACAGCAGCAAGGGTGATAGGCAGTGGCGGGCAGGTTCGCATTAGAAAGGACAGTACATGGAATGTACCTGAACCGGAGCTCACGCTGGTAGTAACATCCACCGGCAAAATAATAGGGTACACTATTGGCAACGATATGAGCAGTCGCAGCATCGAAGGTGAAAATCCATTGTACTTGCCGCAGGCAAAAATGTATGACGGAAGCACTGCCATTGGACCATGCGTATTGGTAACAGAAGCGCCGATGGAACCATCAACCGGCATCAAAATGACGATTGAAAGAAATAGTGAAAAAGTATTTGAAGGCAGCACAACTATTGACCGCATGAAACGATCACACCTGGAGTTGGTATCCTTCCTGTTCAGGGAATACAGCCATCGGGTGGGTTGCTACCTCATGACCGGTACTTGTGTTGTCCCTGAAAATAATTTCACCCTTGCGCATGGTGATGTTGTTGTCATTGAAATTGATGGAATTGGCCGTTTAATTAACACTGTAGCTTAAAATCTTAAACACATGAATAATTCAGAAAAAAAATTCGTACCTGTTAT
>JBBIOQ010000123.1:0-10498 GCA_037443285.1 Sphingobacteriales bacterium | reverse complement strand
TTCAGCTGTATGGAACCAACTGCCAAAAGTGGGGTCGCCCACCACTGCATTCTTGCCTTTGCTGGATGCAAGTGCAGCAGTGATGCCGAGCATTTCAGTTGAGCCTGCACCCAGCAGCAGGTTTGCTTCGCCTACCTGGTGGTAGGCCGCGAGTTTACTTATCATGGACGATGCCATACCATCGCCGTAACGATTGCTTCCACCGATGGCCTCCATCATGGCTTTTTGAGCAGCCGCCGATGGCCCATACGGGTTTTCATTGAAACCGATGCGTACCTGTTTGGCAACATCAGGATCACCGGCGAACCATTCTTCTTTCTCAATACCTGCAAATAGATTTTTTGAAAATGCAAGGCCAGCCAATGCAATGGAACCGCGTTGCAGCAAATGCCGCCTGTGAAGCTTATGCATAAAAGTTGATTTTGGATTGAAAGGGTAAGATAGCAAAAACAACCTTGGTTTGCAGGCTCAACCGCGTTTGCCCAATTCAATCACTTCCAGGTTTTCCATTTTGTTGCCGTTGACATTGAATCGCAGCAATGTTCGAACCTGGTGCCAGCCCTGTCTTCCTGCAGCTCCCGGGTTCATGTGCAGGCATTTTAGTTGTTCATCAAACATCACCTTCAGAATATGCGAATGGCCGGAAATAAAGAGTTGTGCTTTTTCCATTTGGAGCCAGCCTTTCACATTCGGGGCATATTTGCCGGTGTAGCCGCCAATGTGCTGCATGCAAACTTTCACTCCTTCGCACATAAAGGAAAGTCTCTCGGGAAAAATGCGTTGTATAGCTGGTTCGTCAATGTTGCCATAAACGCCTTTCAAAGGTTTGAATGATTGCAGTTTTTCAATCACTTCCATGGTGCCAAAATCGCCAGCATGCCATATTTCATGGCAGTTTTCGAAGTGGCGGAAAACCTGTTCATCCAGCCAGCCATGCGTGTCGGATATGAGCCCAATTTTCATCATGCAATTACAAGTCCATCTTTTTTCAATTGTTCAAACAGTATCAATACCCCCGGCACCTGTTGAGGTTCCTGCTCGTAGGTTTTCCTGTCAAAATACCGGATGGCGGCAACCTCGGCAGAGGGCATCCAATTTGCCGGCAGGTGGTACCGATAGCATTCCTCTTCCATCTGCAAATCACATTCGCCAAAGGCCGGAGCACTGATGTGCATGTAGTATTTTGTGGCTTCAGGCTGCAATTGCACCTGCAATTCTTCCGCTATTTCACGTTGCAATGCCACAAGTGCTGTCTCGTTTTCGTCAACCTTTCCACCCGGCAGGTACCAGGCTTGTTTACGACTGCTGAATGCCAGCAGCAATTGCTGTTGGTCAACCACCACAAGGCCAACTGTTTGTACCACCTGCATGCTGCGAATGTAGGTGGGTATTACATTTGCCAAACGATTGCTTTGGAAGTCAATTCGAGAGTTTAAGGTTCACGAGTTCATGAGTTTTTGATAATGAATCGTTTTATTCCAGTTAAACGACTGAATGAGTAATAACCAAAAGCTGCGAACCACAAACAAGAAACTTTCTGCGGAAATATTTGCTCCTGTTTTCATATTCAAATTGCCTCATTCTCATATTTTCAAATTCCCATGTCTTACTACTATAAACTCGGCACCATTCCGCACAAGCGGCACACGCAATTTCGCAAGCCGGATGGAGGATTGTATTCCGAACAATTGTTTTCCACGGAAGGTTTTTCAAACGACTATTCCCTGCTTTATCATGTTCATCCGCCAACGGTTATCATTGGCAACGATGAACCTGTTGACGTGAAGCCTTTGATAGCTGAGGACCGTATGCTGCGGCATCGGTGTTTCGAGGGATTTAATATTCAGCCGGCAAATGATTACCTGCAAAGCCGGGTGCCGGTGTTGGTAAACAATGATGTGCATATCAGTCTTGCTGCGCCAAAGGAAAGCATGAAGGATTACTTCTTTAAGAATGCCGATGCCGATGAAGTATTGTTTGTGCATGAAGGCGCAGGCAGGTTGCGTACGCAATACGGGCATATCCCTTTTGCATATGGCGATTACCTGGTGATACCGCGGGGAACCATTTACCAAATGGAATTTGCAGGTCACAACAACCGTCTTTTTGTTGTTGAATCCTTCAGCCCGGTTGCACCTCCCAAAAGGTACCTGAGCAAGTATGGCCAATTGCTGGAGCACAGCCCGTTTTGCGAAAGGGACATTCGGCCGCCACAGGAACTTGAGACACATGAACAGCAGGGCGACTTCCTTATTAAAACCAAAAAAAACGGAATGCAGTATGGCATCCACTATGGCTATCATCCATTCGATGTGGTAGGCTGGGATGGCTGCTGCTATCCCTACGCCCTCAGCATCCACGATTTTGAGCCCATTACAGGCAGGGTACACCAGCCGCCGCCTGTTCACCAGACATTTGATGCCCATAATTTCGTCATCTGCTCCTTTGTGCCGAGGCTGTACGATTACCACCCCGATGCTGTTCCTGCACCTTACAACCACAGCAACATTGACAGCGATGAGGTTTTGTATTATGTTGATGGCGACTTCATGAGCCGAAAAAACGTGACCCGTGGCATGATTACCCTGCACCCGGCCGGCATTCCGCATGGCCCGCACCCAGGAGCAGTTGAAAAATCAATAGGAAAAAAAGAAACCCTTGAGCTTGCAGTTATGGTGGATACTTTTCATCCACTTAAGCTCACAAAACAGGCTTTAGATATTGAAAATCAAGGGTATGTAATGAGTTGGGCAGAATAACAGTACCTGCGTGAATTAGTTAAGAACCGGTTAAAGCCGGTTTTTTTATGTCAACTTTTCAATTAAACGTTTGTTTAAATTAAACGACCGTTTAATTTCGTTCCCTCAATTCAACGTATATGGATTTGAACGAAAAGCAGATACAGATACTTCAGGTGGCGGAAAAGCTATTTGCCCATCATGGGTTTGAAGGCACTTCCATCCGCGAGATTTCGCGGGAGGCTGGCGTGAACATTGCCATGGTGTCCTACTACTTTGGCAGCAAGGAAAAACTGATGGAAGCCATTTTTCATTACCGGGTTAATACAGCCTGGTTTGGTGTACAAGAAATCCTGGGCGACACATCAAGGGACGCCTGGGAGAAAATGAAAATTCTGTTTGGCTCTTTTATTGAAAAAATAAATGAGAAAAAATATTTCCACCAGATTGTTGTGCGCCAGCAGTTGCTGGGCGAGGCTGGCCCGGTAGGAGAAATGATGGACGAGGTGAGGTGCCGCAATTTTGGAATATTGGAACAACTGGTAAAGGAAGGCCAACAAGCAGGCCTTTTCAAACCAGAGGTTGATGTAGCCCTGATGATTGTTACGATGGTGGGCGTTTCTTACCAGCTTATGCACCTGGAACATTTTTACCGAAAAATCAGCCACTTGGAAAACATGACACAGGAAGCCTACGATACTGAATTGCGCATCCGTCTCAAAAATCACCTTGAAACACTTTTTAAATCAATCCTATTCAAATGATGAATACTAAACGGGTATCTATTTTCATTGCATTTGCCCTCGCCTTCGCGGTACCTTTTTCGCTGGCAGCACAGGACTCGGCCAGGCTGCTTACGCTGCAGGATGCTATCAATCTTAGCCTGGGCAACAACAAGCAGTTGCGTATTGACAAGGCACGAATAGACGGCGCCCTTGCAAGGGTAGACCAGGCACAGGAGCGCAAGATGCCAGACCTGAGTGCTTCGGGGTCATATTACCTGATTAACCAGCCAAATTTTGAAATGAAAACCGGCGGTTCCGGGGGTGGCGGTAGCCAGCCTTCACCAGATAACAGTGGCTTCAAAGTGAACCAGGCCTTGATTGGTTCGGTGAATGCATCGTTACCCATTTACACCGGCGGCCAGATAAAATATGGCATCCAGTCGGCCACCTACCTGGCTGAGGCTACGCGGCTCGATGCCGACATCAACCGCGAAGCGGTGATTGCTAATACCGTGGCAGCCTATGCAAATCTGTACAAGGCTGCAGAGACTGTAAAAGTTGTTGCGCAAAATCTTGAAGAAGAAAATCAAAGGGTGAAAGATTTCACCAACCTTGAAAAGAACGGATTGCTTGCACGCAACGATTTGCTCAAAGCATCGTTGCAGGCCTCCAATGTGGAACTGGCTTTGCTGGAAGTGAAAAATAACCTGCGCATTGCAAACATCAATATGAACCTGATGTTGGGTTTGCCGGAAAGAACCATACTCACTGTGGATACCAAACCATTTGCCCTGTATAAAGATGAACGTGGCATGGCAGCCTGGGAAACAATGGCGTTGGAAAACCGGAAAGAATTTGAAGCCAACACCAAACGCAAGGATGCGACCAATGCGCAAATGATGGCCGTAAAGGGAAGCATGCTTCCCTCAGTATCACTCTCGGGCGGATATTTCAATGCATATGCAGAAAACCTGCTCACCATAACTAACGCCATTAATGTGGGGGTAGGGGTAAAATACAATGTCTCCAGTTTATGGAAGACACAGTCGAAAATGCGTGAAGTAGAGGCAACACAAAATGAGTTGAATGCCACAAGAGAAATGCTTGATGAAAAAATAAGGCTGCAGGTGAGTAAGGCATATGAAGATTACTTACTGAGTTTGAAAAAAACGGAGGTTTATGAATCGGCAATTGCACAAGCGTTGGAGAACTATCGTATTACCAACAACAAATACAACAATGGTCTTGTAACGCTTACCGATTTGCTTGATGCAGATTTGTCGCGGCTGAAGGCCCAGCTTAACAAAGCCAACGCGGCTGCTGATGTTACAGTGGCGTATGCCAATTTACAACAGTCGGCAGGCGTTCTCATAAATACATTACAACAAAAGAAATAAGCATTACTACCCACAATAACCCAATAAGAAAATATCATGGAAAATACATCTAACGCAACTGTTCCCGCTAAGAAAAAAACCAGTAAAGGTTTCCTGGTTGGATTAATTATTATGGTAATTGCCGGTGCAAGTTTTGGTATTTACAAATACATGCATGGGCAGAAATATGAGGAAACGGACGATGCCCAGGTTGACGGAAACATCGGCCCTATTATTCCACGCATCAGTGGTTACCTGGCTGAAATTCGTGTGAAAGACAACCAGCCTGTGAAGGCCGGTGATACATTAATTATACTTGATGATCGCGATGCCCGCATAAAACTTGAACAAGCCCGGGCTGCATTGATAATTGCAGAGAGTAACCTTAGTGTAGCAGAATCAGCAGCCACTGCGTCCAAAGCATCTGTTGCTACAGCAGCCACCAATGAAAAGGTTACCGAAGCACAAATAGATGCCGCCAAGGTAAGAGTTTGGAGAGCAACGCAGGATTACAACCGTTATGCCAATCTTGTGAAGGACCACTCTGTAACACAACAACAATATGAGCAGGCA
Source organism: Sphingobacteriales bacterium (assembly GCA_037443285.1). Classification (GTDB taxonomy): domain Bacteria; phylum Bacteroidota; class Bacteroidia; order Chitinophagales; family Chitinophagaceae; genus Phnomibacter. Next base: position 5,086 of record JBBIOQ010000123.1, on the reverse strand, counting down.
TTGGCCGAAAAGGAAACTGCTGAAAAACAATTGCAGGTGTTGCAGGAACAATCGCGTAGTGCAAATACACAAACCAATGCTGTGGCTTCACAAAGCAATGCAACCAGCAAGCAGATAGGAGTAGCCAATGCCACTATTCAGCAAAAACTGGCCGATGTTAAAGCTGCAGAATTAATCCTTAGCTACACCGTCATCACAGCTCCAATCAGTGGAACGGTAAGCCGTGTTACGTTGCAGCCGGGTCAGTTAGTTCAACCAGGACAATCATTGTTCAATGTAGTGCTCAATAACCAGATTTGGGTGGTGGCCAACTTCAAGGAAACGCAACTCAACAAGATGCGTATAGGACAGGAAGTGTTGGTAAAAGTGGACGCATTTCCAAAGCATGATTTTGTTGGTCATGTAAGTTCTTTTTCTCCGGCCACCGGTAGCCGATTTGCTTTGCTGCCTCCAGACAATGCGTCGGGCAATTTTGTGAAAACGGTTCAGCGCCTTCCAGTGAAAATTGAATTTCAGAAATCGGATGATCCTTTATTGCCACAACTCAGGCCCGGTATGAATGTGATTGCAGAAGTATTGGTGAATTAAGACGGCGCATAACTCTATTTTATTCTTACACACAATAAAGCATCTTTTCACATGACCATGGAACAGAGCCTTGTTGAATATGGCTTCAGGCGGGTGATAGTAACAGTGACGGCCATTCTGTGTGCCTTGCTCGAAATAGTGGACACCACCATCGTAAACGTTGCGCTCAATGATATGAAGGGCAACATGGGGGCCACGCTAAACGAAATCAGTTGGGTGATTACAGCATATGCTATTGGCAATGTAATCATCGTGCCACTAACCAGTTGGCTTTCGCAGCAGTTTGGACGGAGAAATTACTTTGTGGCATCCATTGTCATCTTCACCGTTTTTTCATTTCTGTGCGGCAATGCTACCTCCGTTTGGGAACTGATTATTTTCCGGTTTTTGCAAGGTGTAGGTGGTGGTGCGCTGCTGGTTACCTCACAAACTATCATTACAGAAAGCTATCCGCCAGAAAAACGCGGCATGGCGCAAGCAATTTATGGTTTAGGTGTGATTGTAGGTCCTACACTCGGCCCCCCATTGGGTGGTTATATCGTTGATACTTTTTCCTGGCCCTATATTTTTTATATCAACATTCCGATGGGTATTGTTGCTGCAATTTTTGCACTGCGTTTTGTGAGAAGCCCGAAGTATTCCGAAAAGAAATCAGGAAGCGAAATTGATTGGTTGGGAATCGGGTTGCTGGCTGTAGCTGTCGGTTCGCTGCAATATGTACTCGAAAAGGGACAGGAGGAGGATTGGTTCAACAGCACAGTTATCATCATTACTTCAATTGTTGCGGTGCTTGGATTCTATTTTTTCATTTGGCGCCAGCTTACCACTAAAAATCCGGTTGTTGAATTGAGAGTACTTAAGAACGGCAATCTCCGTGTGGGTACCATTTTGAGCTTCATCCTGGGTTTTGGATTATACGGGTCCACCTTCATCATTCCCCTTTACACGCAGGCAACATTGGGCTGGACTGCAACCCAGGCGGGTATGCTGATGGTGCCCGCAACACTCACCACAGCATTCCTGATGCCTTTCATTGGTAAGTTGCTGCAAAAAGGTGTGCCTAACCAATACCTTGCAGCAGCAGGAATGGCCTTGTTTGTGGTATTCTGTTTGTGGGGCTATAAAATACTAACTCCCGACACTGGCGAGGATGCATTTTTCTGGATGCTCATCATGCGTGGCGTGGCCATGGCCATGTTGTTTATTCCCATTACCACGCTGTCTTTGTCAACACTGAAAGGTCAGCAAATTGGACAAGGTGCTGCTTTCACCGGTATGATGCGGCAGTTGGGCGGTTCATTTGGTGTGGCTATCATTTCTACTTTCATGGCCAGGCAAAACTGGCATCACAGGGCCGACCTTGTTTCTCACCTGCAAAGTTCCAATCCTGCGGTAGCGCAGCGTATTGCCGGCTACCAGCAGGCATTTGCTGCAAAAGGAATGACGCCTGACGCTGCGCTTCAAAATGCCTACAAGGCTTTAGACTACAGCGTTATGAAACAGGCTTCAGTGCTTTCCTACATGGATGTATTTATGATGGTTGGCATTCTGTTCCTGGTTTGCGTGCCTTTTGTAATGATGGTAAAGGGTAATAAGCGAGCCAGTGCTACAATTGCCGCCCATTAGGAAATGTGAAAATTAATTGCAGCAGGAATCATGCAAAATTTTTTGTAAGCAGGTAACCAACCCTAATGTAATTTTCTGCCATCAATAGCTGTGGTATGAAAAATAAACCGGCAAGAAATTTCGGCATTCGTTTAGCAGGCGTTGCACTTACTCTCTATTGTACATTTCTTTCATTCATTGCTGCGGCACAGAATTTTGGCGGCAACCCGGCTTCCGTTAAGTGGCGCCAGGTGAATTCAAATTCGGTGAAAGTGGTGTTTCCAAAAGGGTTGGATAGCATTGCTTCACGTGTGGCCACCATTACTGATTTATTGCACGAAAAATATTCCGGAACCCTCGGCGATAAATACAAGAAAATCAGCATCATCCTTCAGCCCGATGTTACATTTTCCAATGCCTATGTAATGCTGGGCCCTTACCGGAGTGAGTATTACATGATGGCTCCTCAAAATCCATTTGAGTTGGGTTCCATGTCGTGGGCGGACAACCTTGCTGTGCATGAATTTCGGCATGTGGAGCAATACTCGAATTTCAATGTCGGCCTGGCTAAAGTGTTTGCTGTTTTCGCCGGCGAAAATGGCCGGGCCCTGGCAAATGCCATGGCTGTTCCTGATTGGTTGTTTGAAGGAGATGCGGTATGGAACGAAACGGTTTTGAGTGGGCAGGGCAGGGGCCGGTTGCCTGCATTCTTCAGCAGCTACAAATCGGTATTACGCGAAGGGCGAACTTACAATTACATGAAAATGCGCAATGGCTCGCTGCGCCAGTTTGTACCCAACCATTACTACCTTGGTTATTTGTTGGTTAGTTATGGCAGGCAGGCTTACGGCGACAGCATCTGGAAAAATATTACGCATGATGCGGCATCATTCAAGCCATTGATATACCCATTGCAGGGTGCGCTGAAAAAATACACCGGCATTAAGTATTCCACTTTTGTAAACAATGCCATGAGTGACTTCAGGCAGAAATGGGAATCGTCAACCAATACTGAAACTGTTCAGCAATGGATAACCCCTGTTTCAAATAAAAACGTAACTGATTATCGATACCCTTATCCTGCCGAGGATGGCACAATGATTGTTTTGAAAACAAGTTACCGGCAGATACCCACCTTCGTCAAGGTGAGACCCGATGGAAGCGATGAAAAAATCGCAGTGAAAGATATTGGCTACGATGACTATTTCAGTTATAAAAATGGTCGGATTATTTACACCTCGCTACAGCCCGATATACGCTGGGCCAACCGCGACTACAGCATTATTCGCCTGTTGGATGTGAATACAAAACAAGTACAAAGCATCACTTATCATTCACGTTATTTTTCGCCCGACCTAACAACCGATTGCCGCAAAATTGTGGCAGTAGAAAACCAGCCTGCACGTTTCACACGATTAGTGCTGATGGATGCAGAAGGCAAAGTGCAAAAGTCATTTACACCCGACAGTTCCTTGTATTATTCCCATCCAAAATTCCTTGCGGATGACATCAATGTAGTCGTCGCAGCACGCAAGCCCGACGGTCAAATGGGTTGGATGATTTGGGGTACGACTACCAATGATATCCGCTGGTTGCTGCCCCCGGCTCACAGGCTGGTTGGTTTCCCGTTGGTGCAGGGCGATACGCTTTTTTACACTGCTACCGAAGGAGGCAATGATGGTTTGTATGCGCAACTCATTTCTACCGGAAACCGATTCCTGGTGGTCAATTATCCTACTGGCGTTTACCAGGGCTATGTGAAAAGCGGTAAGGTAATTGGCTCATTCTTTACAGCTGGTGGCTACAGGCTTGGGATGACAACTGCAACAATGGCACCCATGCTTACTGCACAGGCAGGGCTCATTCCCTTGTACAATAAACAAATGGACGGGGGGGATGAAAATGTATCCGATGTAGAAACAAAAATTTTTCCTTCCAAAAAATATTCCCGCAATCACGGCTTCCTCAATGTTCACAGCTGGCAGCCCGAACTAAATGAGCCAGATTACACGTTCAGGCTTTATGGCAACAATGTGCTCAATACCACTCAAACCGAACTTTTTTACACCTATAATACCAATGAAAACAGCAATGCAGCCGGGGTAAATTTTGTGTATGGAGGATGGTTTCTACAGCCATTCTTGCAAGGAAAGCAAACATGGGGAAGGGAAGTAGTGTATAACCAGGATACCACATTTGTATACAACGAAACCGATGGGGCAGCCGGACTGCAATTGCCACTCAACCTGAGTTCAGGCAAACATTTTTCCTATCTCACTTTGAGCAGTTCCATTCACATTGACAATGTAAACTGGACTGGCATTGGCAAAGGCCTGCTTCGCGACCTTGACTATACTTACCTGCAAAATCGCCTGGTTTTCAGTTCTCAAACACAAAAAGCCAAGCAAAACATCTATCCACGCTTTGCACAGTCACTGGTGGCTGACTATAAAAACATGGTCGACAGTCATAGTTCATGGCAAATGTTGCTGAGTGGAGCTTTTTATTTTCCGGGGCTGGCTACCAACCATAGCCTTGTTGTAACGGCAGCTTACCAGGCAAGAGATACAATGAGGCAATACACCTTCAGCAATTCATTTCCATTTAGCAGGGGCTATAATAGTGTGAATTACCCACGCATGTTCAAGGTGGGAGCAAACTACCATTTCCCTATTTGTTACCCCGACTGGGGCTTTGGTAACCTGTTGTATTTCCTGCGTATCAGGGGCAATGTATTCTATGATTATACTGAAGTGAAAAGCCTTCGCACCGGCCTTACGCGGCCATTTTCAACGGTTGGCAGCGAGGTGTATTTTGATTCCAGAATTTGGAATCAACTGCCTGTGAAAGTTGGAGTAAGGTTTAGTTACCTGCTCGACAAGCAGGCAACAGG
>JBBIOQ010000122.1:0-11051 GCA_037443285.1 Sphingobacteriales bacterium | reverse complement strand
ATTGTATTCCAATGCCGATTCAAAGAATTCACCAATCAACCAAACCCTCGACACACAGCAAAAACAATTTCTGAGTGAAATAGGCGACAGTTTGCAATATGCTTACTACCCTGTAGAAACAAGAGACAGCTTTAATGCCAACAAAATTTTGTACGTCAAGGCGGATACTGTTGTTGGTGCAAGCGTTTACAAAATCTATCGCTACAAAAGCAGCTACGACACAGCCATGTACACCCTGTCGTTTACCGATGTTGGGCAAGGGAAAGGCAACTATATTCCATTAATGAATGCGGCCAATGGAAAGGTTTACCAATGGATAGCGCCAGTAGCGGGCAAACCGCAGGGCAATTATGACCCGGTGGCGTATTTGGTAACACCCAAAAAACAACAAATGGTTACAGCTGCGGTTGGCTACAAATTCTCGAAACACACCTCAGCTAAAATGGATGCGGCATATAGCTATACCGATGTGAATACATATTCCGCAAAGGACAAAGAGGACAACGGCGGAGCAGGCCTTAAACTGTTGGTAAATGACAAGCGTGAATTTGGACCAGCATCAAATAGACGCGTCCTGCAAACAGAGGGGAGGTATGAATCTGTTGCTGAAACATTCCGGCCCCTGGAGCGTCTGCGTACCGTGGAATTTTTGCGCGACTGGGGCCTGCCGTTTGATGTTGGCTACGCCAAAGAGCAGTTGCCGGGTTTCAGCATTGCATTGAGTGATGCAAAAAATCAACAGTTCTCTTATGATTTCTCAGCTTATTTGCGAAGTGATGAGTACTCGGGCAAGCGCCACACCATTGCACATGCTGCCCAATTCTACGGATTCCAACTGTCCGATGGATTTCAATACACACATTTCAATGGATCGACCTATGATGGCAGGTTTCTGCGACCCAATATTTCTATGAGCAAAACATTGAAGCAGTTGGGCAACCATGAAATTGGCGGCTCTTTTGCCATGGAGTACAACGAAATAAAATCAACCGTTGCCGACACTTTGCTGCCTTCGAGTTTTTCATTCAAAGATTGGAAAGCTTACATTAGGAGCAATGCGTCAAAGCCGAACCGTTGGTCGTTCAACTGGTTCAGGAGAGCCAATGATTATCCACTGGCAGCCGGTTTTGTGCCGCTTGATGTGAACAACAATTTCAACCTGCAGGTAGAAATGTTCAAGAGTTTGCATCACCAGTTCAGACTCAACAGTGGCTACCGGATGCTGGAAGTAAAAACCACCGGGATTACCAGCCAGCAGTCAGACAAAACATTACTGGGGCGTGCAGAATATCTTTTAAATATTGGCAAAGGAGCCATCGTTGGGAACGCACTTTATGAAGTAGGTGCGGGGCAGGAGCAGCAGCGGGATTACAGTTATGTGGAAGTGCCTGCAGGCAGGGGAGAGTACGCCTGGTTTGATTACAATGGCGATGGAGTGCCTCAGCTGAACGAATTTGAAACAGCGCAGTTTCCCGACCAGGCAAAGTATATCAGGATATTCACACCTACAAACCGGTTTGTAAAATCAACCTACACCACTTTCAATTATTCGCTCATCTTTTCACCGGCTAATGCATGGCGAAGAGATTCAGCAGCTTTCAGGAAATTTCTGTCGAAATGGAATGCACAAAGCAGCCTGCAGACCACCAACAAAAAACTGGACGATGGCAGTTTTCATTTCAATCCGTTTGAAGGAACTGTGGCAGACACCAACCTGCTTTATCTCAGCACCAACATTGCCAACACTTTGTCATTTAACCGATACAGCACCAAATGGGGATTCGACCTTTCGCAGGTGCGCAATTCGATAAAGGCCATTCTCACCTATGGATATGAAACGCACCTGCTCAACGACTATTCACTTCGTATTCGAAAAAATGCAGGACGCAATTTTACATTCCTCGTTTCGGGAAAAATGGGCACGAATGAATTGATAACTCCCAATCCAAAATTCGACAACAGAAATTACGAAGTGAGTTACTATGGAATTTCGCCATCTGTCACATACACGAAAGGCGCCACATTCCGGTCGCAACTTGCATATAAATGGGATGATAAGAAAGCCACTACCAATGCTACGCCGCAGACCAGCACATTGAACACTTTGCTTTGGGAAACCAAGTATAATCTGGTGCAGAGCGGTTTGATTACAACGAAGCTTACTTACAGCAATATCAGTTTTGATGGCGCAAAAAACACCACCGTTTCCTACATCATGCTTGATGGTTTGCAGCCGGGTAAGAATTTTCTATGGAATATTGATTTTACAAAACGACTGGCCAATGCGCTGGAACTTAGTTTTCAGTACGAAGGACGGAAAGCAGGCGATACACGCACTGTGCACATTGGTCGTGCTGCACTGCGGGCTATTCTTTAAATAAGAAAAGGCCGGCAATTACATTGCCAGCCTCTTAAGAATTCTTGTAAAAATGGTTTAGAACAAGCCGCCTTTTTTCAGGCTGCGTACACCTTCACCAATTTTGAAACCGTTGTGATAGATTTCAATCTTGTAATTACCGGTTGCAAAACCTTTGTCGCCGCGCCAATCGAAGCTCACAGGTGTTTTCTTTCCGTTTTCGTATTGCACTGCAACCTTTGAAGTGTAAGCCTTTTCGCCTTCTTCGCGGGTGGCAAATGTGGTATTGTTCGAAATGGCTTTACCATCGGGGCCTGTTACTGCAATTAAGATTTCCTTCTCGCCCGATTTTGCAATCCTGTTTTCATCGAGGTCAAAAGTGATGCGCAGTTTATCTGCTTTCTTGGCAGAAGTTGTTTCCTTCTCTTTGCCTGAGCTTTTTTCATTCAGTGCAAAAATATTGATGTTCGATGCCTTCAGGGTTGAGGCCACATCCACAGTTTCATCCAGGTTCTTTTGAATAGCCTGCTTTTCTGATTGAGTAGTTGCAAGGTCTGATTCTACTTTTTGTTTTTCCTGGGTGATTTGCTGGTTGCTTTCGGCCAGTTGTTTGTTTTCACCTTCGAGGCGTTTCACTTCACCAGCCAGGCTGTTGATTTTCGAATTCAACTCGTTGATTTTTGCACGGGCCTGCGCCAGGTCAGCATCGGTAGCATTCTTCTTGTTGAGCAGTTTGCGTATGTCGCTTCGGAGCTTTGATATTTCGCCATTACGTGTATCAAGGCTGTCGGACATTGATTGGTTTTCGCCCATCAAACTATCGAGCCTTGCCAGTGAGGCATTATACAATTCCTTCACCTGGTCACGTTCACTGGTTACCTGGGTATTTTGAGTAGTCAAACCTGCTACCTGTTCCCGGGTTTTAGATTTATCAAATATCATATAGCCCCAGGTGCCAAGCAGGGCTACAGCTAAAACTGTGTAAATAATGTTGCGGTTATCCTTTTTAGGAGTGCCGGTTGCGTACGAATCCGTTTTTAAGTCTTCCATCTCTTAATTTTTTGTTGGTTAAAGCTAACACCGTGCCAGAACACTTTTCTTCACTTGTTAAAAACTTTCTAATCCATCCGTTTTAAAGTTTCATTTTTTTGTTGGGTGGAAGCAGATAAGATCATACAGGATTGGAAAAGAGGTGCTTTTAAGTCTGTTTATTGGCTTGAAGGTGAAGAATCTTTCTATATCGATCAGGCGATCGAATATGCTGAGAATCATATTTTAACAGAGGCTGAAGCAAGTTTTAACCTTTCTGTTTTTTATGGAAAAGACGCAGATTGGGCGGAGGTAGTGAATGCATGTCGAAGGTACCCCATGTTTTCCGAAAGACAGGTGGTTATATTGAAAGAGGCGCAAGGAATGCGTGATATTGAAAGGCTGGAAGGCTATATAGAAAATCCATTAGCAAGCACCGTTCTTGTGGTTGGCTACAAACAGAAGAAAGTGGACGGTCGCAGTAAGTTTGCCAAGCTGCTGAAACAAAAAGGCGAATTGGTTACTACCAAAAAACTGTACGATTCCGAACTGCCTGGCTGGGTAACCACCTACCTGAAGACACTAGGCTACACCATTACCCAAAAAGCCGTTTTCCTGCTGGTTGAGCATATTGGCAACGATTTGTCGAGGCTGGCAAATGAGTTGCAAAAGGTAACGATTAACCTTGCCGACCGGAAGGAAATTAACGAAGATGACATTGAAACTTATGTGGGCATCAGCAAGGAATACAATGTATTTGAATTGCAGCATGCTCTTACCCAGCGCAATATGATGCGATGCCTGCAAATTATCCAGTATTTCGAAGGCAATCCCAAGGCGCTCCCCATTATGCAATTGCTGCCGACGCTCTATTCATTTTTCAGTAAGGCTTACCAGGTTTTTGGGGCAGGAACGAACGATGAATACCAGTTGGCCAAATTTCTTGGTTATAATTCGCTCAATCCTTATGTTAAGGATATCATTTCCTGTGCAAAAAACTATCGCCAAAAAGGTGTGGAGCAGGCCTTGTTGTTGCTGCACGAATACAATCTAAAAAGCATTGGCATACATGCATCTAATGTATCCGAAGCCGACCTGTTAAAAGAAATGGTGGTGAAAATGATTGTGCCTGCAAACGATTAAGTGTAACCTGCCTCTACCAGTTTTTCCATAGCTGCCAGTTTATCCAATCCCAACTGCATTTTAAGGGCGTCCAGTCCTGCAAATTTTTGTTCGCCTCTGAGGTGGTAAATTACTTCTACACGAACGGTACGGTGGTAAATGTCTTCATCGAAGTTGAAGATGTTTACTTCAACGGTTAGTGTTGTTCCATTTAATGTAGGCCTTACACCAATATTCATCATCCCGTTGTGCCAATGGGCATGTGGAATATCGGTTAGCCGGATACGAACTGCGTAAACGCCATTGCCGGGCAAAAGTTTGTCGCTATCGTTCATCCGAAGGTTAGCAGTTGGATAGCCAATAGTCCTTCCCAATTTATTGCCTTCAACTACAGTGGCTTCAAAAAAGTAAGGGTAACCCAGGAAATCGTTGGCTATTTCTACCTGGCTATTGATAATCGAGTTTCTAATGATGGTGCTGCTGATGGTGATGTCGTTCAGAAGTCGCTCAGGTATTTCAATTAGTTCGTAGCCAAACTTTTCCTGCAGTGATTCCAGTAAATGGTAGTTGCCCTCCCGATTGTGGCCAAAGCGGTGGTCATAGCCAATAATGATGCACTTGGGTTGAAAGTATTTCACTAGAAACTGTTCCACGTACTCGACAGCCGTCTGTTGCGAAAAAACATCGGTGAAGGGAACAATAACCAGGTGGTCAATACCCTCTGTGGCAAGCAGTTCAATTTTTTCGTGCTCAGTGTTGAGCAGCCTGATATCAGCCTGCCTGAGACCAACTACTTTTCGTGGATGCGGATGGAAAGTGATGATGATGCTTTCGCCATGCAATTCCCTGGCTTCCGTGATGAGTTGCCTGATGATGATGGAATGGCCTTTGTGAACGCCATCGAAAGTACCTATGGTAATGGCGGCATTCTTAAATACCGGAAGATTGGAAATGTCTTTATGCACCTGCATGTGTTGGCAAAAATCATTTACTCAGGGCCAAATTCCAAATCTGTACGCCTACCGCCTATTTTTGCAGCATGTCATTATATGCACGTAGAGGCGTATCAGCACTGAAAGAAGAAGTGCATGCGGCCACTAAAAACCTTGACCAGGGTTTGTTTCCGAAAGCGTTTTGCAAAATTTACCCCGATTACCTGGGAGGCGATGCCAACTGGGTAAACATTATGCATGCCGATGGCGCCGGCACCAAAAGCATACTTGCCTACCTGTATTGGAAAGAAACCGGCGACCTCAGCGTTTGGCGCGGAATAGCCCAGGATGCCATTGTAATGAACCTTGACGACCTGCTGTGTGCAGGCATTCATGATAACATCGTTTTCAATTCAACCATCGATCGCAACAAGCAACTGATACCTGGCGAAGTATTGCAGGAAGTCATCAGCGGCTCACAGGAACTTTTTGATACCCTGAAAGAATTTGGTGTCAGCATTGCTTACCTGGGTGGTGAAACGGCCGATGTGGGCGATGTGGTACGCACCATTGCAGTGAATGGTACCATGACAGTGAGGTGGCCCAAAGAAAAGGTGATTACCAACGAAAAAATTGCAGCGGGCGATGTGATTGTGGGCCTCGCTTCATTTGGCCAGTCGGTTTATGAAAGTTCGTACAACAGCGGCATTGGAAGTAACGGCCTCACCAGCGCCAGGCATGATGTGCTGAGCAAACATTATGCAACGGAGTACCCTATGACGTTTGAGCAGTCGCTGGCAGATGAAGTAGTGTACATTGGAAAATACAAGCTTTCTGATGTTGTCATTGATGAAGGACATTCTATTGGACAAATGCTACTGAGCCCTACGCGTACCTACGCTCCAGTCCTGAAACATTTGCTCACCAATCATTTCGACAGCATTCATGGCCTGGTACACTGCAGTGGCGGAGGACAAACCAAATGCCTGAAATTCGTGCCTGAAAATGTGAAAGTGATTAAAGACAATTTGTTTGAAGCGCCGCATATTTTCCAAATCATCAGAGACTGCAGCGGAGCAGATTACCGCGAAATGATGCAGGTTTTCAACATGGGTTGCAGGCTTGAAATTTATTGCAGTGAAAATGATGCACAATTGATGATTGATACTGCAACACGGTTTGGAATTGATGCCCGGATCATTGGCAGGTTATTGCCCGCCGATAGCAAGCAACTACAAATTGAGTATGCAGGCGAAACAATTATTTTTGAATAAATGAGTTAAAAGCACCACCAATAAAAGAACGCCTTGTTGAAACAGGGTAATACCAACAATACCATGGCTGAAGAAATTGTAGTAAAGCTGAATCATTCAAATATTTACCAGGGCGGCGCCCTCATACTGCGTGATGTGAACCTTGAGGTAAGAAGAGGGGAGTTTGTTTACCTGGTTGGAAAGACCGGTACAGGCAAGTCATCACTTCTCAAAACGTTGTATGGCGAACTTTCTCTGAAAGATGGAGAAGGCACAGTAGTGGGCCATAAACTGGCTGGCCTCAATTGGAAAACAATCCCGTTTTTGCGCAGAAATCTTGGCGTTGTATTCCAGGATTTTCAGCTACTAACCGACAGGAATGTAAAAGAAAATCTTCGTTTTGTTTTGAAGGCCACGGGCTGGAAAGACGACAACATGATAAGTGCAAAAATTGAAGATGTGCTTGAGAAGGTGGGACTGAAAAGCAAAGGATTCAAAATGCCATTTGAAATGAGTGGTGGCGAACAGCAACGTGTGGATATTGCCCGGGCCTTGCTCAATTCGCCGAAGTTGCTGCTGGCCGATGAGCCAACCGGAAACCTCGACCCTGAAACGAGTGATGAAATCATGCAATTGCTCATCAACCTGAGCAAGGATTATGGCATGGCAGTAATTATGGCAACGCATGACTATATCGTCATCAATAAATTTCCTGCCAGAATTTTGCGCACTGAAAATGGCCGTATTTACGACAGCGCCAACCAATTTGCTGAATAGAGAAAGGGGTTATCAGGCTGTCAAAAGATTCTTAGCCACTTTGCCGGGTATTGTGGGCTGGCCATTAAAAATCCAGTCGACCATTTGCTTGGCATTTCGTTTGTTATTGAACATGCTTTGCAGCCGGCACATCCTTTCTTGAAAATGAAAATGATTGAAAGGTTGGTTGAAAAGTCGTTCAATGGCTGCGACCATGTCAGTGGTAGAATTGGCAATCTCGCAAAGGTCATTAAGTCCGCTGCCTTCTACACCGGCTGTATTTACGAGGCAATGCCTGCCTTTGTAAAGTGCATTTATCAGTTTCAGTTTAATGCCAGTACTATTGAATGAGGGTAGAATGTTTACCTGGGCTTTGCTAATCAGTTCGTCCATTTCTTTTTCACTTGGATTGGCCACAATACAGGTATGAGGCCTTGCATGAGCCAGTCTCTGCAGTTTGGCAGACGGATTCTTTCCTGCAACAACAAATGGAATTTCCAACTCACTGAATATTTCTTCCAGCAGCCAGGTGGCAGCAAATTCATTTTCAGGTACGCCCAGGTTGCCGTGGTACAAACAAAAGTGCCCTCTTTCGCCGTTCCATTTGGGCCTTGGTTCCGGCAGAAAAAGTGGAAGGTAATCCACAGTTTGGTAGCCAAGTTCTCTATTGAATACTTCCAGGTCCTTTTCAGTCACGGTCCAAAAAGTAGCTTTGCTAGCCAACGATGCTTCATAGGCTTTCAGCAGTTTGCTTTCCCTTTTAAAGTATAGTCGTTTCAACGGTGAAGGCGAAGTCTCCTTCAACTGGTTATAATACAGATACTCCACATTGTGCAATCGAACAAAACATCTGTTTGGAGGCAGAGCACCGGTATTTACAAAATAGGTGCAGTGAATTCCTTCCATTAATATTGGATAGTCATCATTCTGCAGCCTCCTCAACAAGGCAGGGTTTGCCCTGCTGGCCACTATGTAAGGCAAACCAGATTTTATACCGCGTAGTCCGGTATATCGGTCGTAGTAATTTACTTCTACACAATATTTTTCCAGTTCCGGCTGTTGGCCTCGGCCGTATTCAAAGCAATGCAGGTGAATCTTAATACCCTCTTCACTGAGAGATTTGATTTTGTAAAAAAGGTCAAAAACGCCACCGTAATCAACAGGGTAGGGTACGTCGAGACAAACAATATGCAAATGTTTTTCAGCCAAAATGAAGGTCGAATTTATTGGATGGGTAGTAAGTTATTCCAGAACTGAATCAGCTTTTGCTCTTCATAATGCCAGTTCCAATGTGAGGAGGCCTCTTTGCATTGGACCTGCAATTTTGAATACAAAACATTGTCCCTTAGCAAATTGTTCAAGCCTTCGGCAATTGTCTCGCTATTCACATGGTCAATCAGCAAAGCAACTTCATGTTCCTTATTAAGGGCGGCATATTCGGGGTAATTGCAGCACAATTGGGGGATTCCAGCCTGCACATAATCGAAAAACCGATTAGCAAGAGAATAGTACTGGTTCAGTCCTGAATTGTCAAAAATGGTAATGCCTGCAAAGGCTTTAGGTGTTATTTGCTTTAGCATAGCCGGTTGAACGTAGCCCGTCATCAGAACCTTTTCTTCCAGTCTATTAGATTTTACCAACCGTTTTACCTGTTCAAAATAGTTGCCATCTCCGGCTATCAAGAGAGGTATGGGTACCTTTTTCATTGCAGGAATGAGTGTGTCAAACGCCCTGCCTTCGTTTACGGCTCCCTGGTAAAGGAAGAACTTTGGGGGGAGTGCAAATGGGAGAGGGGCTTGCTGACCTGCGGTATTAATTTGTGGTGCAGGCAGGTTTCGGATAACAGCATATTTTACCTGGAATCTTCTATAGAATTCATCTGCAATGAATTGATTAACAGTATATCCTGATTTATATTTTGGAACATATTTTGATTCAATCCACTTCCAGATGGCATGGATCCAGGGCCTTCGTTTTACCTCGGTGAGTTCGGTAAAAAGTTCATGGGCATCGTAAACACGTTGACTTTTGAACTTCCTGGAGGCAAGGTAGCAAGGTGCAATGGTGTCTAGGTCGATTGCGCAAATGGCAACAGGTAAGCCCTTTTCTTGTGATAACCTTTTAACCAGGTATTTGTACAAGTAGTAATTGAATTCAAGGTAAAACAGTTTGCCTTTCTGTTGCTTCAGTTTCAACCGAACCTGTTCGTATGCAACACTTTCCAATGGCGCAGAGTCAGGCAATTCCCTTCCTATTATAGTAACATTGTAGCCAGCATTGGATAGACTGCCGCAAATGCGACTCATTCTTTGGTCATAGGTTAAATCGTTGGTTACTGCCAGGTAAATATGTGGGGGTGCATTCATTATTGGTAGTACTTAACAGGCTGCAAACTAAAATCCTTTCTTCATAATTTTGATTCTTAGTAAAATCTCCTACTTTTGCGGCCCATTTATCGAATGAAATAATCGGATAAAACTCAAAAAGAACAATCGGATGCCTTATTTAACAGTTGAAAAGAAAGCCAAGATTTTCGAAACGCACGGTGGCAACGCGAAAAACACCGGTTCTATTGAAGGTCAAATTGCCCTGCTGACTGAGCGTATTTCTGCACTATCTCAGCACCTTCAGAAAAACAAAAAGGACTTCAGCACCCACCGTGGTCTGATGAGGCTTGTTGGTCAGCGCAAGCGCCTGCTTACTTACCTGAGCAAACACAACCTTCAGGGTTACCGCGAACTCATTGAAAAACTGGGTATCAGGAAATAAAATGATTGTATACTGAATTATATGGTCCCCAATTAGCAAAAAGCGCTAATTGGGGATTTCATATTATCAGCATGTTTCATTAAGTCTCCTGCAGTTTTTAGTTTCAGTGTGTGCCTATTTCCCACTGATTTCCCTCGTTTCGAAAACAATTTTTCAGGCAATTACAATTCTATTTTATGCTAACGCAACCCCATTCCGTAGTGATTGATTTGGGCGACAATCGCCCTATAACCATAAGTACAGGTCGCCTGGCCCGCCAGGCCGATGGCGCAGCCCTTGTGCAGTGCGGCAACTGCTACCTGCTGGCAACAGTGTGTGCCAATCAGGAACCCAAGCCTGGCCAGTCATTTTTTCCATTGACAGTAGATTACCAGGAAAAGTTTGCTTCTGCCGGTCGCATACCGGGTTCATTTTTCAAACGCGAAGGCAGGCTTAGCGATTATGAAGTTTTGGTGAGCCGCCTCATCGACCGTGCCTTGCGCCCACTGTTTCCCGAAGACTACCTATGCGATGTGCAGGTACTCGTAACACTCATTTCCAGCGACCCGGAAGTAATGCCCGATGCGTTAGCCTGTCTTGCAGCATCTGCCGCGTTGGCTATTTCGGATGTGCCTATCCAGGAAATAATTTCCGAGGTTAGGGTTTCTAGGCTTGGCGGCAAGATGGTGGTAAACCCCTCTCGCAGCCAGATGAAAGAATCTGATATGGACTTCATTATTGGTGCTACCGCCAAAAACATCATGATGGTTGAAGGTGAAGCCAAAGAATGTGCTGAGGAAGACCTGGTGAAGGCATTGGAAGCCGCGCATGAAGCCATTAAAAAACAAATTGCTG
>JBBIOQ010000121.1:0-11147 GCA_037443285.1 Sphingobacteriales bacterium | reverse complement strand
GTGCACCCGGTTTTTGCCGGATTGTTTCCAGGTTTTGGAAAATATGACATCCTGAAGCAGCAAAAGATTGGGAAAGAACACAGGTGAGATAGCTACCGCCGAAACAGCCACCAGGTGCACCATTTTACGTGCCGGCACAAGCGACCATTTCTTGTGCTTCACCATGGTTTCTGAAAGCCACAATACAATGCCAATGGTAAACAGCAAAATGCAAACACCAATCAGATTCATAATGCCTGTAAAACCGGAAAGATCAATATATCCTTTGAGAAAACAGTTAACTTCCAAATACGATGTCGCCTGAACTGGAAGATTATGCATGGTTCCCAAAATGGATGCGCTGCCAGCAGATGGAGTTCATTTCGCATATGGCCACAGCATTCGGACTGTACACGCCACTGGTAATTACCGTTGCCAAACTCATGAGTGCAACCAACATCCAACAATGGACGGATTGCTGCAGCGGTGCAGCAGGCCCTGTGAAATGCTTGCTGGCTAATGGGGTATTAGTGAATGAAGTATGGCTAACCGATAAATTCCTGATGACACCTGTATTTCCAAAGCCAATTCCTACCACCGTTCATTGCCAAACAGTTGATGTACCGAATGACGCGATACCCGGAAACGGACTGGTTAGTTTTTTCAATGCATTTCATCATTTTACCAACCTTGAAAGAACCAAATTGTTGCGAGAAATTGCAGAAAGCCGAAGGCCGCTGGTCATCGCCGAAATAACACAGCCAACCATTGCCAGTTTCCTTTGCGTTACAGCGGCAACAGTGGTTGGACAACTCATTTTTGCCTTCCAGGTAGTCCCCTTTCGTTGGAGCAGAATATTGTTCACTTATATCATTCCATTGAATTTGGTCACCATCACCTGGGATGGATGGATGTCGGTATTCAGATCCATATCACAAAAATCATTCTTGCAAATAGCAAACACACTTTCCACAAAAGCATACCGGTTTTCATTCATAAAAACAGGATCATGGTGGAAACGGGTGTATGTACTAACCGGAGAACCTATTCACCATGCAAACACTTAAAACCTGGTGGCTTTTCAGCAGGCCTCATACCATTATCGGCTCATACATCAGCATTACTGCGTTGTTTGTAATTGCATGTGCTGAGGCCGCTCCTGCATTGAACCAAAACATTGGCGCATTGGTCGATAATCATACAACACTGTATATACTGACACTGCTGAGCGCACTGGCCTGCAACATTTTTATTGTAGGACTTAACCAATGGCAGGATATAGATGTGGACCGCATTAACAAGCCATGGTTGCCCTTGGCTGCAGGCACCATGAAGATGCGAACTGCGCAAGCTGTTATTTTCAGCAGCCTCATTTTTTCGTTGCTATGCGCTGCGTCATTAAGCAGCCAGTTCCTGCTGCTCATGCTTATTATTAATGGCATTGGGGCCGCCTATTCACTGCCGCCGATGAAGCTGAAGCGGCATCACCTGCCTGCAGCCTTTGCCATTGTGAGTGTACGTGGGCTGTTGGTAAACCTTGGCATGACAGCGCATTTCATGCAGCAAATCACCGGAAAGTGGAGCATACCTGCTGGTGTTTGGCCGCTTGCTTTGTTTGTTGTTGGATTCAGTTTTGGCATTGCGTGGTTCAAGGACATACCAGACACCAAAGGCGATGAGGTTTTTCAATTCAAAACCCTGGCAGTGAGCATGAGTCGAAAAACGGCGTTGTGGCTGGGCGTGGCCGTGGTGGCCATAGCTTATACGGTAGTGGCTGCCAGCCCGTTTGTCATCAGCATGAAAGTGAATACTGCATTCTTCTCCCTCTCTCATCTTACGCTATGCCTGCTTTTCATTTACATCGCTGCAAAACTTTCGTTGCACGATGAAAAAGCTATCAAAAAGTTTTACATGTTTTACTGGGGACTGTTTTTCGCAGAATATATCATTTATCCCTTCGCCTACCTGCTTGCTTAATTACCCGCCATCTCTTAGATGTCAAAGAGGCTATACACAAAAAAACCGCTTCATTCTTTTTGAACAATGAAGCGGCTTTGAAATGCATTTGTTTATAGTCTCATACAGTCAACATCCATCCATGAGCATCGGGCACATGGCCATAGCGAATGTCATTGAGCCTGCTTAGAACCTGTGGGCAAACCTGCCAGCTATCGAGGTCGAAAAACATATCGAAATCTTTGTAGCGCAATTCTTTGATCATGCTGATGGTGGCCGCTGTGCCAGCACCAAATACTTCTTTCAATTGGCCTTGCTTGTAAGCCTCAATCAGTTCCTCCACTGTTATGGGGCGCTCTTCCACTTCAATACCCATTTCACCAAGAACAGTAATAACACTTGCACGTGTAACGCCAGCCAGGATGGTTCCGCCTTCGAGGCTTGGAGTCCACGCTTTGTTTCCAACCACAAAAAATACATTCATCACACCTATTTCCTGCACGTACTTGTGCTCCAGGGCATCGGTCCAGAGTACCTGGTCGTATCCTTTTTCTTTTGCCAAAGCTGTAGGATACATGGAGGCAGCGTAATTGCCTGAAGTCTTTGCAAAGCCTACACCACCGGGGGTGGCACGCACAAAATGTTCTTCCACATAAATGCGCATGGGTGCAGTGAAGTAAGGTCCTGCCGGGCAAAGAAGAACCATGAATTTATATTTCTCAGAAGGCCTTACACCAATAGCTTCATCGGTGGCAAACATGAAAGGCCTGATGTACAAAGCATGATTGGGAAAATGCGGCACCCACTCTTTGTCTATTTCAATCAGCTTGCGCATGCCTTCAATAAAGAGTTCTTCTGGCACCTGCGGCATTTGCATGCGCTGTGCGGAAATATTGAATCGACGGAAGTTGTCGAACGGTCTGAAAATGGCGACTTCCCCGCCCGGCATCGGGTAGGCCTTAATGCCTTCGAAAATGGATTGGCCGTAATGAAGCGCTGCATTGCCCGGGCTGATGGACAAATGCTGAAATGGCTTTATCTCAATATTCTTCCATTCGCCATTTTCAAATTCTGCCTCCAGCATGTGGTCGGTAAAAACCTTGCCGAAGGGAATATTTTCAAGCTTCAGGTCTGTAAGTTTGCTGTGGTTAGTCTTGGTAATCTTCAAATCCAATGCTGCTACCATCTATCTGATTTTTAATTACGGCAAAGAAACAAAATGCGCCGCAACCTTGGGCCATGAATGAGTTAAAGAGTGAATTTCAGACAATAATATTACCACCTGCCTCCCTGGCCGACATGTATGGTCAGCACCTGGTTTTGGTGGATGAGCCCGGCAGAAAGCGCACGGAGAAACCCGTTTTGCCAAAGCCGGAAAAAGCAGTGGAATTGCAAACAGAACCTGTGCCTGAAACCATTTTGGCCCTGCCTTTGCCGGAGCCCGGTGCACCCATCACCTGGCTTGGAAATTTTACCAAACAAGTGCTGGTGGTGGTCAATGAAAGTGCAGCCGTACACTGCAGTGATTCCAACCTCGAGTTCCTGGGTAAAATACTTGCTGCAGTTGGTCTTTCCATTGACCACATTGCCCTGCTCAATCTTGCACGAAACAGCACAACCTACCTGGATTTGAAGAAAGAACTTCCTGCAAAAGCGGCACTGTACTTTGGTGTTGAGCCCGCCTCCCTTGGAGTGCCTATGCGCTTCCCACAATTCCAGGTGCAGCCCTGGGACAGCTGCACATTTTTGTATGCACCTGCTCTAAGCGAAATCAACGGCTCAGCTACCACCCAGGTTGAATTGAAAAAACAGTTGTGGGTGGCGTTGAAAAAAATATTCGGGTAATGTGAAATGGGGCAATTTAAAAATGAAATGCCAGTTGAAAAATGTACTAACCTCCGTTGATTATGAAACTCATTTTTGCCACCAATAACCAACATAAGGTTGCCGAAATTCAGAAGGAAGTTCCTGCAGGAATTGAAGTGCAATCGCTGAAACAGGCGGGCATCCATATTGACATCGCCGAACCTTTCGACTCTCTTGAAGCCAATGCTTCTGAAAAATCGAGTGTTATACTTAAACTCACAGGTGAGCAATGTTTTAGTGAAGACACAGGCCTGGAGGTGGAAGCACTACAAGGTGCACCAGGCGTGCTCAGTGCCCGCTATGCTGGTGAAAAAGCGAGCTTTGCCGACAATGTAAACCTGCTGTTGCAAAACATGCAAGGCATCGAAAACCGCAGGGCTCAGTTCAGAACGGTAATATCTCTGAGATGGTATGGCAAAGAATATTTGTTTGAAGGCATTTGCAATGGCAAAATTGCCAAAGCAACAAGCGGCAACAGTGGATTTGGTTACGACCCTGTATTCATTCCCGAAAATGAAACTAGCAGCTTTGCTGAAATGACCCTGGAGGAAAAAAACAAATTCAGCCACCGGGCAAAAGCCGTTGCCAAACTGTTTTCATTTCTGAAACTACAAAGCACTTCACATGCAACGCATTCACATTGAACAGCTACAGCATTATCCCTTCAAGGCTATTATCCCGATTCGCATTACTGATGTTAATTATGGCAGTCATGTGGGCAACGATGCCTTCCTTGCTCTGCTGCACGAAGCAAGGGTGCAATACCTTGCAAGCATTGGCCTTTCAGAACTAAAATTTGGAGAGCAAGGATTGATAATGTCCAATGCTGCAGTAGAATTCAGGGCAGAAATGTTTTATGGCGATGTGGTTGAAATTGAAGTGGCTGCCAGTCATTTCACTTCCATCAGTTTCGATTTGGTGTATCGCATGTGGTATGTGCGCAGTGGCGAAACAAAACTTGCAGGCCTTGCCAAAACGGGCATGGTATGTTTTGACTATGAAAAACGAAAGCCCGCCCTCATTCAGGAAGAGATATTGCACAGGCTTCAAAAACAATAGGAGCAATACCTCAGCATTCCTGGATATGGAATGAATCAGTTGCTTTATTCATTCCATATTTTCCACGCAGTTTCTGCCTGTCCTACCAGCATATCAAAACCGTTCTTCACTACAGCACCGCGGCTTGCACCCTTGCGCATAAACATGGTCATTTCAGGATTGTACACAAGGTCGAAGAGCAGGTGCTGACTGCCGATGACATTGTAGTCAATTGGCGCACATTCATCCACATTCGGAAAAGTACCCAACGGTGTCGTGTTGACGATGAGTGTATGCGAAGCAATTATTTCAGGCGATAGCTGTTTGTAGGTAAGTGTCGAGCCCTCATGCAGTTGGCGACTTACCACTTCGTAAGCAATGTTGAGTTTTTGCAGCACATACATTACGGCCTTTGAGGCTCCCCCGTTTCCAAGCACCAATGCTTTGGAATGCCCCGGTTTAAGCAAGGGGAGCAGGCTTTTTTCAAAACCAATGTAATCCGTATTGAAGCCCTCGAGCTTTCCATTGCGAATGCGAATACAGTTGCAGGCCTGCAGAGATGCCGGAAGGTGAGAAGTGTCGTGTAAAAAAGGAATGACTGCCTGTTTATAGGGAATAGTCACATTAAGCCCCACCAAATCAGGTTTATCATCCAGCAATTCCAACAAATCATCAATAGTTGGAATTGGAAACAACTCATACCGCCATCCGCCAATACCTTCCTGCTCAAACTTTTGAGTGAAATAGTTTTTCGAAAAGGAATGCGACAATGGGAATCCTATCAATCCCAGCAAATGCATCAGGCTTCAGCTTTGTTCAGGTATAGATAAAAGGTATCGCCACGCAGGCCAATACGCATCGCTTCTAGAGGCAGTACCTCTGTTGGTGCAATATTGCCCAGGTTCACATTGCATCCCAGGAGCTCGAGGAAGTACAACTGCTGTGCCTTTTGGGGTGCTTCCCAAATGATTTTTTCACCCGGAATCTGTGTCAGGATTTCCTGCACCAGTCCTTCGCGAACTTCACCTGTGCCGCGGTAAATGCCCACGTTGCCAGCTTCACGGGCTTCTGCAATTACATAGCTGCTGCCGGCGCTGAGTTCGGCACGCATCAGTTCAATCCATTTGTAAGGCGGTATTATATGCGCAGCATCCTTGCTGCCTACTTCACTTAATACCACACCATAGGGGGTCAGTTTTTCGATATAGCCGCATTTTTCAGCATGTGGAATAGTAATACTACCATCAGAAACTTCAATCCAGTCGATATGATAATCCTTGCAGATTCTAACATAATCGTCGAATTGGTTGCGGATTACAAATGCTTCAAATAAAGTTCCGCCGAAGTAAACGGGCATGCCAAAGCTCTTGTAAGTTTCAATTTTCTCACGGAGGTTAGGCGTAACATAAGAGGTGCCAAAGCCAAGTTTCACCACATCAACATGCGGGCTGGCTACACTCATAAAGTTCTTCACTTCTTCGATGCTCAGGCCTTTATCCATTACCATGGTAAGTCCGCTGGAGCGTGGCTTCTTAATGCGATCGGGGATTTGTGTTAATGCAAAATTCATAGCTGATTTTGTTTCTGTTAGGCGGATGCAAACCTACAGGAAATTGCTCTTGCCCCCATATGATTCTAATCATGCCTGCCAGTGACGAAAATCCCCGGCTACGTCGGCGCAACCGGGGATTTGCAGTATTAGGCTTGCATAAATTCTAGCGTCCTTTTTTCTTTTTGAGGTATTGTGTGGCAAGGTCAACCACACGAGGGTGCTGCAGCAGTCCCGGTACCAAATCAGTCATTTTCTTGAAGCCCTGCGGGTTAATAGTCAGCGCATTTTCCAATTGCAAAAGCGCCTCCTTCGTTTTGCCCATACCAAACATGGCCGCGCTGGCCGTGTACAAAAACATCGGGTTGTTTTTGGTAATGGTTAAGGCATTTAAACTTTGTTGGTAAGCCTCTTCAAAATAGCCTGCTTCCAGCAGGCAACGAATCAGCGCCTCCTGTCCATGCACATTGCGGGGCTTTGCCTTTACCACAGCAGAATAGTACTGCACAGCTTCTTTCATCTTATTTACCTCCAGGTAACAATCGCCCATCAGCAGATTGAATTCCGGCTGAGAATTATTGATACGCAGCGCAAGTTCCAATTGTTTAATGGCCTTGTCGAAACTCCGCTCCCTGTAATAGGTAACTGCTATTTTGTAATAAATGCGGCTGTCATTGGGATTGATGTGGCTGGCTTTGCGGTAGTAAAACCTGGCCTGGGGATAGTTTTCAAGTTTGTGGTAACAGTGGCCAATGGCCTCAAAAATCACATCCTCGGGGCGGCTTAGCTCCAATACTTTTTCAAGGCATTCTATAGCATCTTTATAGCGCCGCATCCTGATGTAAGCATCGCCCATATTGCGGTATGCGATGTCGAGTTTTTCATCAATGGCCAATGCGTATTGATAAGCATCGATGGCTTTTTCATAAAGCTTAAGTCCCTGGTAGGCCGTAGCCAGGTTGAACCAGGCGAGTTCGTTAAAGGGAGACTCGTCGATAATCCATTGGTGCAGTTTGATGCTTTCTTCACTGCGGCCTGTAAAATCGGCCCAGAAACAGATCTTCAGCAAAGCTTCGTCGTTGTTTGGATCCTCCTGTAATATCAGCTGAAGGCAGTCGTACACCTTATGAAAATCTTCATAATCATCGTACACATCAGCCAGTTCAAAAAGAAGTTCCACCCGCTCCTCCCCCTCGAATGCCTCCAGCGATTCTTCAAGAATGCGGGCCGCCTTCTCAGGTTGCTCCAATGCCAGGTAAACATCGGTTTTCAGGATATACAATGAAATATCGTTGTTGTCGTACAAGGCTGCCATTTCCAAAATGTTGAGGGCTTCCTGGTACTGCTTTTGGGCTATTAGCAAGTCAGCCTTCCGAAACATAAGCTGGGCCGCATAAGGAAAATGGTCGAGGCCAATTTCAGCAGCTTCCAATGCTGCTACCAGGTCCTCTTTATCATCAAAATAATTTACAATTCGCTCAAAATCTTCTTCCTCCAAGAAAGAGGCGGAGCGACCGCTTTTCAGACTTTGATATGCTCTCAGCAACTCCTGTATTTCTTCCCTTTCGCGACGACTGGAAAAATTGCCCATAATTTATGAGTTGTAAGTTGTTTAAAACTACACCCGTTCAAACTTAATACCTCCGCACATTCAATGGCATTTATCCACTTTCTCACAACAATAATTTAAAGGAGGCGTTATGTTAATTGACAATCCAATAACTTTTTCCCTATTTTTGCCCGGATGAAACTTCTCTTCAGAAATAACACTTTCACAAAAACCTTCGCAGTTGCCATGGTAGCGGCCTTGCTGTTTGCCAATGTGCAGTTGTTTGGTGCCAAAGGCGGCACGAAGGAAAAGAAAGGATATGTACTGAAGTTCAGTGGATTTGAAGTGAACAGTGCTTTCCGCAATAGTTTCACTGTACGCAACGCCAGTATTTACAAAGGAAGTTTCAACAATGTGGTGCTTTCGCCACAGGAAACAACCATAAAAGGCATCATTACCTACCAGCGGGGTAACACCACCTTTATTTATCCTTACCAACACAAGGTTTCAACACCTAAGTTTAAGACTCCTGAAGCTCCCAGATATTAGAAAGACCGGAAACACGGTCTTTTTTTATTGCTTTATTTCCAGCACTTTATACCCAGTTTTGGGAGCATCAAAAGTTGCGGCGCTTACCATGCCGGTTTGTACGCTGCTGGCTGAATAATTGATTGTTACCCCATTACTCGTGATTTCGTATTCCAGTGGCATACCATCGAGGCTGGCGAACATGGCATCGTAGCCTTTTGCCATTACAACCAAATCAGATGTATAGTAAACAGTAATCTCAGTTCCATCGGTTACTTTTCCCAATGCTTTTTTACAGTTGTATCCTGCAATTTGTTTGCTTCCGGAAGCCGGCCCAAATACAAGTCCTTTGTATTTTTTGTTGTATTGCGACCATTTTTCACCTTCAAGAGGAATCATGTACTTATCCTGGCCCGACTGATTGAGCACGAAGCCATTAGCCGACTGCGCATCGTAGACAATTGATTGACTGCGCACCGGGCTGGTGAAATCGATCCTTGCTTTGTAGCTTTTGATGTAAACTATTTGGGATGCACCGGCAAAAGCATCGGCCACACCCGGCTTGTCGGATCCCTGGGTTACAGAAATATTATACCGCATATACCCTTCCGTTAACACTTTCTGGGCGTGCGCCGAAGCACAAACCAAGAATCCGAAGCACAAAAACCAAATTAATCGCATATACAACTTGTTGATTAACCGAAATAAGCAAAAAACCTTCATGAAGAAGGCAGCAATTATCAGTATCTACGCAAAGAAGCCTGCGCAGGTTACCGGCAGGCTTCAATTTATGAGATCAAATAGATAAACAGGCTTATCGTTTTCCCTGGTTTTTCTTCAGGTTGTCCATTTTTTGTTGTGCTTCCTGCATGGACTGTAATCGCTCCTGCCATTTACTGGCCTTCTTGGGCTTGGCCTTGTTGGCGGAAAGCTGAGCTAATATTTTGTCGTGATCAATGATGTAATTCTGAATAACAAACTGAAGCGCCAGCGTAATCACGTTTGAAACCGTGTAATACCAGGTAAGAGCCGAAGGCAGTTTATTGAAGATAAACAACATCATTACCGGGAAAATATAAGGCATGTACTTCATCATGGGGTTGCCGGCGTCGGGCGTGGTCGACATACTGTAGATGGAAATGATCATGCTGGTAGCACAGGCCGTGATGGTGAACAAACTCATGTGGCCACCATAGAACGGGATATTGAAGCCAAAGTCCCAGATGGAATCGTAGCTGCTGAGGTCATGTGACCAAAGGAAAGGAATACCACGCAAAGCAATATTGCTGTTGAAGAAACTGTAGAGTGCAAAGAATATCGGTATTTGGAACAGTGCCGGAATGCAGCCCCCCAATGGATTTACTCCTGCCTCCCTGAAAAGTTTCATTTGCTCCATGCTCACTGCCTGCTGGTCGTTGCCCAGCCTGGCCTTCATTGCATCAATTTCCGGACGAAGGGCTTTCATTTTTGCGCCACTGAGGTAACTGCTGTAAGTAAGCGGTGCAATCAGAAGCCTGATGAAAATGGTAAGCATCAAAATGGCCCAGCCTCCAGGACTACCCATTATTTTACTCAGGAATTCAAAAACCGGTAAGATGAGCCAGCGGTTCAGCCATTTTACAAAAGCAAACATGCCACTGCCCAGGTCGACAATATTGTGCATGCCATTGTCGTAGGCCTTTAGCGTGTGGTAATCATTGGGGCCGTAATAAAATGTAAGTGGTATGGATACTGCAGCACCGGCTGGTATGCTGGCTTGCGCGGTTAATTTGAGCGTGGCTATTTCATGATTCGCAGTGTCTTCAGGCACTGTCACTTCAGCATTCACCAAACTGAATTTTTGCGGAGCAAGTATTGTACTGTTGAAAAACTGCTGCTTTAATCCAACAAAACTTGTTGGCTTATCAAGTTTTTCAGTAGTTCCTTTCAGCGCACTGTTGTAATCGTATTTTTCTTCAGCCATGTACACCAGCCTGGTCTGCGTTTTTTCGTAGCTAAAATCGTGCTGCTGCGGATGCGCCATGGTCTGCCAGGTGAAATTGATGCTTTGCTGGCTCAGGAGAGTAGATGCTCCGTTGAGGTTGATAGTAGCAGCTACCCTGTAGTCATTGGGCTTTATCACAAATTCATGGGTAATGGCAGCACCATTGGCACCGGTCAATTGGTAACGAACTACTTGGCTGCCGTCGGGTTGTTTGTTTACGACTGCATTTCCAAAAAATAATTTTGCAGTTTCGGTACTTTGACCGGGCTGCGTGTTGATGGCATACCCAAAGTACTCATTTGAGCCGCCACCCATCATGGCCATTTTGCCATCGGGTCCTTTGAATTTTTTCAGTTCAATTTGCTTCAGCCACCCGCCCTTGTTACTGAAAGTGGCAACCAATAATTCATTTTCAACTTTTGTGAAATTTTCTGTACCACTGGCACCTGATGCAAAAGACCCTGCTGAAACAGAATCCCGCTGTTGGGCGAGTCTTGCCGAATCGGCCCGCCATTTGGCTGAATCAATTTTTGGCTTCAGGGCAGCAATGCTATCTTCCTGATGCTTCTTCAATTCCATGGCTGCCTTCTGGTTGGTAGACACGTACCAGAAATATCCCATGAACAACACCGCCAGCAAGGCAAATCCAATGACGGTATTCCTGTCAAATCCCATATTCGTTAATTAAAATTGAGCGG
>JBBIOQ010000120.1:0-11267 GCA_037443285.1 Sphingobacteriales bacterium | reverse complement strand
GGTACTGTTGCTGGCTTCGACCTTGCACATGTTGTCGGTAATGTACCTGTACACCTGCACGAATGGGATGTTGATTTTGCAGTGTGGTGCAGTTACAAATATCTGAATGCAGGGCCGGGAGCAGTAGGTGGTGTATTCGTACATGAAAAGCACGCAGCCAATATTCAACTCGAAAGAATGGCAGGCTGGTGGGGCAATGATGAAAAGACCCGCTTCAAAATGGAGAAGGGCTTCATCCCCAAGCCCGATGCAAGTGGCTGGTGTTTGAGCACTTCGCAGGTATTCAATACTGTGTGCCTAAAAGCATCGCTCGAAATGTTTGATGAAGCAGGCATGGAGAATCTTCGTGCAAAAAGTATACAGCTCACAGCCTACCTGGAATTTCTTTTGAGAAAACTTACACATCTCAATTTTGAAATTATTACACCAGAGAACCCTTCAGAACGTGGTGCACAACTCTCATTATACTTCAAAGAAAGAGGCAGGGAAATTCATGATAAGATGATTGAAGAAGGCATCATTGTGGATTACCGTGAACCCGGTGCAATACGGGTGGCACCTGCTCCGCTTTATTGCAGCTTTGAAGATGTGTTCAGGTTCTATGAGATTCTGAAGGAAAACTTCTAATGGAAAAATTCCTGTTCATGCCAATTATTTAATGCAAGGCCGGGTGATGATTAAAAGCCAAATTGTAAGATTATCAGAGTAACTTTAAGTGGATGATTGTAATGATTGATTCCACGGAATTTGAATTTCAAATTTAGAATCTAAATCTCTGCATGTCTCGTCACGTAAGTTCCCTGCTTTGCCTCGGCGACAGCTACACCATTGGTGAAGGCGTTCCGCTGTACGAAAGTTTTCCATACCAGGCTATGCAAATGTTGCGGCGAAGTGGTGTGCCGCTGCATGCACCGGAAATTGTAGCCAAAACAGGGTGGACCACTTTTGAACTTGCTGAGTACCTCATCAACCATTCGTTCAACGAGCACTATGATTTTGTGACGCTGCTCATTGGTGTGAACAACCAGTACCGCGGATTGAATGTGAATGATTATGCCGATGAGTTCAATTTCCTGCTACACAAAGCCATTCATTTTGCAGGTGGTAATGCTGCGCATGTTGCGGTACTTTCCATCCCCGATTGGGGCGTAACACCTTTTGCCAAGGGAAAAGACAAACAAAAAATTGCCTCAGCCATCGACAATTTCAATACACGTGCAAAAGATATTGCAACGGCCGCAGGCGTAGTGTTTTTTGATATCACAACAGACCAGCGTAAGGATGGCGATGAGCCTGCCATGTTGGTATCAGACCAACTGCACCCATCGGGTAAGGAGTATGCGAGATGGGCGGCCAAAATAGCGGCCTGGATAAAATTGCAATGCTAACTAACCGATTAATTCGCTCAACTCCAGCCAACGCATTTCTTTTTCTTCAAGCAGCAACGTTACCTCCGTCATTCGGGCCGATGCGGCCTGCAATTCCTCATAAGAAATGTTGGTGCCCATTTTCTGCATCAGTTCTTTCTTCTCCGTTTCCAGCGTAGGTATTTCAGTTTCCAGCGTTTCAAATTCACGTTGCTCTTTATAACTGAGTTTTCTCCTGGCAGCGGACGACTTTACAACAGTTTCCTGTTGTTTTTCTTTTTGCTCTGTATTCTTTAATGCTAACTGCTTTTCCCTGTACAATTCATCCAACCTGTATTGCGTGTAATTTCCGGGAAAATCTCTTACCACTCCTTCGCCTTCAAAAACGAAGAGATGGTCCACGAGTCTGTCCATAAAATACCGATCGTGGCTAACAATCATGAGGCAGCCTTGGTACTCAGCTAAAAAATTTTCGAGCACACCCAGTGTTGGCAGGTCAAGGTCGTTGGTAGGTTCATCGAGTATGAGAAAGTTTGGATTGCGGAAAAGAATGGTGAGCAATTGCAGCCTTCTCTTTTCGCCGCCACTCAGCATGGAGAGATAGGTATACTGTTTTTCTGGTGGAAATAAAAACAGTTCCAGAAACTTGCTGGCTGTAAGGGCACCACCACTTGCCAGTGGAAAGGTTTCGGCAAATTGTTTTACATATTCAATCACCCGCATGTCATCTTTCCAAATGAGACCTTCCTGGCTGTAGTTCCCAAACACTACTGTATCGCCAATGTTTATCTTGCCGCTGTCCGCTGGTTCCAGGCCTTGCAGCATGTTGAGGAAAGTGGATTTTCCAACGCCGTTTTTGCCAATCACACCTATGCGTTCACCCTTTGTAAAAGTGTAGTCAAATCCTTTAAGGATAATCATTTTGCCATAACTCTTGTAAACCTTTTTCATGTCGGCAACTTTTCCGCCCAGCCTCGTCATCTTCACATTCAGTTGCAGTTGCTCATCGGCTATTTTCTGCTTAGCCCTTGCTTCTATATCATAAAACGCATCAATCCTGCTTTTTGATTTTGTAGTACGGGCCTTGGGTTGACGCCGCATCCAATCCAGTTCCTTGCGGTACTCATTCTTTGCTTTATCAATGCTGCTGAGTTCATTTTCAATGCGTGCCGCTTTTTTCTCCAGGTAGTTTTCATAGTCACCAATGTAGGTGTATACATTGCTGCGTTCCATTTCCCAAATCTCATCGCACACAGCATCGAGAAAATAACGGTCGTGTGTTACCATCAGCAGCGTTACATTTTGCTGGCTCAGGTAATTTTCAAGCCATTCAATCATCTGTACATCCAGGTGGTTGGTGGGCTCGTCCATCATGAGCAATACATGCTGCGCTTCAAAACCGGCATCTATTAAAGTGCGGGCAAGCGCCACCCGCTTGCGTTGACCACCGCTCAGCGAAATCAGGCGCTGGTCCAGCAGATGAATGTTGAGTTTGCCCAATATCTGCTTCACTTTCGATTCAAAATCCCATGCGCCCAATTCATCCATCCGTTGAATGGCTTTTGTAATTGCCTCTCCATCGCCACTTTCATTTACCTGTTCAAAATCACGGATGGCATTAAGGATAGGATGGTCGTGCAGGAAAATATTTTCGGCAATGGTTTTGTGTTCCAGGAATTGTGGTTCCTGCTCAAACAACACAACTTTCACGTCCTTGTGTATCCAAAGCTTTCCATCATCGGCAGTTTCCTGGCCGGCAATGATGCGTAACAATGTACTCTTGCCTACACCGTTTCGGGCAATGATGGCAATTTTATCGCCTTCGTTAATATGAAAGGAGATGTTGTTGAACAAAGGCGTTACGCCATAAGCTTTCGTAAGATTTTCTGCCGACAGGTAATGCATGTACGTTATTCAGTTTACACAAATTTGAATTCTTCACTTCGGGGCATCCGTTCCATCATTTCTCCGAGAAAAGCAGGAGGATGCAACAATTTTCTTGTTTTGAGGTCGAGCCAATCGCCCGAAATATTTATTTCTGCGGCAAATACATCGGTGTTTTTAAAAAGCCTGTGCCTGAAGGCAAACCGTGCCCCGTTGGGTTTGCATTGCAGCAGTTCGCATGTTATTTCGAGTTTGTCGTTCAATTGAATTTCTTTTCTAAACGTGCATTCTTCCCTGAAAATCACAGGGCCAAAAGCATGTTCCTTGAAAACAGACTCAGTTAAACCAACAGATTCCAGCAATGTGATCCTGGCCATGGCGCCAAAATCATAATAGGCTGAATGGCGCAGGTGAAAATTGGCATCAAAATCGCTCCACCTCAATTGAACCGGTATTTTGAATACACTTTCCATGACGGCAAAGATGGGCAAAAAATACCCCGGCGAGAGGCCGGGGCAAATAAGCATTTTTGTTTTTAGCGTTTCGTTTTTCAGCGAAAGCGAATTACCCGTTATACATTTCTTCGTAGTACTCGTGGGCCATGCGGTTGCTTTCAAACTGGTAGCGAACATCACGCATGCCATTCTTGGTAATCTGGCGCCATGTGTCCCTGTCGCCGTAGTACAGTGGAATCACCTGCTCTTCAAGGATCTGGTACAATTGCTCCAGGTCGTAGGCGTCCTGCTCCTGTACATGCATTTTGGAATAGTCAACAGGTGGAACTACAAACCCATTATTTCCGTGATTCACGAATTCGCAAATCCATCCATCATGCGTACTAAGGTTTACAGCGCCATTCATTGCTGCAGTCATGCCGCTGGTGCCACTTGCTTCGCGGGGAACACGTGGGTTATTGAGCCAGATATCAGCAGCCTGTTTCAGGCGCTTGCTTAATCCAAGTTCGTAGCCTATGCACACAGCAACATTTTTATATTGTTTGCTCAGGTGGATGAGGTGGTTGAAATCACTGATGGCAGGATAATCAACAGGGTAGGGCTTGCCTGCCCAAATAACCTGAACTGGACGGTCTTTGTCGTTGAGCAATGCTTCGAACCTTGCATGGTCGCGGGTAATGAGATCTGCACGTTTGTATCCTGCAAAACGACGGGCCCAAACAATGGTGAGCACATTGGGGTCAAGAAGTTTTCCTGTTTGGTCAGCAACAATATCAAAAGCACGTTGCTTCAGGTAGGACTTTCTGTCATCGAAACCATAATTGTTGCCTTCCTCCATGAACCTGTACAACTGCTTGTCGGCCCAATAGCGCCAGTTTTGTGCGTTGGTAATGGCTTTGATGGGAGCAATGTCTTCGTAATTGGCCCACATTTTCCTGCTTACTTCTCCGTGAAGCTGGCTTACCCCATTGGCAAGACGGGCAAAGCGCAAAGCAACCAGTGAATGGTTGAATTGGTCGTCTTCAATTCCAGTGAGTTCACGCACATTTTCCAGCGGAAGGCCGTAGAAATAACTCATCTTTTCACAGAGATAGATATCATGCTTTTCATTACCGGCTTCTTCCGGTGTATGGGTAGTGAAAATGAGTTTTTTCCTTATTTCTTCAAAGCTTCCGAGTTTCTTGTACAAATAGAAAACACTGCTAACAGCATGCGCTTCATTGAGATGGTAAACTTCAGGATTGAAATTCAATTCATCAATCAGTTTTGCGCCACCAATGCCAAGCAAAATAAACTGTGCCACTTTGGTAGCCACATTGGCATCGTACAACCTGTGGCAAATAGTCTGGCTTACATAATCATTTTCAGGCAGGTCGGTGCTCAGCAGAAAAAGCGGCGCACTTTTGAATGTCTCAGGGTTGAGATAGTAGGCCTTTACCCATACAGCGTGATCATGAATGGGTATCTGGAATTTGATGCCGGTATCTTCCAGAAAGTTGTAAATTTTTTCGTTCCACTGAACTTGTAATGTTTGGTCCTGGTTGCGGGCCTGGTCGTAATAACCGTACTTCCACAAAATGCCAATGCCAATGAGGTTTTGTTTCAATTCATATGCACTGCGCAAATGAGAGCCGGAAAGAAATCCGAGGCCACCACTGTATATTTTGAGCGGCTGATGAACCGCAAATTCCATGCTGAAATAGGCTACACTTTTCTCATACCTGCTGTCAGACTGGTAAGGAACTTTATAATTTTTGAAATCTGTTTGCTGCATGTCTATGTTGTCATTTTTCGGGCCGCAATATAGGTCAAATCGAAAGACCAAAAGTGTAGGTTTTACACATTTTAAGCCGATTCAGGTGTTGGGGTTACCCGGGAATGATGGCTGTGGCTTCAATCTCTATCAGCAAGTCGGGCTGAATAAGATTAGATACTTCAACCAGGCTTGTGGCGGGTTTTATTTTGCCAAAGAACAATGCATGTGCATTGGCATATTCTATCCAGCGTGAAATATCAGTGATGTAGGCCCTGGTGCGCACAACGTGGTGCAAATCAGCTCCGGCTTCGGAAAGGGCTTTTTCTATCTTACTGAAAATGAAACAACTCTGATCATACACACTTCCCTCTCCCAGCACTACATCGTTTTCCACCGCAGTTGTGCCCGACACTTCAATCACATTGCCTACTCTTACAGCTCGTGAATATCCCACTTTGTCCTCCCAAACTGTTCCACTTGAGATGGATATCCTGTCGATAAAATGCATGATAGTTTTCTTAATTATTTCTTTGAAACTTTTTGTTTTGGCGCTTTCTGTTTTGTGTACGTAGCATTGAAACTACAATCACCGGGCCTGCGGCTGCCGCAACCACCAAGTTCGGTAACTACAATTTGATTGCCGGTGAAATGAAAATTGATTTTGCAGCCATCGGCATTTGAGTCAAAAACAGCTTCATCTTTCTTAGTCCACCTGGCTTCACCTTTCAGTTCAGCTACACATTCGTTTCCTTTATCCATGTGCAGGTAGAACAGCATTTTCTTGTCGTTTTCAGCATCCCTGATAGAAATGAAATTTTTTTTGCCTGTACCATAGTTGCCGCTGTGCAAACGCTTTTGCGGAAGTGTGTCAATGGGATTTATCACCTGTAGTTCTTCACCTTTTTTGAGGCCATCGCTCATGATGACCATGAACAGTCCGGCTGTGTTATAAGCATACACGGTTGAATAAGTGGCGGTGGTGCCATCGGGCTTTTTGTAATCATCGGCCAGTGTAATAGTGAACCTGCGGTCAATGCTTACGGTATTTGTTTCGGCTGCATTGCCCTTGTTGCTAAGGAGCAGCAGGCCGGCTTTGGGTTTCATCTTGTCATCAATGGCTACAATGTAAACATTGTTGTGGCTGCCCTTTGTGCGTAACAGCAGGTAGGTTTCGGCTTTACCATTCCTGAATCTGCCGATGGCATAAATTTTTGGTTTTTCCTTTTTGTAATCTTTATTCAGAAGGGTATCGCCCATGAAGCCAGAGAACACTTTGTAATCAATCAATACACTGTCATTGCCTTTGGCAGAAAGCAGCGTATCGGTAAATGCAAAAGGCAAGGCCAATTCGTCGAAAAACGAAACAAAGTCATCAATAGTCACTTCTTCATCGCCCTTCATACTCTTTTTGGAATGGCCCTTGCAGGCACTCAGGAGCATGGAAGAGGCCAGCAGTAACAACAACGCAGCAATCGCAGGCTTACGCATATAAGGAATTGAAGTTTCGGTGAGTCAAAAAAGAAATTTAGTTTTGGCTAAAAATCAGCTATGTTTTCAGTTGCGGAGGAAAATTACATCAAAAGCATATACCACCTTCAGCGCAGTGGGTACAATGTTTCTACCAATGAGTTGGCCTCGCATTTGCAAACAAAGCCTGCTTCGGTTACAGACATGCTCAAAAAGCTGCAGGCAAAGAACCTGTTGCATTACGAAAAATATTATGGTTTTAAACTGGCGCCCGATGGCAGAAAACTTGCACTCAGCATTATTCGGCGTCACCGTTTGTGGGAATACTTCCTGGTGGAAAAGCTTGGATTTGGATGGGAAGAAGTGCATGATATTGCGGAACAACTGGAACATGTGCAAAGTGCCGAACTCACAGACAAACTGGATGTATTTCTTGGCCATCCCCGTTTCGACCCGCATGGGGATCCTATTCCGGATCAGAAGGGAAAAATGGAATCGCAAAAACTCATTTGCCTGCTGGATGCTCCATTGGGCAAACAACTGATTGTGGCTGCGGTGCAAAATCAAAGTGTCGAGTTGCTTGAAATGCTTAAAGCAAAACGGCTTGCCATTGGCACAAAACTTATCATCAAAAAACGGTTTGCATTTGATGAATCGATGGAAGTGAAACTTTCCGGAAACGATGTTTTTTCGCTGAGTGACAAACTTGGCCGTGAAGTGTTGGTAACCTTAAACCAGGCCTCATGATGCAAAGATTTTATGCTGATAAGAGTTTGAGTGAAGTGCACGAAAGTGTTGACGTATCGGAACCAAAACGCGGATGGCGCAGGTTTTTGGCGTATGCCGGGCCGGCCTACCTGGTGAGTGTTGGTTATATGGATCCCGGTAACTGGGCTACCGATTTGCAGGGTGGTGCACAATATGGCTATCAGCTTATATGGGTGCTGCTGATGAGCAACCTGATGGCCCTGCTTTTGCAATCATTAGGTGCAAGGCTAGGCATCGTCCGCCGTCGCGATTTGGCACAGGCAAACCGTGAGACCTACCCGCCAGTAGTAAATTTTTGTTTGTACCTATTGGCGGAACTCGCCATAGCTGCTACCGACCTTGCCGAAGTGCTGGGTATGGCTATTGGGATTCATTTGCTCACCGGCATTCCCATTCTGTGGGGGGTAATGATAACTGTACTGGACACATTCTTGCTTTTGTTTTTGCAGCGTTATGGAATCCGGTACATGGAAGCTTTCATCATTGCCTTAGTGGCCATCATTGGCTTTTCGTTCCTGCTGGAAATTATTTTTGCCAAACCTGATTTAGGTGAAGTGGTGCATGGTTTTGTTCCTTCAAGACTCGGCGGCAACAGCCTTTACATTGCAGTGGGCATTATTGGGGCCACGGTAATGCCACACAATTTGTACCTGCACTCGGCACTAGTGCAAACCCGAAAAATAAGCCAGGAAAAGGCGGGCATCAAACAGGCATTGAAATACAACTTTGCAGACAGTTTTGTAGCACTTAATGCAGCGTTTTTTGTAAATGTTTCCATTCTTGTTTTGGCAGCTGCTGTGTTTTTTAAATCAGGGAATACGCAGGTGGCGAGAATTGTAGATGCACACCAATTGCTCAGGCCGCTGCTTGGGAGCAAACTTGCACCTGTTTTGTTTGCGATTGCTTTAATTGCTGCGGGCCAGAGTTCAACTATCACCGGCACGCTGTCCGGGCAAATAGTTATGGAAGGCTACCTCAACCTACGCATCAATCCATGGGTTCGCCGCATCATCACCCGCGTTATTGCCATTACGCCGGCAATCCTTGCCATTTCGCTGTATGGAGATGACAAGCTGGACTCGCTGCTAATTCTGAGCCAGGTAATTCTCAGCCTTCAATTGGGCTTTGCCATTATTCCGCTTATACATTTTGTGAGCGATAAGAACAGCATGGGAGAATTTGCCATTGGATGGAAAATAAAAACCATATCATGGGCTGTGGCAGCAGTACTGGTTTACCTCAATGTAAAAATGGTGGCGCAGGAAATCATTACACTCTTTTCAGAAGGCGGACATCTGATACTGAAGGTGTTGGCTGTTGCAAGCGGCATTGCATTTGCATGGCTGTTTGGCATGATGACCTTGTTTCCCTGGTTGAGCAAACGAAAGGGCAGGAGGGAATTGCTGCTGCACCAGAAGGCACAGCCATTTGTATTGCCCGAAGTGCCCGCCATGCAACGAATTGGTGTGTCGCTCGACTTTTCGGAAAAAGACAAAGCGGTGTTGGCCTATGCCATCAACAATGGCCGCAAAGACGCAGTGTATGTACTCATGCATATTGTGGAAAGTGCCAGCGCCAAACTGTTGGGAGAGGCAACTGATGACTTTGAAACCCGTGATGACCAGCAAAGGCTCGATGAATATGCTGACCAACTGGTAGCAATGGGATACCGTGTGGAAACAGTGCTGGGTTATAGAAACCGCATCCGGGAAATTGTGCGTATCGCAAAAGATTCGAAGGTAGATATGCTGGTGATGGGAAGCCACCGACACCGTGGAATCAAGGATTACATGTATGGTCAAACCATCGATTCGGTGCGTCACCAGTTAACTATTCCGGTGCTGATAGTAAACACCAGGGAATAAGGAAATGGGTAAATTGATATATTTGGCGGTGAGAGGTTAAGGTTACGGTTGAAATTGAGGAACGAGGTGAAGGTGAAAACGAAAAACCAAAATCCTTCAAAAACAATGCGGCAATAGCTCATCCGGTAGAGTACAAGTTTCCCAAACTTGAGGTGGCGGGTTCGAGTCCCGTTTGCCGCTCAAAGCATCTCCATGCGAGATGCTTTTTTGTTTGAGTTACATTTGCTCACTTTCCGGATTAATAGTAGCAAAAATGTTGAACGGAGCGTCGCAACAATGCTGCATCTACGCAGAACTGTTGGTCGCCAAAATGAAAAACTATGAGTGAAGAGAAGAGCCTGAATTTTATTGAAGAAATTATTGAAAGCGACCTTGCAGCAGGAAGACACCGCACCATTCTAACCCGATTTCCTCCTGAGCCAAACGGCTACCTGCACATTGGCCATGCCAAAAGCATTTGTCTCAATTTCGGCTTGGCCATTAAATATGGCGGTCAAACCAACCTGCGATTTGATGATACCAACCCGGTAACCGAAGACACCGAATACGTTGACAGCATTAAGTACGATGTGCATTGGCTGGGTTTCGACTGGGCCAGTGAATTTTATGCATCGGATTATTTTGGCCAGCTGTATGCCTTTGCCGTGAAACTGATTGAAAAAGGATTTGCTTATGTAGACGACAGTACTTCCGAAGAAATAGCTGAGCAAAAGGGAACGCCAACTACACTTGGTGTACGCAATAAATATGCGGAAAGAACTGCTGAGGAAAATCTCCGATTATTTGAAGAAATGAAGGCAGGAAAATATCCTGATGGCAGCAAAGTGCTGCGTGCAAAAATGGATATGACCAGCCCCAATATGCTGATGCGTGACCCGATTTTGTACCGCATCAAACATGCGCACCACCACCGCACCGGCGATGAATGGTGCATTTATCCCATGTACGACTTTGCACACGGACAAAGCGACAGCATTGAGCAGATAACGCACAGCATTTGCACGTTGGAGTTTGTGCCACACCGCGAATTGTATGACTGGTTTATTGAAAAACTGGAAATATTTCCAAGCCACCAATATGAATTTGCAAGGCTTAATATGACTTACACAGTTATGAGCAAGCGCAAGTTGCTTCAGTTGGTGAATGAAGGTTATGTAGAAGGCTGGGACGATCCAAGAATGCCTACTATTAGTGGCATGCGCAGGCGTGGCTATACTGCAAAAGCCATCCGCGATTTTTGTGATCGCATTGGAGTGGCCAAGCGTGAAAACATGATTGACCTTAGCCTGCTGGAATTTTTTGTTAGAGAAGACCTGAACAAAACAGCAGAACGCCGCATGGCGGTGCTTGACCCGGTGAAACTCATCATCACCAATTATGCCGAT
Source organism: Sphingobacteriales bacterium (assembly GCA_037443285.1). GTDB lineage: Bacteria > Bacteroidota > Bacteroidia > Chitinophagales > Chitinophagaceae > Phnomibacter. Next base: position 320 of record JBBIOQ010000120.1, on the reverse strand, counting down.
GGACAATTTGAAACTTTGTTTTCTGAGAACAATCCCGAAATGCCGGAGAAAGGTGATAGGCTGATTCACTTTGGCAAAGAGTTGTGGATTGAACGCGAAGATTTCATGGAAGAACCATCCAAGAAATGGTTCAGGCTGGCACCGGGAGCTACAGTTCGCCTTAAGAGTGCCTACATTGTCAGGTGTACGGGCTTTGAGAAAGATGAAAATGGTAAGCTCACCAAAGTGTTTGCTGAATACATTCCTGAAAGCAAGAGTGGCAGTGATACAAGTGGTATTCATGTAAAAGGTACCATTCACTGGATTAGCACCGAACATGC
>JBBIOQ010000119.1:0-11279 GCA_037443285.1 Sphingobacteriales bacterium | reverse complement strand
CAGAAAAAATCAAAGTAGTGCAAATACAAGACAATCATTCTGAACACTTATCGTATTTAGCAACATACATTTTACCTTTTGTTGGTTTGCGTTTCGACAGTTGGCAAAACATTGTTTCAACTATCGCATTGTTTTATGTGCTAGGACACATTTACATCAAGACTAATTTAATTCTTACTAATCCTACACTAACATTCTTTGGTTTCAGCATTTCTAAAATCATTGACGAAACTGAAAACTCAAAAATCATTATCCATAAAACATCTTTGAAAAAAGGAAATGAGATGGACTTCGTTCACTTAACTCAAAACATTTACATTTTAAAATGACAAAAGAAGAATTACAAAATACGCTTGCTTTTCTTGACAACGAAGAAATTCCCAATGTTGAGATTTTTATTCTTGACGAACCAGTGGAGAATGAAGAAGGAGAACTTGAAGTCAATATCTATAAAGGCAGAATGCACGAAGATATGCCTGAACAAATAGTTGACTTGTTTTTTCCTAAAATGAAAAGAATTTTAATTCAGCGTGATTACGAACTTGAAACCTACAACCCTGCTGTAAATCCTGATAGAAAAGTTATTTGGCAGCAAGCTTCTGCTGATGTTCCGTTTTATAACTTAATTCTCGGACAACTTCCACAGGCAAATCAAAATTATTATGACGATGATACACTTGCCTACGAGAACATTTGGGCAATTTGGATTAAGTTCAGAGTTGGCAGGAATAATTTTTACCTATTAAAGAAAATAACTCCTTCTAAAGTACTGACAACAGGGGGTGTTTTAGCTTGGGTTTTTCGTGGAGAAAGTTTCAGACGACTTGAGAAAGATGTATTGACTATTGATGGACACTTTGATGTTTTTGCCTGCAACGACACTTTGATTTTTGAGAACAAAACAAATTTTGAAAGAGCGTTGATGTATGACGAAATCATTCAGCAAGTTGCGGATGAAACGCTAAACGAAATTGAACAGATAAATATTGTAGAGAACTTTTGCGATTTGAAAACGATGTTGGCGGACGACTATCATTCAGTCAGAAAGTTGAATAAGTTAAGACAGAAACAATATTTCAGAGAGAAAACATTTGCCGACTATCACAGAATAATTCGTGATTATAATGTGCCTGTAAACGTAGATGAAGCAAATCAAAAGTTTTCAGTAGCGGACAAAGCACAAGCGAAACTCTTAATCAAAGTTTTGAATGACGATTATTTAAAATCAGAATTGACGAACATTAAATATGCTGCAAACAGTAAGGAAGATATTTAGCCAACGCATTTGGTGGCACATTTGCAAAACCGCACAAGCCCACGCTAAAGCCAAGTTTTGCAAAATTGCCACCAAGCAAACGCACCAAGTGGCAAAACGTTAGCAGCAATTACATTTGACAACTGTAGGAATGCCAACCATGCAAATTCTCCTTTTCAATTATTGTTTCTCAATTTCTAGGCTGCCTTCGTAATAATAGAGTGCTGATGTCGGCAGGTCAGGGGTTCTATTCCACAACTTTCCCACTGTTCCCGGAGGAAAGCTAATGGTCCAGCTGGATGCTGAGGTTCGGGAAATGATTGGACGCGTAGAGCCGGCACCATGTATTTTCGGTACACCCATGGGGCTGCCATCTCCGAAAATCAGGCTGTAGTATTCGGTGCAGTCCGCATTGCAAAAGCGCACTTCTGTCGACTGCGGTGATAGCGAGGAGCCAATAGCCATATCCGTAAAGCTATTGATGGAGAGAGTCAACGGTCTTGAAATCGATATGTCATTCCCTCCGCCGGGGCCGGTGAACACGCCCAATGATTTAGCTCCTTCTTTGGCTACCGGGTTAGTCATCCGGTGCAGGAGTGTGCGGCTATCACGGATGCCCGTGGGAGCCGGGGCGGTAGCACTGTCGCATGTCTTGAAAAAGTTAAACGGCCAATTCATGTAAATATGATATGACTGTCCGGGCCAGCGTGTTGGATTCAGCCAGATTCCTACCCAGTCCTTTCCAGTGTAATAAGTTCCTTTTCCGTCGTTGCCCAGGTTTCCTGACGAACCAACAACGGCATTCATCCGAATATCGCATTCCTGCTGCTGCGTTTGTGCCTGAAGCCTGCACATAACGCTGGCTGTTGTCATCAAAAAAACAAGTGCCAAACCCCGGCTGCAAACAACGCTCATCGTTTTTTTCTCAACTTTTCTTTTCATAAAAAATTGCAGGACATCCATTCAGCTAAACACACATTTTTCAATGCCAGTTATTGAAAGATGTTTCCTTGGCTTCAAACAAAGTACAATAATAAACTATGGCAAAGGCCTGGGTGTTTAAATCCAGAAGAGCGGATTCAACAACCAACCAGGCTGCATTACTAAAATTTCTTCTTAAGGAAATAGGGGAAGTTGAAATAATTTACACACCCGTTGCAGGCCATGGTGTTGCTGCAATTGCATTTGTTACTGTTCAATTTTATTTCCTATGAAAAACTATTTCCTTTCCCTTGTTGCCATACTGTTGTTAGCAGGTAGCGCTGCGGCGCAAAAAGCAAACTATGCTGCCCTTGTCAATCCCTTTATTGGCACCGGTGGCCATGGTCATACTTACCCGGGTGCCAGCATGCCCTATGGTATGATGCAACTGAGCCCCGATACCCGCCTCGAAGGCTGGGATGGATGCGGTGGCTACCATTACAGCGATTCGCTCATCTATGGTTTTTCGCATACGCACCTGAGTGGCGTGGGCGTTCCCGACTATGGCGATGTTTTGCTGATGCCGTTTACCGGCGAAGTGAAATGGAAGAGCAAGGAGTATGCTTCACCTTTTTCGCACAAAAACGAAAAAGCACATGCAGGTTACTACGAGGTTACCCTGAACAAGCACAACATAAAGGCTGCACTCACCACTGCTCTGCGTTCGGGTATGCATCGGTACTCCTTTGACGCAGCTACCACCGAGGGCAAGGTGTTGTTGGATTTGCAGCACCGCGATGAAGTGCTGGAGTCATCGCTGGAAGTAGTGAATGCCTATGAAATACGTGGCATGCGGCGCAGCAAATCATGGGCCACTGATCAGCGCCTGTTTTTTTATATCCGATTTGAACAACCAATAAGCAGTTATGGCCTGGCGATGAACGATGTGGAGCAACCCGGCATCAAAAATGCCTCGGGCAAAAATGTAAAGGCATGGTTTGGTTTCAAAATCAACGGCGGCGCTCCCTTGAAAGTGAAGGTGGGTATTTCAGGAGTAAGCATGGACAATGCGAAACTGAACCTGGATACAGAAATAGCTGGGTGGGATTTTGAAGCAGTGAAAACAGCAGCGGAAGATGAATGGAACAAAGAATTGGGAAAGATTGCAGCGAAAGGCGGCACAGCCGACCAGCAAACTGTGTTCTACACTGCCCTGTATCATGCCATGCTTTCGCCCAATGTGTACACCGATGTAAACGGCGAGTATCGAGGCACCGATTTGCAGGTGCATAAGGCCGATGGATTTACCAACTACACCGTCTTTTCATTGTGGGATACACATCGTGCACTGCATCCTTTGCTGAGCATCATCGACAGGAAGCGCACCCTCGATTTTATAAAAACATTTTTGCAGCAATACCAGCACGGCGGCATGCTTCCTGTATGGGAGCTGAGTGGCAACGAAACCTTTTGCATGATTGGTTATCATTCGGTAGCTGTAATCATGGATGCTTACCAGAAAGGCATCCGGGACTTTGATACTAAGTTGGCGCTGGAGGCCATGACGAGCTATGCCAACAGCCATCGCTTTGGGCTGGATGCATACCGCAAACATGGCTTCATCAGCAACGATGCCAATTCTGAAAGTGCATCTAAAACAGTGGAGTATGCCTACGACGATTGGTGCATAGCACAGTTTGCAAAACTTAACGGGCGCAAGGATGTGTACGATACATTCATGGTGCGGGCAAACTCCTACCGCAACCTGTTCGATCCCGTTTCCAAACATATACGTGGCAAGGTGCAGGGCATGTGGTATTCGCCATTCAAACCCGGTGAAGTCAACAACTTTTTTACCGAAGGCAATTCATGGCATTATTCTTTTTCCGCCCAGCAGGATATTGACGGGCTGATGAAATTGTACGGAGGTGAAACCGGTTTTTTGAAACAACTCGAATTGCTGTTTACTACCAGCGAAGCCATGAGTGGTCGCGACCAGGCCGATGTGACCGGGCTGATTGGTCAATATGCGCATGGCAATGAACCCAGTCATCACCTGGCATACCTGTTCGATTATGCAGGCAGGCCATGGCGCACACAGGAAATCGTACACAAAATCTGCAATGAGTTTTACACCAACCAGCCCGATGGTTTGATTGGTAACGAAGACTGCGGGCAAATGAGTGCGTGGTATGTATTAAGCGCCATGGGCTTTTATCCTGTTACCCCGGGCAGCGGCATTTATGCGTTGGGAACACCGTTGTTTGATGAAGTGAAAATTGCCCTGGAAAACGGGAAGACATTTACCCTCACTGCCAACAAACGGAGTGCTGAAAATTTTTATGTTCAGTCAACCAAACTCAACGGAGCTAATTACACCGCAAGTTTTTTGAAACATGAAGACCTGGCGAAAGGGGGTTCATTGGTTTTTGAAATGGGTGCTCAGCCTGCCACACAGCGTGGGGTGGCATTGGCCGATCGCCCGGTGAGTAAAATGGAAGTATCGGCATTTGTGCCTGTGCCTTCACTGGCAACACCGGTGAATAAATTCAAAACCACATTGCCGGTTGAGTTTCAGCCTGCCGAGAAAGGATCACAGATTTTTTACCGCACAAGAAACAAGGATGCGCAGGGTGGCAATTACATTTTGTATGCCAAACCATTTATATTAAGCAATACCTGTGAAGTAGATTTCTACACTGCACAGCAGGGAAGGAAGAGCCCGGTGGTTACGCAGGATTTCTACAAAGTGCCTTCCGACAAAACAATCACCGTTATGAGTACGGTAAACCCCATGTACAGCGGCGGTGGAAACGGCATGCTGATAGACGGAATCATTGGCGCAGAAAATTGGCGCAGCGGCGAATGGCAGAGTTACTACAACAGCGATTTTGAAGCGGTGGTTGATTTACTGAAAGTGCGACCTGTGCAATATGCAGGCATACATGTGCTGCAGGATGTAAGCCCATGGATTGTGTACCCCAAAGAAGTACAGTTTGAAGGAAGCACCGACGGGGTGAATTATACCATGTTGGTTACAGTGCCAAACAAAGTAGGCATGGACGTAAAAGGACCGGCCACACAAACGCTGGGCGCTAATGTGCAGGGCAACTATAGGTACATACGTGTGAAGGCAAAAACCGGTGGAGTGCTGCCGGCCTGGCACGAAAGTGCAGGAACACCTACGCATATTTTTATTGATGAGGTGATGGTGAAATGATGCATGCATGATTCCTGAAAGGATTTCGATTTAACATCTTTCGGTGAGATTGTTGCATTTCGTTGATCGGTCGGTGTCCTCATCATCCGCTTGTTTTTGGTGAAGTATTTCGGCAGGTAAAGACACAAGCCGATAACAATGCTCACAATTGCTTAGGATGGACTTGCAAACCTCTCTCTGTTGGTTCAGGGTTGAAAATCCCGAGGGGATGGCATTAGAGTAGTAGCTAAATCGTCAACACCCGTTTGAAGCTCTGGAAGAGCGGCATATTTTTTATGCCATCCCTCCGGGATTCCTGAAGGAAATCAAATTACCATGCTATAATAATTTCAGCCCTCCGGGCCTGCATTTTGGATAGGGGCCATTCGGTCGGTGAGGACACAGAGCGATAAGAATTCACAAGGCTTTCGCACCTTCTCAATCCCGTAGGGATGGCATTATTATAGCCAAATCCATCAGCGCCAAATTAAAGCCCTGTAAGGGCGGCATTATTCTTCTATGTCATCCATCGGGACCCTGTCCAGGAAATTACATCATCAGTTTTTCGTGCGGGATTGCAAATCCCGAACAGCCATAAACAAAAAGAAACCGCATCAAATCTTGATGCGGTTTCTTCATTAAATCCCTCTTTGTTTCTATTGCTTGTTGCTTATACTTTCCAGCATCAGTTTCACAGCTGCTTCCAACTGTGCATCCTGTCCTTTCAAAAATTCTTCATACTTCAATGGCACTTTGATGTCGGGCTCTACCTGTAGGTTTTCGGTAGGCCTGCCTTCCTTGCCAATGGTGGCTACCATAGGAATGCCAAATACAATGGTTGGGTCAATTTGTGTTTCCCACCATACTGCGGTACCGGTTCCGGGCACCGGCATTCCTACCAGTTTGCCATCACCATTTTGTTTGTAGATGTAAGGGAAAATAAATGCATCGCTGTAGTTGCCTTCACTCATGAGCACGCAACTCGGTTTGCTCCAGCGCATCATAGGTTCGCTGCTTTTTACTTTGTGTCCTTGTGGTGCAAACTCCAGGTATTTTTTTCCACTGAGGAAGGTATTGAGGTCATCGTGCAGCCAGCCGCCACCGTTGAAGCGGGTGTCCACAATCAAGGCTTCCTTTTGCAGGTTCTTGCCCATCACCTTATCCAGTACTTCGCGGAAACTGCCGTCGTTCATGCCTTGCACGTGCACGTAGCCCACTTTACCTCCGCTGAGTTTGTCGGTCATTTCTTCCATCTTCTTCACCCAGCGTTTGTACATAAGCATATTTTCTTCGCCCATTGAAATTGGCTTCACAGTTTCATCCCAGCGTGTGCTGCCTGCAGGGTCCATCACAGAAAGCAACAAGGTTTTGCCGGCTTTGCGGTTGAGCAGTTTGGCGGGGTCGGCTTTGTCATTTATTTCTTCGCCATCAATTTTTTCAATGATGCTGCCGGCCTTCACTTTGGACGTTGCTTTGTCGAGCGGGCCACCGGCTATCACTTCAGCTACTTTCAGGCCAACGCCCGTAAAGGTTTCATCGGGAATGATGCCGAGGGCAGCGGTAGCATCAGCATTTTCAGGCCTTGGGCTGTAGCGACCTCCGGTATGGCTTCCGTTCAGTTCGCCCAGCAGTTCGCTCAGCAGTTCCTGGAAGTCGTAGTTGTTGTTGATGTGCGGCAGGAATTTGGCATAGGTTTCTTTGTAGCCTTTCCAGTCGATGCCGTGAATCTTTGGGTCGTAGAATTTCTTCTGCACCTGCCGCCATGCATGTTCGAAAATGTACTGGCGTTCAGCAGCTGTGTTCAGCACCATTTCGCCGTTGATGGCAACGGGTGTCACCTTGCCGGCATCATCCACTTTCATGAGGCTGCCATTGTTTACCAGGTACAGTGTCTTTCCATCCTTACTCATTTCCAAGCTGCTGGGGCCGCTTCCGAGTTTGGCCAGGATTTTTGTTTCGCGGGTACGGGGTTCGGTCACCCACAAATCATAGCCTTTTTCAAAGGCTGCGAGGTAATACACCTTGCTGCCATCTGGGGCTACGGCATAGTCGCTCAGGCTGCTGCTGTTGATGGTGAGCTTTACGCGGCGGCTTTCGAGGTTGGTGAAATCAGGCGTCCAGTTCTTTTTGGCAATAGAATCTTTCTTTGCTTTCGCCGTGTCCTTCTTATCAATTTCCTGCTGCAATGCAAATTCTTCCTTGCTCATTTTAAAACGGTCGTAGGCATCCTGGTCAAGGAACACGCCGTAGACGTCAACTTCACGGGCGCTTTGCAGGGCCGGGCCACGGCGGCCATCACGGTCGCTTACCCAAGTCATCAGTTTGCCATCCATGCTGAACCTTGCGGTATTTTCACCAAAACCGCTTTTTACAGGGTAAATGGTTTGTGAACCATCGGCTTTAATCAGTGCTGCATTGCTGTATTGCCAGGTGCCCTGCTGGTCGTCTACCACCAGCCATTTGCTGTCGGGTGTCCAGTCGAAATATTGGTCGCCATCAGCGTAGCTGTAGTTGCGGCCTTCAGGCATTACCACACGGCTTTCTTTGGAGGCAATGTTGTACACCTTCAGGATGTTGCGCTCCTCGAGGTAAGCAATTTCTTTTCCATCAGGACTTACCTGTGGTTGAAATTCTTCTTTGTCGGTGGCAAGTACTGGTTCTTCCTTTATGAGTGTAGCGGCATAAAAATAGGGTTCTTCTTTGCGCACAATGGTTGCTTTGTAAATGTCCCAGTTGTCTTTACGCTCTGCACTGTAGTACAATTCTTTTCCATCCTTTCCCCATTCCACCATGCGCTCCTGTTGTGGCGTATTGGTGATGCGCTTGGTAATGCCGCCTTCCATGGAAGTGACAAAAACCTCACCTCTTGTTACAAAGGCAATCTCTTTGCCGTTGGGGCTTACAGTGAACTCACTCACATCACCACGAATGGGTACGTTCTTTTCAATATTGTTGCGGCCATCATTCAGCACCTGGATGGTCAATTTTTTGGGTTCACCACCCGCAGCCAATGTGTAAATGCTGCCATCGTTGGTGAAGCAAAGTGTATTGTTGCTGCTCACACTCAGGTGGCGTACAGGGTTCTTTTCGAATTTGGTCAGCTGTTGAGCATCAGCGTTGTTGGATACCGATGCTTTGTAAATATTCTGGTTGCCGTTTTTCTCGCTCAGGTAATACACAAACTGGTCATCGGGGCTGAACACCGGTTCGCGGTCTTCACCTTCGAAACTGCTGAGTTTGTTGTAGGTGTTGTTCTTTAAATCCATCAGCCAGATGTCGCGGGTAACGCTGGATGTATGGTGCTTGCGCCAGGGGTCTTCATATCCTTTGCGGTCCTGGAATACAATCTGTGTGCCCTTGGTGTTGTAATGTGCTGCATCCATACCGGCAGCGCTCAGCAGCACAGCACGGCCACCATCAACACTCACCGAATAGAGGTTTTGGAAAAGCCGTGGGCTGTAAAAACGTACGCTGGCAGCAGGTGAAATGCGGGCACTGCCGAAAATGATTTTGCTGTTGTCGGGGCTGAAATCAAATGGGAAGTCGGGGGCACTGTTGTAAGTGATGCGTTTGGGTTCGCCGCCGGTAGCCGGCATTACGAACACATCGAAGTTTCCGTAGCGGTCGCTGGCAAAGGCAATGTATTTGCCATCGTGGCTCCACACGGGCATCATATCCTGTGCTTCGTGAATAGTGAGTGGCACCGCAGTGCCGCCGCCGGCATCTACACGATACAGGTCACCTTTGTAACCAAATACAATCGTTTTTCCATCGGGACTGATGGACGGGTAGCGCAGCCACAGCGCTTCGTTTTGCGCAAATGCACTCATGCATAGCAACAGTGCAGATGCAATGACGGATAGTTTTCTCATAAAAAAGAATGCGTGTTTTAGCGACCAATTATCGGTCTACTCAAATGTAACTGCATTCGCCGTTGGATGGAGCATATTGGGATGATTTGACAAGATGCAACGTCGAACGGCTTGTAGCCATTACGAGTTTGGAATGAGCTAATTTCGAAGGATTATTTCACAGCAGGCTATCGCCTTAACATTGTAGTTCGCCAATCAAATTTTATGCGTAAAATTTTATTCATAGCTTCTATGCTTCCGCTGATTTCTGTTGCAGTGGCCCAGTCGCCATTAAACATCATGACCTTCAATATCCGGTACAACAATCCATCCGACAGTCCCAACCACTGGGCTGCAAGAAAGGACAAAGTGAGTTCGCAAATTCTTTTCCAGGATGCGGACATTGTAGGTGTGCAGGAAGCATTGAACGACCAGGCAAATGATTTGAAACAAAGGATGCCTGCTTATGGGTTTGCAGGCGTGGGCCGCGATGATGGCAAGGAGAAAGGCGAATACAGTGCTATTTTTTACAAAAGAGAAAGGCTTGAATTGCTGGAGTCGAAAACATTCTGGTTGAGCACCACGCCAAATGTGCCCGGCAGCAAAGGCTGGGATGCGGCCATTACCCGCATTGTCACCTGGGCAAAGTTTAAAGACAAAGCAACCGGCAAAATTTTCTTCCATTTCAACACTCATTTCGACCATATGGGCCAGGAAGCACGCCGGCAGAGTGCGCATTTGCTTTTGCAAAAAGTGCAGGAGATAGCCGGAAAAACACCCACAATTGTCACTGGTGATTTCAATGCGAATCCTGCAGACGAACCTATTCGAATTGTCATGAACAATGCAGACCCGCTGCACCTGGTGGATTCAAAAGCCATCAGCAGTACCGGGCATTACGGACCCACAGGCACTTTTACCGCATTCGGGCCAAAGGAAACCGATGACCAACCCATCGACTACATTTTTGTAAAAGGGAACTGGAAGGTTTTAAAACACGCTACGCTTTCGCAATCATGGGAAGGTCGTTTTGCATCGGATCATTTTTCGGTGTTTGCCAGGTTGGTGATGGAGTAATTAGCCATTTCAATGAACAAGAAGAATATGCAAAAACTGCTGATAATAGGTTGCCTTTTTGGGAGCATGGTTGCTACGGCACAAAAAAGCAAAGCACCAAAGCCCGCAGGCGACAGTGCTTACTTTCCGCCCTATGGTTCGTGGCAGGTGAAAGAACCCGGCGCACTTGGCATGGATGCTGCGAAACTGAAGGATGCTGTTGACTTTGCCATTGCCAGCGAAGTGAAGAACCCGCGGAGTATGGAAGAGAATCACTATCGAACTTTTGGAAAAGAACCCTTTGGCGAGGGCATTGGACCCTTTGCCGACCGCGGTGAGCCAACGGGCATTATTGTTTACAAAGGATTCATTGTGGCGCAATGGGGCGAACCCTATCGCTGCGACATGACGCACAGCGTTACCAAGAGTTTTTTGAGCGCCACCGTTGGTCTTGCCATCGACAAGGGCTTGATAAAAAATGTCCACGATACTGTTGCGCATTATGTGCCGCCAATTGAGCCCTACTTGCCTGGCGAAGTGCGCAGGCCTGCCGAAGAATTTGGAAAGCCCATCATGCTTTTTCCCTTTGCCGCCGCACACAACAAAACCATCACCTGGGACGATATGCTGCGGCAGACCAGCGATTGGGAAGGTACCCTGTGGGGCAAACCCGATTGGGCCGACAGACCCGACTCAAATGCAGCAAAATGGCTGAACCGGCCAAGGGCAAAACCCGGAACCACTTACGAATACAACGATGTGCGGGTAAATGCACTGGCGCTTGCTGCTACCATGGTGTGGCGCAAGCCGCTGCCGCAGGTACTCAAAGAAAACATCATGGACAAAATAGGCGCCGGCAACACCTGGCGCTGGTATGGGTACCGCAACAGTTGGGTCGTTCTCGATGGAAAGCCTGTGCAAAGTGTGAGTGGCGGCGGGCACTGGGGCGGCGGCATGTTTATCAACGCTTTCGATATGGCAAGGTTTGGATTGCTCA
>JBBIOQ010000118.1:0-11446 GCA_037443285.1 Sphingobacteriales bacterium | reverse complement strand
AAATGCAGGGTCCTGCGAAAGGAAGAAATCTTCAAGTTCGTCTTCCAGGTCAGCAACTTCCATGGGGAGTTCACCTTTCAAAACGCTCATTTCGTCCAGTTTGGAATCAATTTTCTGTAAACGTACCAGTGAGGTCAGTTTTTCCTGAACTGAAAAATCCTTTACAGTGGCCATGAATGAATATAAATTTTGATTGAAAATCAGGCTTTTTAAAATTCACTTCCAACAAAGTAGCGCACAGGATTGGTGGTTACCTCGGTTTGAAGGACCGCAAAAGTAGGGAATTTGACCTGTAAAAATTTGGCCAAAGCCTCAATAGTGAATTGTTCGCTTTCAAAATGGCCAATGTCGGCCAGCAGCAATTTATTGTCGGCATCAAAGAATTCATGGTATTTGACATCGGCAGTAATGAAAGCATCGGCACCTGCAGCAATGGCCGTTTTAGTCAGGAAACTTCCGGCACCACCACAAACGGCCACCATTCGCATGGGTTTATTGAGCAATGGCGTATGCCGGATGGCAGTAAGGCCAAAAGCCGACTTGAGCCTGTGAAGCAATTCGGTTTCTGTAATGCTGCCTGCTAATTCTCCCAACATACCACTGCCCACTTCCGGGTGTTGGTTTTGAAGTTTTATGATTTCATAAGCTACTGATTGGTAAGGGTGGGCCTGGTGTAGTGCCCGGATAACCTGCTGCTGCAGGTATTCGGGAAAGACCACTTCGAGCTTTGTTTCTTTCACCCATTCCCTTTCGCCACCTGCCACTCCAATAAATGGGGTTGCCCCTTCCAGAGGTTTAAATGTGCCAGTGCCTTCTGTATTGAAACTGCACTCATTGTACTGGCCGATATTGCCGGCACCTGCTGAAAAAAGAGCAAGTCTTACTGCCTCAGTATGGTCAGCAGGTACATAGGTATACAACTTGCAAAGAACATTTGCTTTTGGTGCCAGTATGCTCCTGCTGCAAGTTTTTAATCCAAGTTTGTCGGCGATCACCTCGTTCACGCCATGTGATACATTATCTAGATTGGTGTGGATGGCATAGATAGCAATATCGTTTTTGATGGCTTTGACCACTGTGCGCTGCACATAACCGGCACCTGATAGTTTTTTGATTGACTGAAAAACAATCGGGTGGTGAGCCAGCACCATGTTGCATTGTTTTTCTACTGCTTCGTCTATCACATCCTCCGTAACATCAAGGCAACATAATATACCTGTGCAATCCCAATCACGGTTTCCGGTGATGAGGCCACAATTGTCATAATTTTCCTGGAAGGCAGGCGGCGCCCAGTTTTCAAGTTCTTTGATGATTTGGTTTATCTGCATAGAATTTTCATTTAATATAATTGTTGCACTTTAACGATGTTTCTGCATCAAATTTCAACTATGTTCCACCATTTTGTTGACATAAGTCAAAAACCAATATTTTGGCAAACTATTTGTAATTCTCGCTATCTATTAAGGTGTTCAAAATGTTTTGAATGTGAAAATCTTAATAACCTTTGCCGCATATCCCACACAGCTTCCTATACCTTGACCCCTAAACAGAGCGTAAATCAATCATTAATCAGGAAATCTGAAATCGATTTTAGGGGCATTGCAGTCAATGAGGCTATATTATGTGCTGTTGTTTTTACTGGCAGGGCTTGGTCGTGCTAGTGCACAATTGAGCGCCGATTTTATTGCTGACCCACGTTCAGGTTGTGCCCCCATCAGGATACTTTTCAACGACCAATCGAAGGGCAGTCCAGACAGATGGTTGTGGGATCTCGGTAACGGCACTTTGTCAACAGCTCGTGACCCAAGCACTACTTATTTTGTACCCGGCTCCTATACCATAAAGCTTACCGTTTATAAAGGAACCGATTCGGCCACAATTTCCAAAGCGAATTACATTTCCATTTACGCTATTCCTAATGTGTCCTTCATTGGCAACCCTTTGAAAGGATGCTCGCCATTGCCGGTTCAGTTTACCGATATGAGTACTACCGCTACAGGTACGCTGGTTGACTGGAAATGGGATTTTGGTGATGGCTACCTCGGCGCCACCGATAAGCCCCTGCACATTTATAAAACGCAAGGGCTGTTCAATGTAACGCTGACAGTTACAAATAGCAATGGATGTGTAAACAGTTTTACAATACCCGACTATATTTCTGTAAATGATTCGCTTAGGGCAAAGTTTGGGGCCTTTGCTGCAGCCTCCTGCAATGTGCCAGTTACTGCAACATTCAAAGACAGCAGTACAGGAAGTAACATTACATCGTGGTTCTGGGACTTTGGCGATGGTGCCACGAGCAATCTTCAGAATCCGGTCCATGTTTATAACACTGCAGGAACCTATGATGTAAAACTTATTGTACAAAACAGCAGTGGATGTGTTGATACGCTGGTGAAAAAGGGCGCTGTGAATGCTGCAAACCTAAAAGCGTCATTCAATATCGGGTCAGGACAGTTTTGTTTAGGTAGCAGTGCATTTTTCCCAAATACATCCACACCGCTGAACCTTATCGATTCATCGGTTTGGATTGTGAGCGATGGCACACGCTACAATACAAAGGACCTGAGCAAGATATTTTCAACAGCAGGTAACTACACAATCAAACTAATTTTTTACAGGGGAATTTGCAGCGACCAGGTAACACAAACTATTAGTGTTGTTCCCTCTGCCGGTGCCAACTTTTCTGCATTTCCAACCATAGCTTGTAAGCCTCCGCTTTCTGTATTGTTTCAAAACGCATCAGGGGGTAGTTCAGTTGTTTCGTGGGATTTTGGCAATGGACAAACTTCAACCCTTGAGAATCCAACGGTGTTGTACAACAGCTTCGGAAATTATGATGTAAAACTGATTGTGAGAAGCGTATTGGGATGTTATGATACCATTGTAAAACCTGCTGCTGTTACAATAACGCCACCAGCTATAAACAGTGTGGCAGGCCTTCCATATGATGGATGCTTTCCTTACACGGCCACGTTTACACCGAAAGTAACTACTAACGATCCTGTTGTGAAATGGGATTGGAATTTTGGAGATGGAACAACCTCAAATCTTCAGAACCCTACAAAAACTTTTGCAAGCGTAGGTGACTACCAGGTGAAACTAGTAATCACTACTTCAGCAGGTTGTGTAGATACATTTACATCTATAGTAAGGGGAAGTGATAAACCCAAATCCAATTTTAAAGCTGATCCATTAGTGGTGTGTCCATCCACTACTGTCCACTTCACTGATTTGAGTACAGGTACCATCAATAAATGGAAATGGTTTTTTGGCGATGGAGGTTCTTCCAGTTCGCAAACTCCTGATTACCTCTACAACGATACTGGCTTAATGACAGTAAAACTGATAGTGTATAACAGGGGCTGTTCAGACACTTTCTCGATAGATAAATACATTTACGTAAGTCCGCCGATAGCTGTGCTGACTGATTCTTTCGACTGTTCGGACCAGCGGACTCACTTCTTTCATAATAAGTCAATTGGGGCTACTGTTTGGAAATGGTATTTTGGCGATGGCGATTCATCAAATGCATGGGAAACGGTTCACACTTACAAAGATACCGGCAGGTATACCGCCGTACTTTGGGTAGCCGATTCGCTTTGCGAACACCGCTCCAATGCTCCAATAATGGTACTGAACGAAAAGGCAAGGATAGTAGCAAACAATATGGGCGGGTGCAACACAAAGACCATAAAGTTTGAAGCGCAAAGCCCGCAAACTCATCCTGAAAATATCGCAAAATACGAGTGGACATTTAATGCGGAAGCGCCGGTCTACACTGATACCAACTACATTGAAAGAATATTTAACGACACTACTACGATCACATTAAAGCTAAAGATTTTTGATCTCAATAGCTGCACAGATTCAGTTACACAAACTATCCCCATACTTTTTACCGCGGCAAAAGCAAATTTTGGTCCTGCGGTGCAAAATGTTTGCGTAGGCAGCCTTGTGAATTTCACTGATTCAAGCCGCTCCATTGCAGGGAATCCTATTACTAAATGGACCTGGAATTTTGGAAATGGAAATGATACTGTATTCACAAAATCGCCTTTCCAAACCCGATATATGCAACCCGGCATTTATGATGTAAAAATGATGATTGAAGATGCATCGGGATGCAAGGATACCATTGAGAGAGAAGCAGCGGTAATAGTTCACAAATCAACAGCTGACTTTATTACAACAGATACACTTGTGTGCTTGAATTCTCCAGTGCATTTCACAGATCTTTCTGTGGGTTCAAACGGCACTACAAGCATGTTGGTATACAAATGGAATCTCGATGCAGGCAAAATTGACAGCGTGCCGAATCCTGTCGTTACCTACAACAAGTCTGGAGCCTACAGCATTTCTTTAAGTATTAAGGATCCTTACGGGTGTGTAGATACCATGCAAAAGCCATTGTTCATTACTGTGGCCGATGCACATGCAGATTTTAAAATGAGCGACAGCTTCAGTACCTGTCCTCCTTTGCTGGTAAACCTGACCAACAAGTCAACCAGCAATATTGTCAATATCTGGAGTTTTGGTGATGGCAATTCATCTACACTATATAATCCAAGCCACACTTATACTTCACCTGGCATTTTTAATGTGAAGCTAAAAGTGACAGGCAATGGCGGATGCACTGACTCTGCTATTCACCAGGTGAAGATCCAGGGTCCATCGGGAGTGTTCACTTATGCCCCATTGGCAAATTGTCCACCCATGAAAGTTGATTTTAAGAGTAATGCCATCAATACAAAATATTACACTTGGGACTTTAGCGATGGCACTTCTGATGTAACGCTCGATTCAATGGCAACGCACACTTACCTTGTTCCCGGCAAATATGTTCCCCGGCTTATTCTCGAAGATGGACTCGGCTGTAAATTGCCTGTTAACGGTCCTGATACAATCAGGATTTTTGGCGCGAAGGCGCTTATACAATCCATAAAGACTGCATACTATTGCGATTCAGCTTCTATTTCATTTTTTGATTCTTCTATCACAACCGATGTAATAGTTCGTTATCGCTGGCGTTTTGGCGATGGGGCCGAATCGACCATTGCCAATCCGAAACACACCTATAAAACACCCGGGCGATATACCGTTACGCTGGAAGTCTGGACAGCCAATAGCTGTTATACCACCGACACTCTTGATGCACCTATTCTCATAGCCGCTTCTCCAAAAATTGATTATACCCGTGACTCAGCAGTTTGTGTGCCCGCCACGGTAAACTTTACCGGGTACCTTCTTAATCCTGATTCGAGCATTGTTACTTATCAATGGAATTTTGGTAATGGATTGTCATCTACCAGGCTTGTGCCCGTGCCTGTTCTGTACAAAACGCCCGGCGCCTATAGTGTTTCGTTATTGGCAACAAATAATTATGGTTGTACTGGCCTTGCGGTGAAACCGCTTGCAGTAAATGACACTCCAAGAATTACCGCTACTCCTAACCCATATTTATGCCTTGGTCAGTCTGTTAGGCTAAACGCGGCAGGAGCAGTAAGTTACAGTTGGGATCCGCAGCCAACCCTAAGCTGCCTCAATTGCGCAACACCACTAGCTAATCCCGTTCGAAATACTATTTATCGTGTTACCGGTGCCGATGTCAATGGTTGTATTTCTACAGATACAGTGTTGATAAGGGTGAAACAGCCGGGCAAACTTTCGGTGGGCCTTGGCGACACTATTTGTGTTGGCGAAAAAGTTCAACTTGTTTCGAAAGGATTTGAAATCCTGCGTTGGAGCCCATCAACAGGGCTGAGCAATCCAAATATTGCAAACCCGGTGGCCACGCCGCAGGTTACCACTAACTACAGAGTCATTGGTACTGATTCATTGCGATGCTTTACCGACTCGGGTTCGGTACCCATTGTAGTATATCCAATTCCCCAACTTGATATCCTGCAATCATTTGTAAAAGCTGAACTTGGCACTATAGTTCAACTTAATACGAAAGCATCGCCCGACGTTACAAAGTGGCGGTGGAGCCCGGTTACCAATCTGAGTTGTTCTACTTGCCCGCAACCGCTAGCCACCATTACGCAGCGTTTAAAATATACGGCCGATGTATTCAATGATGGCGGCTGCAAAGCAGAGGACATTGTTTCGGTTGAACCTACCTGCACAGGCGAAAATATTTTCATTCCCAATACATTCTCACCAAATGGTGATGGTCAAAACGACATTTTCTATCCCCGCGGAAGAGGTGTTACACGTATCAAGCGGATGACCATTTTCAACAGGTGGGGTGAATTGATGTATGAGCGGAAAGATTTTTCATTGAACGATCCAACAGCAGGATGGAATGGCTCGTACCGCGGGCAGGTGATGACTGCAGATGTGTTCGTTTACATTATGGAAGTGCTTTGCGGAAACAATGAAACATTTACAATAAAAGGAAACGTGACTTTACTACAATAACCATGACCATGAATAATATGGAAAGAACGAATGACAGTTGATGTAGGTAAAACTAAAATGCATTGTGATGAATAGATTGTTACACATATTGGTGGCAGTGATGAGTTGTTTGCCTTTCATGGCAACCAGCCAGGATATTCATTTATCACAATTTTTCGAGGCACCGCTTTGGCGCAATCCTGCGCTGGCAGGCATCTTCGAAGGGGATGTGCGCATGCAGGGTGTGTATCGCACTCAATGGGGCAGCGTAACCGTTCCTTACAGAACAGGCAGCTTTAACGGTGAGTACAAGATGCCAATTGGTGGCGCTAATGATTTTATTACCGTAGGTGGACAACTTATGTATGATATAGCAGGCTCCACCGATTTCAAAACAACACATGTGCTGCCTGCCGTGAATTACCATAAGTCGCTCAGCGGTAATAAGAATACTTATCTGTCGATGGGATTTATGGGAGGTTGGGTGCAACGCTCTATCGACAGGAGCAAAATAACTACCAACAGCCAATATGATGGTTCGGGTTATAATGCTGCGTTGGATATCAATGAATCAGTGGTGAATTACAATAAGAGTTATGCAGATGCAAGTGTGGGCATGTCGTTCAATTCATCTATTGGCGAGAGTGAATACGACAACTATTTTATTGGCGTGGCCTATCATCATTTCAACAGGCCCAACAATTCATTCTACCACAACCCTTCCATTGAACTGAATCCAAAATGGGTGTACTCTGCCGGCGTTCATTTCGGTATCACTTCCCAAACATATCTGAATTTACAGGCCGATTACAATAAGCAGGGTAGCTATACTGAAACGCTGGTTGGTGGAATGGTTGGTTTTGCTCTTGCCGGGTATGATTTAACTGAATCACAATACAATTTTCATGTGGGCGCCTTCATGCGTTGGAAGGATGCAATCATTCCTGTCGTGAAACTCGATTTTCGCCCATTTTCCGTAGCATTCAGCTACGACATTAACACCTCGGCATTGCGCACAGCAAGCCAGGGTAGGGGTGGCTTTGAATTATCAATCTCTTATATCAACTTCTCCGACCGCGACAACAGCACGAAAAATGCGGTACTTTGCCCGCGTTTCTAAAAAATCATGGCGGGGAATCTGGATTTAAATACTGATGAAAAAAAGTTCAGCAGGTTGTTTGGCTGGCTAATTGGCCTCACGGCAATAGTGTTTTTTTTCAGAATTGGCGCTACACCTGTATACATTCTGGATGAGGCAAAGAATGCGCAATGTGCCCGTGAAATGTGGTACCATGGCAATTGGATAGTACCCACTTTCAACGGCGAACTACGCACCGATAAACCACCGCTGCATTATTGGTTCATGGCCCTCAGCTACACGTTGTTTGGAGTAGGCGAGTGGCAGGCCCGATTGTTCAGCGCCTTCATGGGAATCGGAACCATTGCTATCAGTTTCTATTTTGTGAAGAGGTTTTTGGGAGTGGCCACTGCATTTTTCACCGCATTGGTACTTGCCATTTCCACGCATTTCATTTTTGAATTCAGGCTGGCAGTACCCGATCCGTTTTTAATATTTTTCACAACACTAGGTTTGTTTTCAGGCTTTGCCTATTTGGAAGAAAGGAAATGGATTTGGCTACTACTCACGGCTGTCTCGTTAGGTATTGCCACCCTGGCCAAAGGGCCTGTGGCATTGGGTTTGCCGGGAATGGCTATGGTGCTCCTCATCATCTTTCAAAAGAAATGGTGGGTATTTGGCGACTGGAGGGTATTAATAGCTGCATGCGTGTATGTTGCTGTTGCAGTGCCATGGTATGTTTGGGTGCATAAGGCAACGGATGGTGCCTTTACGCAAGGGTTCTTTCTGGAACATAATCTCCAGCGATTCTCCGGAAAAATGGAAGGACATGGTGGCCCGTTTATCATCACCCCAATTATTGTGATGATTGGCATGTTGCCATTTTCAGTAGCTATTGTTCCGGTAATCAAAAGTTTAAGAACGGGTTGGAAAAACAACCTGGTTCTGTTTGCTTCAATTGTTGCAGCAGTCTACATCGTTTTCTTCAGTTTAAGCAAAACAAAACTTCCCAACTATCCCATGCCTTGCTATCCTTTTGCAGCATTGGTAGTGGCCGTTTTTCTGAATGATTGTTATGAAAGGAAAACCCGGATTCCGAAATATTCCTGGTGGATTTTGCTATCAATTGGTGTTGCATTGCCTGTTGCCGGATTCATTGCGCTGCAAATGGAGCCAGAACTTGCCCCACTGCGCTGGTGGGCCATTGGACTTGCGATACTGCCGTGTGCCGTGCTGGCCGCTTTTAGGTCGGTGGCATCCTCGTATTCAAAAGCCATCCTGTTGTTGGTGGCTGGATATTTTATTTTCAACCTGTACTTCACAGGTGTTGCATACCCCGTTGTGTACCGAAAAAATCCTGTAACGCACTTTCAGCCACTATTGAGTAAGGGCAAAAACATGGTGGTTGCCTACAAGGATTATAATCCTGCTTTCAATTTCAATGCATCATCCGATTCCTTCACCGTAAAGATTTTCAAGAGCGCTGCCGACATCGAAAATTATTGCAGGAACCTGCCGGCAGACAGCATTGACAAGGTTTATGTAATCACACGAACAGAATTTGCGGCAGATTTGAATGATTCTTCTTTTCTGCAAATTGGCACCTATCGAGATATTTTTGAATTGCCAACAACCGCAATTCTGGAGTGGAGGGAGAGGAATTAAAATTGATTTTGATCAAAACCATAAATACCTATTTTTGCTGCCCCTCTTGAAATAAGAGGTTCGGCCGGTGAGGTGGATGAGTGGCTGAAATCAACGGTTTGCTAAACCGTCGTACGGGTAATAGCCTGTACCGAGGGTTCGAATCCCTCCCTCACCGCAGATTTTGGTTCAGCAGGATTGCCCAAAGCAAAATGTTGGATGGAGAAAACAGACTTAATTGGTTGGACTGGAGTTGTATTTTATTGAAAGTCAATTGTTACTTTCGAAAAAATGGTGAAATATTGCTCCTCATTTAAACACACGCATGTTTGATTTTGAAAAACTTGAAGTTTACCAGGTAACCAAGGCACAGAATATTGATGTTTTGAAATACCTGTATCAGCATCCTGATTTGAATGCTGACTTCGCCAGCCAGTGGAAAGAGGCCAGCATGGGAACGGTAATCAACCTTGCAGAAAGCACTGCAAGAATGACGCATCCTGAGAAAAAGCATTTCCTGACAATTGCCAGGGGAAATATCAACAGCTGCGTAGCCTTAATGGAACTGGGCAAGGAAATGACCTGGATTGATTAGGCTACATTTGAAAGCTTCTACGCTCGTTATGAACAAATGAGCAAGATGATGCTTGGCATGATTCGAAGCTTCAGCGGTGATTTGAAGGCTTGAGGAATACCAAAAGATAGTTCGGGGAGTAGCGCAGGCCGGTAGCGCACTTGGTTTGGGACCAAGGGGTCGCAGGTTCGAATCCTGTCTCCCCGACAAAAAAGCACAGAGTGATGAGCGAAAGCCATCACTCTTTTTTTATGCAATGATTATTTGTTCGCCAGTTGTCCGCAGGCGGCATCAATGTCTTTGCCCCTGCTGCGGCGCAGCCTGGCATTGACTCCGTGCTTTTCCAGGTGGGCCATAAATGCGGCGATCTTTTCTTCCGTAGGTTTTCGGAAGCGGGCAAAATCAATAGGATTGTATTCTATAATATTCACGAGGTCAGCCGGAATTTGCCGGTATACTTTCACCAGTTCCTCCGCATCTTTCACACTGTCGTTGAATTCATCAAAAAGGATGTATTCCAGCGTAATCTCATTCTTTGTTTTTGCATAGAAATAATTCAATGCTTCCACCAATTCCTTGATGTTGTTGGTATCGTTGATGGGCATTATTTCATGGCGCTTGGCATCGGTGGGGGCATGCAAACTCAGCGCCAGTTTAAATCGTACTTCGTCATCGCCTAATTTCCTAATCATTTTGGCTACGCCGGCAGTGCTCACTGTAATACGCCGTGGGCTCATGCCCAATCCATCTTCTGCAGAAATCCGTTCAATAGCTTTTAGCACATTGTTGTAGTTGAGCAATGGCTCGCCCATGCCCATAAATACAATATTGGTGAGTTTCTTATCGTACACCCGCATGCTCTGCTGGTTGATGAGCACCACTTCATCGTAGATCTCATCAAAAGTGAGGTTGCGCTTTTTTTCGATGTAGCCTGTAGCACAAAATTTACAGCTCAGCGAGCAACCTATTTGCGAAGAAACACAAGCCGTTTTTCGTTCATCAGTAGGAATCAACACACCTTCCACTGCGTGGCCGTCCCATGTTTTGAAGCGGCTCTTGATTGTTCCATCACTGCTGTATTGTGTTTCATCGATGGTAAGTGCGGGAAGCGAAAAGTGTTCGCCCAGTTGCTGGCGCAATTCCTTGCTCAGGTTGGTCATATCGGCAAAACTGTGCGCCTGTTTGGTCCACAGCCATTCCCATACCTGCCGGGCACGAAATGGTTGCAGGCCTTTGCCGGTTAACCATTGGGTGAGTTCGTCTTTGCTGAGATGGCGTATGTTTTGCATGGGATAAAGGTAGCAGTTCCATTGTGCCGTGCAGGCTATGGCTTGCCAAAATCTACCTTTCGCAGGTGATACATTAGAATTTTATCAACTAATTTGGAAGTATAATATATGAATGTGTATGCGTAATTCAGTGGTCAGTCTTGTGGTGATCATTTTGTGCTCCTCGCCGTGTAGTAGCCAAAACGTTGGAATAGGTACTACTACTCCCGCCACAAAACTTGACATTAAAGGAGGAGATAATTGGGACCTGATAAATGGAGAGGGTGACTTGCGGATAGGTAATGCCTCTTATCGGTTGAAAATGGGAATTGCATTGGGTGGTGGCGGAGTTGGCGCAGCGAATATTATGCAAACAGGTGGCATTGGTACTTTGGGTATTGGTGCCGGAAATAAATACCTGATTCAGTTGAATGGCACTTCTGGTTATGTTGATTTTTCCAACAATAGTGGCGGCTTAAG